>JAIRVZ010000132.1 GCA_031253625.1 Dysgonamonadaceae bacterium
AGCCGGATGTGAAACGTCCGGAAATAAATCGAACAAACTACACCTAAGTGGCGAAGCCTCGAAATTTTTATGTCATATTAATCAAATAATATTTCAGGACTTCGCCACTTGGTTACACAATTCACTTATCTCTTTTCCGGACGTTTCACATCCGGCTACCCATATTGAATCCGTTCCGGATTTATTCAATGTCACAACTCTTGAAAGCAACCTTTTCCTTCTTTTAAGTAAAATTGCAATTGTTGATAAAATTTTTAATTAAAAAAGATGGATTATTCAAAAAATAAACTATCTTTGCATAATAAATGATGCAATTAATAGAAATTAAAAGCAAAAGGAGTGTGAAAGAATAACTTAGATATATTGAAATATAAAATAGAAGTCAGTGCCTTCTTGTTGTAATTCAATACCACAATTTTTATATTTCCAAGAATCTTGCGCTACGGTTTTGAAGTATTTATTACAGATGTTCAAATATCTTTTCAAGTCCGATATATCGTCCAAGAACAAATATCCAGTACTACAAATATCCTGGTTATTTATTACATAAGTTACAGTTGCATCTTTGAGCCTTATTTCCATTAGTTCCTTATCTGAATTTAGAGGATCGGGAATAATGTTGATGTTGTGATGGGGAAAGTTTTTTTTGACAATTGCTTTGTCACAACCCAAAATTGAAGATGCCTGCATCATAATAATTTTACATTTAGGCTTGAAAGAAGAATTAAAGTTAATTTGGTATTGCATAATTAATGTTTCGGCTTGGCCCTACTTACAAGCCATTTTAAAGTAAAAAAAGCGGTAGGGCACTATCCTATCGCTACAAAGGGAGTCGAAGCCCTGGAACACGAACAGAAACAACACCCACCGCCATTTAGCGGAAGGCATTCACCTGTTTTCATCGTGTTCCTTTTTTTATTTTCGACTTTTATGTAGCACGAGAGCAGTTAAACGCTTTTTCTCAAAATTTTTACAAAAGTAAGCGTTTATTTGTTAAGAGCAAAGAGAAATCCCTTTTTGTAGAATCAGATTATTAGGATAGGCAATTTTTTCTCCGGAATCGGTTTCTAAATAAACATAAAATGCTTTTAAATCTTTTATTGTAGCTTCTATCGGAAAGTCTTTATCGTGAATCTTTATCTTATCTCCTATTCTAAAATGCAAAGAAAAGAATATAACTATACTTGCCGTTACATTGCTGAGAATAGACCATTGCGCAAAAAAAGCGACTCCAATAACGGCAAATACGGAAGATAAAGCCAATAATAAATTTTTTGTATCAACACCCCATATACTAATCAAAATAGTGGCTATACAAAATACAATCAGTACATTGAGCGTTTTCTTTATCATTTTGGAATGACCTTTGTTATATAAATTGAGTTTGGCAACTTTATCTATCAACTTATAGACAATATACCGGATAATGGGATATATTATAACAACAAGACCCGTACTGACAATTAATTTAATCGTTTCTTGATTCATATCTTCAAAATTTTCCGCAAAGATACAAGAGTTTATTCAAAAATCGATGTGTAATGATTTCAAAAAATTCGTACCTTTGTGCCTGTTTTTTAAAACAATAGAATATCAGGCACAATTTTTTTATATATGAGTAAAAGATTCACCGAATATAACAATCTTAATTTATCGCAAGTCAATAAAGAAGTGTTGCAGCGTTGGGACAAAGAAGATGTCTTCCGCAAAAGTTTGGAAATAAGAGAAGGCGCACCGTCGTTTGTATTTTATGAAGGCCCTCCTTCCGCCAACGGGATGCCTGGCATTCACCACGTCATTGCCCGCTCTATTAAAGATATTTTCTGTCGTTACAAAACGATGAAAGGTTATCAGGTAAAACGCAAAGCCGGCTGGGACACGCACGGACTTCCTGTTGAATTGGGTGTTGAAAAAGCACTGGGAATCACCAAAGAGGATATTGGCAAAACAATTTCTGTAGCCGAATACAATGCCGCTTGTCGCAAGGATGTAATGAAATATACCAAAGAGTGGGAAGACCTGACTCGCAAAATGGGATATTGGGTGGATATGGACGATCCGTATATCACTTACGACAACCGATTTATCGAAACGCTTTGGTACTTACTCAAAGAACTTTACAAAAAAGGTTTACTTTATAAAGGATATACCATTCAGCCTTATTCTCCGGCCGCCGGAACAGGATTGAGTACGCACGAATTGAATCAACCTGGTTGCTATCGTGATGTGAAAGATTTGACTTGCGTGGCAATGTTTAAGTTAATTGACAATGGAAAATTGACAATTGACAATTGTGTATCTGCATATTTCCTCGCTTGGACAACTACGCCTTGGACTTTGCCTTCAAATACAGCATTGTGTGTCGGCCCGAATATAATCTATAATTGTGTACAGACCGTTAATCCGTCTACAAACGAGCCGTGTGTTGTTATTTTGGCAAAAGACAGGGTTTCTGCATATTTCGGAGAAAAAAAGATTGAAAATTACACAATTATCAAAGAAATTTCAGGAAAAGAATTAGCAGGTGCTGAATACGAGCAATTGATTCCATTTGTAAAACCCGAAGGAAACGCTTTTCGCGTAATTACAGGTGATTTTGTTACTACCGAAGACGGTACGGGAATTGTACACATCGCTCCGACTTTTGGTGCTGATGACGACCGAGTTGCCAAACAAAACGGCATCGTACCGATGTTACTTGTCGACAAAAGCGGGAAACAAGTGCCAATGGTCGATTTGACAGGGAAATTTTATAAAATTGAAGATTTAGACTCCGATTTTGCAAAAACAAATATTCAAGAATTGTATAAAAATTTCGCAGGAAAATTTGTGAAAGACGCTTACTATACACAAATCTCGGAAAATCATTTTTCCTTAGATTTGGAAATTTGTATATGGTTACAAGAACAGGGATTATTATTCAAGAAAGAGAAGCATACGCACAATTATCCACATTGTTGGCGTACAGATAAGCCTGTACTTTATTATCCGTTGGATAGCTGGTTTATCCGTACAACCGCCTGTCGTGAGCGAATGATTGAACTGAACAATACAATCAACTGGAAACCTCAATCAACCGGAACCGGTCGTTTTGGTAAATGGCTCGAAAACCTGCAAGACTGGAATCTCAGCCGCAGCCGTTATTGGGGAACTCCACTCCCGATTTGGAGAACTGAAGACGGAACAGAAGAAAAATGTATCGGTTCGGTTGCCGAATTGATGGAAGAAATCAACAAGTCGATTGCTGCCGGTTTTATGGATAAAAATCCGTTTGTTAATTTTAAAGTTGGAGAGTATTCTGCTCAAAACTATGCGGTAGAAAATATTGATTTGCACCGTCCGTATGTCGATGATATTGTGTTGATGTCGGAAAGCGGAAAACCGATGAAACGCGAATTAGACCTTATTGACGTTTGGTTCGATTCAGGAGCGATGCCCTACGCACAAATCCATTATCCATTCGAAAATAAAGAATCGTTCGATAAAGGCGAAATATTCCCTGCTGATTTCATCGCTGAAGGAGTTGACCAAACCCGTGGATGGTTCTTCACACTCCATGCGATTGCCACTATGGTTTTCGACAGCGTTTCATTCAAAACAGTTGTTTCCAATGGTTTGGTGTTGGATAAAAATGGAAACAAAATGTCGAAACGCTTGGGTAATGCTGTCGACCCATTTGAAACGATTGAAAAATACGGTTCCGACCCGTTGCGCTGGTATATGATTACTAATGCATCGCCTTGGGATAACCTCAAATTCGATGTGGAAGGCATCGAAGAAGCCCGTCGTAAATTCTTCGGAACGCTTTATAATACTTATTCATTCTTTGCATTGTATGCCAATGTCGACGGATTCGAATACAAAGAACAAGATATTCCATTCGAAGAACGTCCTGAAATCGACCGTTGGATATTGTCATTATTAAATACATTGGTCAAAGAAGTAGACGAATTTTACTCTACTTACGAACCGACTCGTGCCGGACGCGCTATCAACGATTTCGTAAACGACAACCTGAGCAATTGGTACGTTCGCCTCAACCGTAAACGTTTCTGGGGCGGCAAAATGGATGCGGATAAACTTTCTGCTTATCAAACATTATATACCTGTTTGGAAACAGTCGCTAAATTAATGGCTCCGATAGCACCGTTTTATGCCGATAAATTATTTTTGGATTTGACGCAGAGCGTCATTGCGAGCGGTAGCGAAGCAATCCAGGAAAATATAGGGAAAATAGATTGCTTCGTTCCTCGCAATGACGAAGCACAACATTCTGTTCACTTGTCAGATTTCCCAGCATGCAACGAAACATTAATCAATAAAGATTTAGAAGAAAGAATGCAGATTGCACAAACTATTTCTTCTATGGTGTTGGCATTGCGTCGCAAGGTAAGTATCAAGGTTCGTCAGCCATTGTCTTCAATCATGGTTCCAGTATTTGATGCGCATCAAAAAGAGGCAATCGAGGCTGTGCAGGGACTGATTTTAAACGAAGTCAACATCAAGGAAATCAAATTTGTAGATAATGCCGATGGCGTTTTGGTAAAGAAAATCAAGCCGGATTTCAAGAAATTAGGTCCGCGTTACGGTAAAATAATGAAAGACTTGGCTGCTCAAATAGCAGAAATGTCTCAAGCACAGATTTTGCAGTTAGAACAAAACGGCCAATTCAATTTGCAAGTCGGAAACGAATCTGCCGAAATTATTTTATCTGATGTAGAAATTGTTTCGGAAGATATTCCCGGCTGGTTGGTTGCTAACGAAGGTAAATTGACTGTCGCATTAGATATCACGATTACCGACGAATTGCGAAAAGAAGGAATTGCCCGCGAGTTGGTAAACCGCATTCAAAATATCCGTAAATCAAACGGTTTTGAAATTGTCGATAGAATCAACGTGACGATTCAACCCGATGAAGCTGTTAATGAGGCTGTTGAAGAATTCAACGATTACATTAAAAACCAAGTGCTTGCCGACAACGTTATATCATCTGAAATTCAAGATGGAATTGAGTTAGATTTTGACGACTTCAAGCTGTTGATAAAGGTCGAAAAAGTCTGAGTTTGTTTGTAAAGTTGGAATATAAATACTAATTTTGGGCAATTGTATAAAATAGAAACCATTTAAATTGACTGGTTATGAACGAAAAAACGAGATATTCGGATGTTGAATTGGAAGAATTCCGCGCCATTATTTTGGAGAAATTAGAGGCAGCTAAAAACGATTATGATTTATTGAAAGCAACGATAATGAATGCCGATGGCAATGATGTAACAGATACTTCCCCAACATTCAAGGTGTTAGAAGAAGGCGCTGCTACACTTTCCAAAGAAGAGGCCGGTCGTTTGGCTCAACGTCAGATGAAATTCATCCAAAGTCTACAAGCAGCTTTGGTTCGTATCGAAAATAAAACTTACGGCATTTGCAGAGAAACAGGAAAGTTGATTCCTAAAGAAAGATTGCGTGCTGTTCCTCATGCTACATTGAGTATCGAAGCGAAAATGAGCCAGAAATAATTGCATGAAACTTCCTAAAGGCTTTTGGGCAATTGCTGTTGTTTTGTTGGTGCTTATTGCCGACCAAGCGTTGAAGATATGGGTAAAAACCAACATGTATCTCGGCCAAAGTTTTGAAATTACAAGTTGGTTTAAAATCTACTTTACGGAAAATAACGGAATGGCCTTTGGCATTGAGGTGATTGGCAAACTGTTTTTATCTATTTTCAGGATTATAGCATCTTGTGTCCTTATCTATTATCTTTATCAGATAGTTAAACGAAAACTTTCTACCGGCTATATCGTTTGCATTGCATTGATATTTGCAGGAGCCGTAGGGAATATCATTGATTGTATTTTTTATGGTGTGATTTTCGATAGCAGTTATGGACAAGTAGCTACTTTGTTCCCTCCGGGAGGCGGCTATTCCACTTGGTTACACGGCAAAGTTGTAGATATGTTTTACTTTCCGATTATCGATACCACATGGCCGAAATGGGTACCGTTTTGGGGAGGAAACGATTTTGTTTTTTTTAGTCCGATTTTCAACTTGGCCGATTCGGCAATTAGTGTAGGAGTAGCTATCCTTTTCTTGTTTTACAGAAAAACATTGGCCAAAGAACTTGAATCTCCCAAAAAAGATGCTTAAACAGCGGATTTTTATATCGACTCTTTTGTTTGTACTTCTTTTAAGCGCTTGCGGTAAAAAAGTATTGTCAGAGAAGAAGATGGAAGATGTTCTTTTCGACATCCATCTTGCCGAAGCTACGATTAGCGATAATTACCGCGATTTTCGAAACGACGAAAAAAAGCAAGAATTATATGCCGGTATATTTAAAAAACACGGAATTACACAAGAGCAATTCGACACTTCTCTTGTATGGTATGGCCGGAATTTAGATAAATATTTGATCGTATACGACAATTTGACTAAAAGATATGCCACTCTTGCGGAAAATATCAATACAGAAATAGAACTTCAACAAAAGCAAGCAGCCCTTTCCGATTTGAATCAAGTTTATGTTTGGAACGGAACTACGCCTGTTATTCTGACTTCTTTACCCGGAAAGAACATGGTCGACTTCAATCTAAATTTAGATACAATTCAATTATCACCGAAAGAATATTACGAGTTTGCATTTAATGTATTAGGTATTCCCGACTCAACCATAACACCTTTGGTTACTCTCGGAATCATATTTCCCGATACTGTTTTCATAGAGAGAAAAACAATAACAGACAATGGATTATTTACGATTTCTCTCCCTCCGTTAGATTCAATAACGAATAATCCTACACATCTTTTTGGCTCTATACATATCCCTCCTCAAAAAGAAAATGTCAAAATCGTTATCTACAACATCAATATACTTAGAAAGAAAGAGCAAGAAGAAACGAACTAATTTGGAGGCGTAACATATTTATCATCAAATAGATATGAAACATCGTTTGTTTCAATAAGTTGCATTGAGTCATCGGACATCAGGTAGCACTTGCCTTTATACTTACATACATTAGTATTTACAATTCCGGGGACAGACATGTCTACCATCGCATTGTTTAAAAATACAGGATAATACAGTTGGTCAACTTTTACAGTCATTACGCTCCGCTTTTTTTCGAAGTCAAAAGCACGAACCGGTGTCCAAGCTGTCATATCCGGAGAATTTAAACATTGGGTATTAGAATTAGTATTGTTGTAATACTGCGTGGCGCGGGCAACACAAATCTTGCCAGTTCCTCCGGCCAAACAAGCACCATAGTAATTGCCGTTTGCATAAACAACAGGTAAAAAAGCACGAAACACTTGTACATCATCCGTAAACAACACTTCTCCTGTAGCCATATTGCATCTATAAGATGAGCAGTAAGTATAGTTGCGTTCTCCTGCAAAATAGTAATTTCCGTTTACCTTTTCGCTAAATGGGTAAATCCTTAACCATCTTAGTTCGTAGTCTGTATTTTGCCATAGCTTTACAGCGGGTTGAGATAAATTCTCATTATTTATCTGAAAACCGTAAAGTCCTGTAGATTCGTCATTGTAACTACCGGTTATAGCAACTGTAACGTAATCTCCATTCCATATACACTGTACTTCTTTTCCATTACCACCAACCTTAGGAATATTAAAAGATGTATTATACACCACTCCATTACGAATGATGGCAAATCCTCGCAAAGTTGAGGTTTGGTGATTGTGTGGCATATACGATATTATTAAATCTTCATTTGCATATTCGTTAAATATGAAACCAAGACTAAAAAAATACTGATTTTCTTTGACAAATGTGTTCAACGCCTCAATATTACGAGATGCAACAGTATTTTCTCCAGTAGAACTATTGATCTTTAACCATTTCACAAACAACTCTTTCCACTCTTTATCGTATGCAAAATCTTTCCGCATACCCCAACCATGTCCGCCTGTTGGGAAAATGTGCATAGACGAAGGAATGTTATTTTGCTTGAGTGCAGCATAAAAATCAGTACTATTGCGTACAGAAACTACCTCGTCGTCGTCGCTATGAAAAATTAAAGTCGGAGGAGTTTGTGGCGTTACGCGCAACTCGTTGCTATATTGATTTACCATTTCGGGACTTGGTTTTTTGCCAAGTAGTCCTTGACGTGAGCCGCTGTGCGTAATGTTTTTATCCATGCTCACTACAGGATAAAATAGCACAGCAAAATCGGGACGGGTAGCGTTATCCACAAAATGTGTCGCAGCAGTTGAAGCTAAATGTCCACCTGCCGAAAATCCCACAACACCAATCTTCTTGGAGTCAATATTCCACGTTGGAGATAACCAACGAACGGTGCGTAAAGTTTGCTGTACATCGCTTAGAGGCACATCATGGTGACCGTTAGGCATACGGTATTTAAGTACAATGGCGGCAATGCCTTGCTCATTGAGCCAACGGGCAAATTCGTGTCCCTCTTGTTGCATGGCTAATCGTCCATAACCGCCTCCCGGGCAAATAATTACAGCCGGAGTTGGCTTAACACTTTTCGGCAAGTAAACAAACATTTGTGCCTCTGAAACATCGGCAACACGGCCACCTTCCATTTTCACTTCAGGCGTGGTAATACCATTGCTATTGGGGGCACCGTTAGGCCAAACAGGAATTCCGGCCGGTTGAGAAAAACCGGAAAACGGGAAAGTCAAAATCAAAAGAACAATAAAAATACGACGCATATTGAAAATTATTTTCACCAGACTACAAATATATGATTTTTTATTAAATCTTTTTCAGCTAATTATATGAACAGGTTTTTATTCGCATTTCGGTCGAATGGGACGAATCAATAACCTGAGAGATATATCATAAGTAACATAATTCCATGCCCAATTGAGCATAACTAAAATTTTATTTTTCACGCCTAGTATTGCAAAAATATGCACCCAAAGCCATAGCCACCAAGCAACTCTGCCGCTACATTCCAATTTGCCGATGTCGGCAACTGCCGCATTCCGGCCAATCGTTGCCAATGAGCCTTTATCTTTATATTGAAATTTATCAGGTTGTTGGCCTTTTATTATTTTTTCAAGGTTCTTGCCCATTAAATTGGCCATTTGGATAGCCCCTTGAGCCATTTGCGGATGTCCGTTAGGATAATCAGGAGTTTGCATGATGGCGGCATCTCCTATCGCAAAAATATTTTCAGAGCCGTTTATTTGGCAATATTCGTTTACGATAATTCGATCCCCTTTCCCGTAGTTTTCAAGGTTCAACCCTTCTAATATAATACCTCTTATTCCGGCAACCCAAAGCACATTTTTAGAATGTAATGTCGTTCCGTCACTGATTGTAATTATATCGTTTTCACACGAAGAAACCGAAACACCCTGATGGATAATTACCCCTCTTTTTTTCAGTATTTCTGCGGTGTGGAATGATGCATGTTCCGACATGCCGACAAGCAAACGTGGAGAGGCATCTATCAATCGAATCTCCATTTTCGAAAAATCAATTTCAGGATAATCTTTGGGTAATACAAAATTTTTCAAATCGGCCAAAGCTCCAGCCGACTCGACTCCGGTAGCTCCTCCACCGACAATGACAAATGTTAATAATTTTTTCAGTTCATCGACATCTTCTGTAACTGTTGCATCTTCAAAACTCTGTAAAATATGATTTCGTAAAAAAATGGCTTCGGAAACCGACTTCAATGTGAGTGTAGTATCTTTCAACTCATTATTTCCAAAAAAATTAGTATCACAGCCACAAGCAAGTACCAAGTAATCATACGTCAGGTTTCCGATTGTCGTTTCTATCATATTTTCTTCTGGGATAACCCGTGTTAACCCGCACATCCTGAAATGAATCTGTTTCTTCTGAAAATTCTTACGAAACGGATAGGCAATCGAACTTTCTTCGAGACCGGTTATTGCCACTTGATACAGCAATGGTTGAAACTGGTAATAATTATTTTTGTCCAATAAAATGATTTGAAAGTATTTGGGATTCAACTTACCGGCAAGTTCAAGTCCCCCAAAACCTCCACCTACGATAACAACTCGTTTTTTCTCCGGATCGAATGGGATATTACTAATCATATTCATATCGTTTTATCGTTTTTTACGAAAATCCTCTTAAAATGTAATACAAAAATAGTACTTTTGTTCAAAACAAGCTTTTCTTTTAAACACTTAAATGCCGAATAAGTTCAATTTATAAAAAATAATATCGTCATATGAGAACAAAAATTGCAATTTTAATTTTGACCATTGTGATGTTTTCCGCATGTAATAAAACCATGCCTGAGCAGCAGCGAAGTCGTATTGACTTGAGTGGAAACTGGTCTTATTCGTTCAATTCGGTTGCTCCGTCGGGAGATTCGTTGTATTTGCCCGGAACAACTTCTACCAATAGAAAAGGTATTCGAAACGAGAAAAAAGACGAAACAGGATTTTTATCTCAAGAGTATTATTTTGAGGGAAAAGCCCTTTATACCAAACAAATCGAAATTCCGGAAACATGGCAAGGAAAGCAAATCAGGCTTTGCATGGAGCGGACAAAACCAACCACCGTGTGGATTAATGACGTAAAAGTCGGAGAATCTAACGACATTTCAACTCCTCAATGGTATGACCTTACCAACTATCTTACATCTGGAAAATATACCTTGAGAATCGAAGTGGATAACAGCAGTGGCGTTCCTGAACAAGTGACGCACAGTTCACACGCATACGTTCGAGATACTCAAACCAACTGGAATGGCATTATCGGAGATTTTTTTCTCGAATGTTCGGAAAATTGTTACATCCAAGAGATACAAGTCTATCCTGATGTAAATAAAAAATCGGCGACAGTAAAAGTAATATGGAAAAACAGCGACCCTGAATTAAAATCCGGAAACCTTTCTTTTCAGGCAAAAACATGGAATACTTCTGAAAAACATCTTACTAAAATAGAAAAGCAACCGGTTGATTTGTCAGCCGGAAGTGCTGTTTTTGAGTTACCATTGAGCGATAATATGAAATTGTGGAGCGAATTTTCACCAACCTTATACAAATTATCTGTCTCTTTGGAAACAGACAAAGGAACAGATTATCAATCGGTTAACTTCGGAATGCGTGATTTCAACGTTAAAGGAAAGTATTTTACTATCAATGACCAAGTTACTTTTTTGCGAGGGAAACATGATGCTTGTGTATTTCCCCTGACCGCACACACGGCTATGGACGTGGAAACTTGGCAACATTATTTTCAAGTTGCTAAATCGTATGGTATCAATCATTTCCGGTTTCACTCTTGGTGTCCGCCCAAAGCTTGTTTTGAAGCGGCTGATATAGAAGGAATTTACTTACAACCCGAATTGCCTATTTGGGGACAATTGACAAGAGAAAATGAAGAATTGAATGTTTTTTTGCAAAAAGAAGGTTCTAATATTTTCCAAGCATACGGTAATCATGCCTCATTTGTTATGTTTGCTTTGGGCAACGAACTTTCGGGCGACCAGGAAGTAATTTCCGATTTTGTTCAATATCTCAGAGAAAAGGAAAATCGCCTCTTGTTTGCCTGCGGCTCTAATAATTTTCTGGGATTTGCAGGTCCGCAACCGGAAGAGGATTATTATACAACTTGTCGTGTGCGACATGATGATGCCAATCCTTTTGCCTCTCATGTGCGTGGTTCGTTTTCTTTTGCCGATGCTGAAGATGGAGGGTATATCAATCATACTTATCCCAACAGTCTGATGAATTTTTCTTCGGGCGTGGCGCAGTCCGACATACCGGTTATCAGTCACGAAACCGGACAATTTCAGGTTTATCCCGATTACAATCAAATTCCTAAATACACCGGTGTTCTAAAACCTTGGAATTTGGAGATTTTCAGGCAACGATTAAAAGACGCAGGTATGGAAGAACAAGCGTATGATTTTTTCCTCGCGTCGGGCAAGTGGGCTGCATTGCTTTATCGTGCAGATATTGAAATGGATTTGCGAACTCCCGATTTAGCAGGATTTCAATTGCTTGATTTGCAAGATTATCCCGGACAAGGTTCTGCTTATGTTGGTATGTTAGATGTTTTTATGGATTCCAAGGGCTTGATTTCTCCCGAAGAATGGCGACAATTTTGTTGCGAAGTGGTTCCATTGTTTGAAACGGAGAAATTTTGCTGGACAAACAATGAACAGCTTTCAGGAAAGGTGAAGTTAGCCAATTATGGCGCCACTCCCTTCACGAAAAAATCGTTGAATTGGTCTTTAAAAAATGGCGATAAAATAATAAACAGCGGCAAATTTAACTTGAATAGCCATCAAGGAGAATTAACCGAAGTGGGAACAATCACATCCGGTTTGGCATCTGTTGATAAAGCGACAAAGGCTACTTTAGAGTTATTCATTCCGGGAACTCCTTACCGGAATAATTACGACTTATGGATTTATCCCAAAAAAGTGGAGATACAACCGGTTAAACAATTTGAGATTGTGCATAAAATGGATGCTATAACCTTGTCTAAACTCGAAAATGGAACAAATATACTGTGGTTCCCGGCAGTAGAACAATATCCTGATGTGACGGTAGGCGGATTGTTCCAAACCGATTATTGGAACTACCGGATGTTTAAGTCGATTTGCGAATGGGTTAAAAAACCAATTTCTCCGGGAACATTGGGGTTATTAATGAATCCGCAACACCCTATTTTTGCAGATTTTCCAACTAATTTTCACACCAATTGGCAATGGTTTCTGATGGTGAAAGCCAGTCGGCCATTGATTCTCGACCGTTTGCCAGAAAATTACCGGCCGATTGTACAAGTGATTGACAACATTGAGCGTAATCACAAATTAGGTTTAATCATGGAGTTTGCCGTTGGGAAAGGAAAGTTATTAATTTGCATGTCGGACTTAGAAAAACTGGAGGTATATCCGGAAGCCCGCCAATTGTATGCCGGTGTTATTAATTACATGAACTCGGATTTATTCCAACCGGCAATGCAGCTAACTGCCAAAGAGGTAAACGAATTATTTTCTGCTGGAACGAAAGCATTATCTATTAAAAAGTTAGGAAATATTTCGTATTAATACAGCAGAGATACCGCGTAGCGGTTAAATGTTTATAGCCGTGGGTGACAGCCCACGGTCTACGGTCGGTTTGTAACAGATTTGTAAAGCCCCGGTTTGTTTATCAAATTGAATTTTATCGAAAAATTGAGAAAGAACATCGTTGATAATTAAATCTTCGGGTGTTCCCGAAGTAAAGGGCAGATTTTTATCCATTAGCCAAAAACGGTCACCCAAGCGAATAGCTGTTTCAATATCGTGCGTTGAAAGCAATATGCTTTTTTGTTCTTTTGAGGCTAATTCTTTTAACAAATACATCATTTCGATGCGGCTATTTATATCTAAAAATGCCGTTGGTTCATCCAATAAAATAATCGGACATTCTTGTGCCAAGGCTTTGGCAATCATTGCTTTTTGTCGCTCTCCATCGCTCAATTCCGAAACGTAAGCATCTGCTTTATGTGAAATTCCGACTTTCTCCATTGAGTCGAAGATAATCTCTTTGTCGTGTTTTTTCAATGAGCCGAAAAAACCTGTGTGCGGATGTCTTCCTAAAGAAACCAAATCAAAAACGCTGATACCTCCGGCGAAAATCTTATCGGTTAATACCAAGCCAATCAACAGAGAGCGTTCAGAATCGGAATAACTGTTGATAGGTTTCTCATTATATAAAATTTCTCCTCCGAGAGAAGGTTGGAACCCTGCCAATGTGCGTAATAAAGTCGATTTTCCGGAGCCGTTAGCACCGAGCAGACAAGTTACTTCTCCCTTATAAAGCTTTTGGTTGATATTGCTTTTAATCAACTTTTGCTTTCTGTGTTTCAGGAAATAACCTATGCTTAAGTTTTGTATGTCGATATTAGTGTCTTTCATATTTCCAAGTCAATAAATCATCTTCTTCACCAATATACTCAAACCCTAATTTTATTATTGTCTTTTTTGAAGCTATATTCGATTTACCACACTGTGCTATAATACTTATGACTTCATCATGACTCAATCCCCATTCTATTAATGCTTTTACAGATTCATTACAGAAGCCACTTTTTCTTTTACTTGGTATAATTCCAAATCCTATTTCAATATTTCCTTCATTATCCGGTCTTCCAATATATCCGGCACTTCCGATTATCTGGTTGTTTTTCTTGTCAACTATTAACCACAGATTAAATCCATCAATTCCATTTTCCTTTAATAATTCTTTAAACACAGGAAAAGCTTCTTTTAAATCATTTTCAGGCCATTCTTCATTATGATAATATTCATTTAGAGTCCCATTTGAAACTGCATCAATTATTTCTATGCTAATTGGGATTAAAATTGTTCTGTCAGTAATTAATTCCATTTATAGGCATCATGTTAATTGAAATACTGAATATTCTTCCGGTTAATAATCACATATATAATCACAGGGGCACCTATTAAAGGAGTGATGGCATTAAGTGGCAATACTTTTTCCGAAAAGGGTAAAATAGTCATTATATTGCATAATAAAGCAACGACACTTCCTAACAATAGAGTTATAGGCACCAATTGTTTGTTATTGGAAGTTCCCAGCAGCAAACGGGCAATATGAGGAACTGCTAATCCGATAAAACTAATGGGGCCACAAAAAGCGGTAACTGTTCCGGTAAGTAAACCTGTGCATAACAAAATCAGCAAACGGGAACGGGTGATATGTATTCCCAAATTGGCAGCATATCTTTCGCCTAATAGCAAAGCGTTTAAAGGTTTTATCAGTAAGATGGAAAGAATTAATCCGATAACAATTACACTTGCAAAAAACGGAATTTGTTTCAATGCTACTCCTGAAAAATTCCCCATTCCCCACATAACGAATGAACGGACTCCTTCGGCAGTGGCGGAAAAATTGAGGATAGCAATTCCGGAAGAGGCCAAATATCCCATCATCATACCGATAATCAGAATCATAACTGAGTTTTTGACTTTGGTAGAAAAATAAATGATCAATCCTAACATAATCAATGCACCAGCTAATGCAGAAAATACGATTGATAAATTATTGCCGAGGGATATATTTCCAAATCCGATATTTCCACCGAAACAAAGCATAGTTACAGCAACACCCAAATTAGCGCCATCGCTGATGCCGAGAATGGAAGGACCGGCTAAGGGATTTTGAAAAAGCGTTTGTAGCATTAATCCGCAGACAGCCAAAGAGGCACCTGCCAATAATGCTACAAACGCCTGAGGTAAACGTGATTGCAGTATAATGTTTGTCCACGCTTGCCGTTCTACTTCTCGTCCGAAAAGAATATCTATTATTTTATTGGACGGAATCGAAACCGCACCGTAAAACAAATTGGCAAAAAATAATACTACAATTAAAACTAATATACCTGCGTAAATTGCTTTTTCTTTTTTCATTTGCTAAACACAATAGGACACATAGGTTTTATATATTTTCTATGTGTCCTATAAGGTTAATATTTTTGAGTAAAATATTTTTATTTTCCTAAATTCTTTACAATCGAGAAAGTCGTAAAAGTTAGGGTCGGTCCACTTGTCGGAGTTGTATTTGTAGCGAATGCTAATCTGTTTGCAGCAGCTGATGTTCCGGATGACGACTTGGTGGCAGTTAAAACTGCAGTGCCGCTATACTCGGTATTTGCCACAATATTTTCCTCGATTTTCACAAACTCCGAAAGTTCCGACCACCAATTTACTGCCGGACTGGCATCAATAAGAGCAATTTCCAAATGATCCATTGCCACATTCGATTTGAATGAGTAAGTGAAAGTAATTACATCGCCCGCTTCTATTTTGTTTCCATACCATGCGTTCAACGATTCGTAATACGACTGCCAGCCGTATGGAGCATTCGGATTAAGAGTAATAACTGTTGTTGATGGATCTGGACCAGCAACGGTTACACCTGTCAATGCTTTAATAATTTCAGGGAAAGGAAAAGTATTCGTCTTTCTGTCGAGTAAGCCAAATGTTTCGCCACCTCCGTCGAAATTACAGTTATCCCACCAAAAATAAGGTATGCTTTTGCTCTTGGCGTAGTCTACAGAGTATTTCGCCCATTCGGCCCTAGCTTCAGTATTGTTCTTATTCATTGCTCCAAATTCGCCGAGGATAACAGGAATCCCTTTCTTGACAAATGCGTCATAAGCACGGTCAATCGGAACTTTAACCTTGCTGACATCTGACGAATTATTCTTGTCCCACTTATTAAACGCCACATTGGTACTCAAAGCAAAATCATAAGGCTCATAAGCATGAATAGAAACAATAATTTTTTCTTTCATGACATCCTTAGGAATTTTCAAAGCGTTTATTGCAACCAATTCTTTAGAGGCAGCGTATGGATTTACCATCAACACACGTTTCCTATTATTTCCGCCACTTGCTCTTACTACATCAACAAAAGCCTGATAATGGGCATTAAGATTGTTACGTTCTTCGGGAGTTCCGCCAATCCATTCACTTGCACTATTGGGGGTTCTTGGTTCGTTTAATCCCTCAAAAATCAATTTTTCGTCATAATCTTTGAATGTTTTGGCAATTTGTTCCCAAATCTTTTTGAATGTTTTCAGAGATTCTTCCTTTTCCTCAGGAGTAAGAGCTTGAGCAACAGGCTTAGGTGTAGTTTTATCTGTTGTTCCCGACGGAACTTTTCCAAAATGAAAAATATGTTCGTCGTGATGAGTATTCAAAATAATATACATATCGTTAGCAACTGCATAATCGACAATTTCTTTAACTCTTGCCATCCAATCTGCACGAATGTTATAGTTTGCATCAGCGCATTTAGCCCACGAAACAGGGATTCTGATTGCGTTAAAGCCTGCATCCTTTAGCGCATCAATATTCGCTTTTGTCGTCTGCGTCTTAACCCATGTTGTTTCTAATTGCAAAACGGTGGCACCGGCACCAAGGTTGGAGTTGGCATCTAATGTGTTCCCCAAATTCCAACCGACCTTGATATCATTCACTACTTGCGTGGCAGTTAAGCCTTCAGGTTCTTCCGGTTCCGGATCCGGTTCGGTAATAGTACCTGTAATAGTAATAATTGCAGTTCCACTCTTTGTATTGTCTACTGTAGATGTTGCCTTCACAGTAAGCGAAGGAAGACTCTCAACAGAAGATATAGTAAGTATTCCTCCGTCATTAATGAATGTTGCTTCTTTTTTATTTGTCTCAACAATCGACCATGTAACGGTTTGTGCCGGACTATTTGTTCCGCTAACCGTTGCGGTAAAGGCTTGCATTTTACCTCTTTCGACACTCGATGTTGCAGGACTTACCGTTACATCAACAACAGTAGAGATAGTGTCGATTGGGTTTTCGCTACAGGAGGTTGCCAAAAATCCAATGGCAGCCACCATAATAAAAAATTTGAAAAAATACTTCTTCATTTAAAAATCCTCCATCTTTAATTTATACTTATGTTCTTTCAATAGTGCAAATATATATTTTTTATTTTAGATTTACAAATACTTAACATTTACGCACTTAAAAGTCATTCTTGCATAATTTTGAAAAATGTTCCGTCTCTCTCTTGTATTCCCAATTCGGGATGAAAAATATAAATTAAATCGGCCAATACCCAATCAGGATTTATCATCCCGGTTTCGTAATAGTCATTTTTTATCGTGTTGGAAAGAATGATCTGTTTTTCTTTCCATGCTTTGAAATAGCTGTATGGCTCAAATTCCTTCTTTAAATCTTGATAGGTTATATCGTTTCCGGAACGAATGAGCCAGTAATCGGCATTTTCTGCTTTATCGTAAATGGTTTCAAAACTAAATTCCAAAGAGCCGGTTTCTGGAGTTTCTTTCCAAGTATAATCGGCTCCGGCATCTTTAAGGAAATGCGCCATATAGCTATTTCCTCCCGGAATCCACCAAACTTGGCCGTATTTCCTTTCACAAAAAACCGTCGGACGAAAATCCACAGTTTTTACTTTTTCTACTAATTGAGAATAGCGATCGGCAATGTCGTTCATAATCGTTTCTGCCTCTTCGTCTTTTTGCAGGAAGGCGGCTATAAAGCGAATCCATTCGGCACGACCTAAAGGTGTCTCCTCTTTATCTGCCATATTTTCGACAATGACGATTCCGGTTGTTTCGAGATTTCCGGACCCCAATGAGGAAACGATAATTATATCGGGAGAAATGTCCATTAAGCGTTCAATATTCAACGACTTAGAATTTCCAATATCAGCTATTTTTCCTTCTTTCAAGCCGGCAACAAGAAATGGTAATTTTACATATTGTGTTTCAGCGATGGCTTTTATTTTGTGTTCATCTCCCAAAGATTGAATGATAGATGCGTCTATGGAGTAGAAACAAGCAATATTTTCTACCGGAATTTTCACGACAGTACCTTCGGGAAGATTTTCCGGTTGAGGCTTTGTTTTATCAACCAAAATATATTTTTGTAAAATCTTGGTTGTATCCCATGGATTTTTCACGATTACTTCTGTGTAGTTATCGAAATAATTGATAGAAAAACCTTTAGAGTATTGAATTGATGCAGTTGAATTGACCTCTATTTGTTTGTTATCGTTTTTGTTAACACAGTTCGTTAATACAAATACGAACAAGATAGTCCAAAAATAATGTAAAATATTTCGTATCATATTACAATGCCGGCAAATTCATTCCGGTTATTTTTTGATATAAATCCAGCGCATAAATATCAGTCATCCCTGAAATGTAGTCAATTACCGATTGTACTTTGGTATAAGTATCTTTAGAACCGGTTTCATATTGTTCAGGTATTCGGCCAATCAATAATTTGGAATAGGCATTTCCCGGAGTTTCGACAGCCTCCAACAGGCAATCTAACAAGAAGTTGATGATTCTGTAACCCGCCAATTCGACATCCAATACATCTTGTGAGCGATAGATTTTTTTGAATGCCAATTCCGAGCAGGTTTCATAAGCATTTAGCGCAGGATTTTGTATGTTTTTTATCAAAGGAGAAGAAAAATTTCCGGCCAGAATATAGGGTTCATTGGCAAGGAAAACTTCCGAACATTCGTCGATTAATTTACCGATGACTGAAGAACGCAAATAAGCGATTTGTTCGTTCTCATCGCTAACCATATCCATTATCTTTTTAGTTCTGTCTTGTTTTTCCGGTGTGAGGAAATTCATTAGCAGGTCTTTACAATCTTGAATGGATATGATTTTGAGTTTGTAAGCGTCTTCTATATCCATGATTTGATAACAAATATCATCGGCAGCCTCGACTAAATAAACCAATGGATAACGGCAAAATTGAAGTGGTTCTTCTTGTTGCTTGATTATTCCTAATTCATCTGCAATTTTTTGATAGCCTTTTTCTTCCGAAACGAAAAAACCGAATTTTCCTTTTTTCCCGGCCAACGTTGAGGCGTATGGATATTTAACAATGGATGCCAAGGTGGAATAAGTCATTGCGAAACCTCCCAGTCTGCGCCCATTGAATTGATGGGTCAGCAACCGGAGCGAGTTGGCGTTTCCTTCAAAACTCAGAAAGTCTGAAAAGCGAGAACCTTCTGCTTTCATTTTTTCGATGAAATCGGAACCTTTCCCTGTTGAAAAATAATTCGAGATAGCTTTTTCTCCGGAATGGCCAAAGGGAGGATTGCCTAAGTCGTGCGCTAAGCAAGCAGCCGAAACGATTGAGCCAATTTGCAATAAAGCCGGATTTTCAGAGCCATATTTCACGTATAATTCACGTCCGATTTTTTCTCCGAGCGAACGTCCTACACATGCGACTTCTAAGCTGTGCGTCAAACGATTATGCACAAAAACACTTCCGGGAAGAGGAAATACTTGCGTTTTGTTTTGTAATCTCCTGAATGGAGCCGAAAAAATCAGACGGTCGTAATCACGCTGAAAATCAGTTCGTTCGTGTTTACGTTTTTCGTGATATTGTTCCATGCCGAAACGTTTGTCCGACAAAAGTTTATTCCAATTCATTTTATAATAGCGGTGAAAACACCCTCGTTACCGATTCTTTGATTTTTTCGATACGAGATCGTTTCTTCCACTTTTTTAATGTTATTTGTTTACAATTTTGTTGATCTTCCAAAAATAAAAGTTTCATTTTCTCGGTAATTTCTTTATCATACAGATATGCGTTTACTTCGAAATTGTGTTCAAAGCTGCGAAAATCCATATTGGCAGAACCGATAACAGTTAAAAAGTCATCAACAACCATCATTTTTGCATGTAAAAAAGCCGGGTTGTACAAGTATATTTTTACTCCGGCATACATGATGTCGGCAAAATAAGAACGCGCAGCAATACCTACAAAATGAACATCTGCTTTGTGAGGAACCATCAGGCGTACATCAACACCACTTAAAGCTGTCGACTGCAAAATCTGTAAAAGAGCATCGGTCGGAAGAAAATAAGGCGTTTGAATGTAGACATATTTCTTTGCATTTGAAAGAATATGGAGCGTTGCCTGCAATAAAGTGCGCCACGGATTTATCGGGCCTCCGGTTACTATTTGAAGAATATTGTCTGTTATCACCGGTGTTTCCGGGAAATATACTTTTTCGTTTAATAAAGGTTTTCCGGAAGATACCCAATCAATGAGAAATGCCGATTGCAGGGCAAGTACTCCCCTACCGATGATGCGTAAGTGCATATCTTTCCAAGTATTTTTTAAATAGCGGTCGGCCACATTCATTCCGCCAATGTATCCGATTTTACCATCAATAACAACAATTTTCCTGTGGTTACGGTAATTCACTTTACTGGTAAAAAACGGGAAACGTACTTGCAGATAAGCTGTGATTTCCACTCCGGCATTTTTCATTTCACCATAGAAACGCCTCTTTTTTTTCCAGTTGGCCACATCATCATATATCACGCGCACTTCAACGCCTTCGGAAACTTTTCGCATCAGGATAGATTTGATTTTTCCACCAATTTCGTCATTTTCGAAAATATAATATTGAAAGTGAATATGATGCTTCGCATTTTCCAAGTCTTCGATTAGGGTTTCAAACTTTTTTTCTCCGGAAGTGAAAAAATCTATTTTACTCCCTTGCATCAAGGAGGAATCATTATTGTTGTTGAGCAATTTTACGAGAGGTGCGTATTCCGGTCGCAATATATTTTCTTTGTTTTGAATTATCAATGGTTCGTACGACCGTTTTTTCAACAGACGATAACGTTTTCTTGAGATAACGCGGAGTTTGCGAGTATCTTGTCCGAAAAAATAGTAGACAATAATCCCGGCGATGGGGACAAACAGGAGCAATAAAACCCATGACATCGTTTTTATAGGGTTCCGGTTTCCCGAAATCACCACAAAAACGATGAACAATGCAGTTATAACGTATATAATTTCAGTGGTTAATATTACAGATGACGCATTCACAAATGTTTTCTTTTATAGAATGCCGCTAAGGTAAGAAATAAATTTAATTAAAACTTATATTGTAAACGCAAAGTGAATACATTGTCTTTGCGATCTTCTTTCCATCCGGTTACATTTTCAGAGGTTTCGTTTTTCACAATATCGTAATAAGCTGTCAGTCTAAGTGCCGAATCAATATCCCAAAATAAACCCAAACCAATGTTTGACATCAAGATTTCACCTTTGTTGGTGATATTGTTTCCTGCAATATTGGTATTAGGATCATACCAATCATATTTTGCTACAAACGTGAGAGGCAATTTACCCAATTCTTGTGTTAAGATAACATAACCGCCAGAGATGTTGCGCATATATGTGTCACCGGCAGGAAGAGCTGTTAATTTAAAATCATATGCACCATCTATATTTCCCGGATTTTTCCCAAAAATATATTCCCCACGAAGTTGTGTTAAACCGGCACATGTTGTAGTACTAAATTGAGCATCAACACCGAAATAATTACGTTGAGCAAATTTCCCATAACCATCTGTCACATCTAATTTCCAAATATTGTTTTCCATTACATAAACATTATCTGTGCCTTGGAACACCCCACCCAAATAAGCAGATACACCACCGCTGATTACCATGTCTTTTTTGATTGTCTTTGTAACAGACAAATGTCCGATAAAGTCCATTCTGCTATCAATTTCCGGACGAATACCGTTTCCTGCAAACAATCCGGCCTCTAATTTCAAGATATTCCACGGAGATGTTTTGGCAGGCTGCAATACCAACATCGCACCTAAATCGCGTTCATCGGGAAAGAGTGTTTGAATGATGCGAGCACGTTCCGGAGATTCGCGACGAGAAGAAGAATAAGCGACTTCGTGTCCGAAAGGACGATCGAAAATACCAGCTCTTAAAGCGTTTGTTCCGGTCCAAGGATCCCTTACATTCAAATAAACGTCTTTAAAAGATACACCTCTTTCTGTAAAATCAGGCTGAAATACTCCTGAAAATAATCCGTCTTCGTAAGTAAATTTAATTCGTCCGCGACGAACGCCAAAACGGCTAAAGCTTTCTTGTTCTGCCTGTTCGTAAGCATTTGCCCTGTTAGGTAGTTTAAAATTTATTCCATCTGCATCTACTTCCGCCCACTGATATTGTGTTTGGATATAGCCTGATACTTTGAACTTTTGCAGTTTTTTAACTGCGTTTTCGAGTGAAGTTGTTCTTTGTGCAAGTTTTTCTGTTTCTGTTAATTCTACTTCCTGTGCTTTTAATCCTGTGCTTACTAAGCAAATAAGGGATAAAGCGATAACTTGTAATTTGATTTTCATAAATGTTCCTTTTTAAGTTTTCACCGGCAAAAGTACAGGGGAAATATTGACTGTTTGTGAAGAATTTGTTACAAAAATGTTAAGGTTTTTCCGATCAAGGTAAATTCAATTTGCAAAAAAAATCCCAAATAACGATGCCGGAAGTTACCGACACGTTTAAGGAGTGTTTTGTTCCGAATTGTGGAATTTCAATACAAGCATCGCAAAGGTCGATAGCTTCCTGCAAAACACCTTTCACTTCGTTGCCGAACACGACCGCATATTTTTCTTGTTTATTTGGAATAAAATCGTTTAATAAAATGCTGCCTTCCGCCTGTTCGATTGCCAAAAGCCGGTAACCTTCCGATTTTAATTTTCTTAATATTTCACAAGTATCTTCACAATAAGTCCATTCAACCGTATTTTCAGCGCCCAATGCCGTTTTGTGTATTTCTGCGTGAGGAGGACATGCTGTTATTCCGCAAAGGCAAATTTTTTCTATCAAAAAAGCATCGGCAGTTCTGAAAACAGAACCCACATTATGAAGGCTTCTGACATTATCCAAGACCACTACCAAAGGCGTTTTTTCTACTTCTTTGAAATCCTCCTGTGTTAGTCTGTTCAGTTCAGTTATTTTTAGTTTTCTCATTGAAAGCCAGCGCGTATAATTTCATTTGTTTCAGCATGGAAAGCAGTCCGTTTGAACGAGTGGGAGAAAGATGTTCTTTCAATCCTATCGCGTCGATAAAATAAAGGTCGGCAGAAAGGATTTCTTCCGGAGTATGATTCGATAAAACTTTGATTAAAAGAGATACCAATCCTTTCACAATGACGGCATCGCTTTCGCCTTGAAAGATAACTTTTCCATCGATAAAATCGGCTTGTAGCCAAACCCTGCTTTGACAACCTTCAATCAGGTTGTTGTTTGTTTTATATTTAGGATCTAAGGGTTGAAGTTCATTGCCGAGTTCTATTAACAAGGCATATTTATCCATCCAATCGTCAAATCCGGAAAATTCCTCGATAATTTCGTCTTGTACTTCGTTGATAGTTTTCATTGTTCTTTATATATCACATACATGACAGTCTCCCCTACTGCTTGAAGTGTGTTTTTACAAACATTATCCATATTATCGTTCAATGTATGCCAATAAGAACCAAATCCGATTTCGGAATGAGGATCATAATGGATAATATTGATACACGGGATTTGCCGGTGTTGAATAATTTGAAGGTGATCGTCTTCGATAGCGCCACCCATAGCATTGATAAAAAAACGGCCATGGCCTAAGGCAGCGGCAGATTCCCATACTTTTTTAACAATATGTGCTGCATGTTGCATGGAATAATACTCTTTGTAAAAAACAGCATCGGGAGCACCAACCATATCCAAAAGGATGCCAAAACGGGCAGTGTAATTTTTTACATGCGGATTTTTTGCCCAATATTCGGAACCGAGACAATATCCTGATCTACCTCCGCGATCGCGGTCAAAAGCGGGCGCGCCCCAATCTTCGGCATCAAAAAAGATGATATCGATTCCGGCTTGAGGTTGTTCGATTTGAATTTGCCGGGCAATTTCTAATAATACGGCACAAGCACTGGCTCCATCATTGGCTCCGTCGATAGGAGTTCTCCAATTAGCGCTATTAGGATCTTGATCGGCAAAAGGCCGTGTGTCCCAATGGGCGCACAACAGTATTCTGTTTTTATTTTCAGATTGAAAAGAACCGATAATGTTTCTTGTGTGAATAATATTTCCGTTATACAACTTTAAATCCATTTCTTGTTCGATAACGTCCGCTCCGAATCTTTTCAGTTCGGCTGATAAAAAGTCGCCACCTGCTTTGTGAGCAGCTGTACCGGGAACCCTTGGACCGAAATCTACTTGTGTTTTTGTAAAAATGAAAGCGCTGTCGGCACTGAAATTAGATGCCTTTCTGGCAATTTCCTGTGAATTAGAATCAGACTGTTTCGCTTTTGTTTGAGTCCCTCCCGAACAGGAGAAAGTCAAACAAAGCAAAAATAACAGAGGTATTTTGTACGACATTTTTCTTAGAAAATTACCTTTGTCGTTCCGTTTTCTGTCCACACGATATATGCACCGGATTGTATTGTGGAGACGTTGTGCACAACATCTCTACCTAGGGAAATGCCTTGATGCACAAGTACACCTGTTGTGGTATACACTCGCCACATTTTGCCCACATCAACACCCGTAACTTGCAGTTGATTGCCGTTTGCCCATGCTTTCAGCGAGTTGTCGAATTGCAATTCGGGATTAGAGCTAGGAAGAGTGCCAAGAGCGAAGAGTTCGTCATAAGCAGGTTTTTTGTTGCCGTTTTTATCAAAAAGAACCGGAAATCTATTGCTGCGCCAAGACTGATTGTCTTGAATACCCCAAACAACGAAAGCAGTAACGCTATCTTTATACTTCAAGACTTCCTTCATAATATCTCTGTATTTTCGTCCTTGAGCTTCATATTCACTAACAGTCGGCACTTGACCTGATGCTATATTTGGAATTGTAACGTCAATTTCGGTAACCTGAACCTCAAGCCCGGTAGCTGCGAATTTTTTTAATGCCGCTCCGAACGCACTGACAGTATGTGTCGTTTCCGGTAAATCTAAATGAGACTGCATTCCGATACCATCAATCGTACCGAGTCCCTTGAGTTTATTTGCTAAACTGACAATCGAATTACATTTGTCTGATCCATACTCATTGTAGTCATTATAGAAAAGTTTACAATTCTCCGGAGCGTACTGTCTTGCGTATGCGAATGCGTTTATAATATATTGGTTACTACCATAAATCTTCATCCATGGAGATTGACCAGCAGCTTGATCAATGCCACCGGGGCGCAGATTACCTCCCCAATTTTCAAACGCCTCATTGACAACATCATAAGCGTAAAGGTTCAGATTCGGGTAATTTTTTTTGATAAGGGCGAATATATTCTTTATATAACTTTCCATACGCTTGTTCATAGTTTCTGCATCAGCTAACACGTCGCTGGCAGTTAATTTGTCGTCCCAGGTATGGGGTTTGGATTGCATGTTCGCTCTGAAAAACCATGGAGGAGTTTGGCTGTGCCACACTAAAGTATGACCACGCACCGGAATATTATTATCTTGGCAGAATTTTAGAATCGCACTTGCGCTGCTCAAATTAACTTTAATATCAGTATCAGTAGAACCGGTTTGGGTCATAGTGGCGTTGGGTTTAAGTTCGTTTTCAGGGGTAATACTGTTAAACTCCCTAAGCACCAAATCTTTCATTTTTTGTTGAGTTACAGTGCTACTGTTCAGCACATTGCCGAATTTAAAATCCGGATAAACATCCTTAAGTCCATACGTTTGTCCTTGGGCAAAAGTAGACGTAATCCCTATAATTGTGAAGATTAAAAAAGTTTTGAGTGTTCTCATGCTTTCAATTGTTTTTAATAAATATGAGTACAAAGGTACTTATTATTTTTTCTAAAAAATGTTAAATATTTTCCAAAAAATTGCAAAATAAAAAATAACATCTACATTTGCTGCGTATTAGTATAATAGTACACTAAAATAATGAAAATATGGTTGAAATTACAAATCTTTATTTCACTTACAGCAAGCGCAATAAGCTGTTTGAGAACTTAAATCTGACACTTTCGGAAGGTCATATTTATGGATTGCTGGGGAAAAACGGAACAGGGAAAACCACTTTGCTAAGTCTCGTTTCGGGTTTGCTTTTTCCGGCACAAGGAAAAATTGATGTATCGGGCAAAAATCCCGAAAAGCGACAAGTTGATTTCCTTCAGGAACTGTTTCTTGTTTCGGAAGAATTCTATGTTCCCAATGTTAGCCCTAAAAAGTATGCGGCTCTTTATTCTTTTTTTTATCCTCGTTTTGATGAGGAGCAATATCATTTTTACTTGAAAGAATTTGATGTTGACCCCGATCACCCCATGCACAAAATGTCGATGGGACAAAGGAAAAAGGCTTATATCTCTTTTGCTTTAGCCTGCAACACACGGCTCTTGCTAATGGACGAACCCACCAACGGGATGGATATTCCTTCCAAATCGCAATTCCGCAAATTAATCGCATCACTTGCTACTGAAAATCGTTGCATTGTGATTTCTACGCATCAGGTTCGCGATTTGGAAAATCTGATAGACACAATTGTTGTATTGGAAAATCATCAGATTATTTTTAATCAAAGTGTAGATGCTATTTCCGAAAAGCTGTCATTTGTTTCTTACAACGGCACAAATGCTACCGAACAATTCCTTTATGAAGAAATCGGAGCTTTGGGTGGCAAAGGAATTGCAGCAAATCAATCGAACAACCCTTCTCGCGTAGATATGGAATTACTATTCAATGGAATTATCTCGAAAAAAGATAAAATTTCCGGTTTATTCACTACTAACATCTGATAAAATTATGAATACAACTTTTAATTTCAGCCGTTTTCTTAAAGTATTGAGCAACGAATGGCAGTTAAATTTCAAAAAAATATTATTGTTTTGGAGCGGAATAATTATCATGACTGTTATTTATTTTGCCATTGCCCGGTATATAGAAGAAATGACACCCAAGTATGAAACATTTTGTTCATTATTTTTCTTCACATGTGTATTGCAAGGTTTTTATCTTCAATTTTACTTTCGCGAATTTTCATCTAAAAACAAAACGCAAGCATTGCTTTTATTGCCGGCCTCCCGAAACGAAACTTTCTGGGCTAAATTTCTACTGGGAGTAGTTCTTTATGTCATTGTCTTTTCAGCATTCATATTTATTGCGATAAAATGGAACGGAATACAAAATGATTGGATAAAAGGACTAAAAAACATTTCCTTAAGTGAAGCGGAGTATAAAGACTATCAAACAATAGATCTAAATTCGACTACAAAATTCGCACTTTCTCTTGTTTGGCTGTTTTCAATTTCAATTTATTTATTTGGAGTTACGTTATTTAAAAAGCAGCCGATACTCAAAACTTGGGGTCTTTGGTTTATTATCGCAATGGGGTTATTGCTGGTTACTCGTGTTGTGTTCCTGTTATTTACAGGCATTTGGACATCCCACGCAATGTTCGGAGGCGTAATTTCGGTTAAAAGTGGATTGCGTCTAAAATACGGATGTGATATATCTGAAATATACCCCGAATTCTTGTTTGGCTTTATCATATTTATTTGCTTGGCTTTGATACTCATTTCACGAGTAAAATATAACGAAAAAACAATTTAATTATGCAGTTTACAGAATCTCAAGCCATTTATCTTCAAATAGTCAAAATAATTGAAGAGAAAATTCTCCGCAAGGAATGGACAGAAGAAGAACGCATACCGAGTGTCAGAGATTTGGCTGTAGCAATGGAAGTTAATCCCAACACAGTGGTCAGGACCTATGAAATACTTCAACAAAAAGAAGTTATCTACAATAAAAGAGGCATCGGTTATTTTGTTTCGGAAAAAGCCTATTCGATTGTAAAAGACGAATGGAAGAAAAATTTCAAAGAGCAAAACTTACCCGAATTTTTCAAAAATATTTCTTTACTGGATTTTTCCATGGATGAAATCAGCCTTTTGTATAAACAATATAATAAACAATAAATATGAAACATATAAAAAAACTTTCTTCAAAATTACTTCTTGCGTTGGGAGTAATAATACTAAGCGCGATTGTTTGGCAAGTAATTGTTACCAAACAAATTATCAGCGACACCAAAAAGATAAAGCAGGTACAATCCATAGGGCAAATGCACGAATTATTCAAATCCGGGGAATTAAAAACATTTAGTGTAGTTTCTCATCAGCCTTTCTCAAAAATAAAGCTAAGCGGAATCAGTGCGGAAATATTAAAAGGCGACGAATATGCAGTATATGTGAGTGATTATTTTAAAAGACATATTGGAGTAACAGTAAAAGGAGACGAATTATTTATTGATTCTTTGAAAAAATTCCGTGGAGGCCCTTCGGTTTTTATTTTCACTCCGGAAGATCCCCAGTTAATTTCTTGTGCTTATTCAGGGTATGTTCCCCACGGAATATTTGGGTTCAAAGGAGACAATACGCTTTTATCTTACGAAGGCGATTTGGATATCAAGACCGACATGCCTTATATTAATGTAAACCAAAAAGGCGGCTATGTATCTCTTTATACTTTCGGCTTGGATTCCTTGTTTAGAATTGACAATATTCAAATTAATGCTAACATAGAGAATGGTGTATTTAGTTTGAGAGATTATTTTTCGAAACTTGCAAATATAGATATACAATTACAGGAAAGTGCAATTGGTTTTCTGACAATTAATAACGAATCGACACTCGGGACATTAAAATTGACAGGCTCATATTGGAAGAAAGATGATTATCATAATCACTTCTGTGACAACAAAAAAGATCCGCTGGGAATTAACTATTCCGGACAGGCTGATTCTCTTATTATTCGACTGACAGGCAATCCCGAAAAACAAGAGGAATTATTTCTGAGAAACTTATCCGGCAAGTTTGAAGATATAAATGTTTCCGATAACATTAGAATTGTAAGAGAATAATAAATAAATGCAATCAACAAATGCTTATAATAACTATAATAATTATCATAGCCTGCCTGCTTAGCTCAATTGTGTGGGCATAACTACGTTACCACGGAGTCTTATAAAAAACTCCGTGGTACTCCGTGTTTAAAAAATCAATTCTTTGATATAATAAAATGCGAAAGCTATACAAACTGTCAATTTCATTGCTGTTCCCAAAAGAAAACCGACAAAAGAACCTATTCCCGACCGTAAAGCGGCATTCGAATCGCGACCGGCAATAAGTTCGCACACAACTGCACCAACGAAAGGCCCCGCAATGATTCCTATCGGCGAGAAAAACAATCCGACTAATAATCCAAGCATTGCTCCGATAGTGCCGGCACGACTCCCGCCCCATTTTTTGGTTCCCCACAACGGAAGAATATAATCGATGACCGTAACGACAACAGTAATACCGGCAGTTATCCACAGAAATTTACTTGAAAAATCGGCAAATCTTGTAGCTTGGAGCAATAACAAAGCAATATAACTCAACGGAGGTCCGGGTATAACCGGCAATATACATCCTGCCAATCCTCCAATAAGAAAGCAAAAACCTAAAATAACGAGCAAAACATCAAAAAACATAACTGTATCAATTTCAGTATTTCAAATAAAGTCCAAAAATAGAATTTTTTCGAAAACTTTTTGTACTTTTGCATCTTATAAAATGAGTTTGAATTTCAATTTTTAATAAAAATACTATGAGTAATTTATTGTTTTTGCAAAACTTGCGTGGCGGTGAGATTATTATTATTGCAATTGTTATCTTATTGCTTTTTGGAGGCAAAAAAATTCCTGAACTGATGAAAGGCGTCGGCAAAGGGATTAGAAGCTTTAAAGATGGAATGAAAGGCATTGAAGATGAGATAAATAATGATGAGTCTTCGATCAAAAAAACTAATTAAATAATTAGCTAAATCTGTGGAAAACCAAAATTTGTCATTTTGGGAGCACCTTGAAGATCTTCGATGGACAATACTGAGGGCGGCTATTGCATTAGTTATTTTTACAATAGCCGGTCTTATTTTTATGCCATATTTTTTCGATAGTATAGTTTTAGCCCCTTGTTATTCCGATTTTTTTCTGTATAGATGGTTATGTAAAATCAGTTCACACACATCTATCCTTCCTGATTTTTGCAATCAGGATTTTCAAGTACATATTATTAACATAAGATTAGCTTCTCAGCTTTTAATACACTTGAGCGCTTCTTTTTGGTTAGCGCTTGTACTTACTTTCCCGTACTTAGTTTTTGAAATTTGGCGCTTTATAAAACCTGCATTATATGAACATGAAAAAAAGAACGTAAGATGGGTATTTATGTTTGGCACTGTTATGTTTTTTATCGGATGTTTAGTGGGTTACTTTACCGTTTTCCCTATAACACTCCGTTTTTTAGCAACTTATGAATTGAGTCCAACCATTGTTAATCAAATATCTTTGGATTCTTACATGGATACTTTCATCATGCTTATATTTGTTATGGGATTAGTATTCGAACTTCCACTTTTGTCGTGGTTCCTTTCAAAATTAGGATTATTAAAGAGATCTTTCTTCAACAAATACAGACGACATGCCATTGTCGCGAACCTTATAGTTGCAGCACTTATTACTCCTTCGGGAGACCCATTCACATTGATGGTTGTATTTCTTCCATTATATGTATTATATGAAATCAGCGCATTATTCGTAAAGCCTGACGATAAATTAGCTAAAGTAGGTTAAACGAGTATTTTTTGTAAATTTTACACTAAGTTTTTAAAACAAATTGTGTAATTTTGCACTCGCAAAAATAACTATCAAATAATTGCTTATGTCTGCATCTAAGAAGATTAAAAATGCCCTCATCTCGGTGTATCATAAAGATGGTTTAGATGAAATTCTAAATATCTTAAATCAAGAAGGTGTTTCTTTTTTCTCAACCGGAGGAACTCAAGAATTTATCGAAACTTTGGGTTTCCCTTGCAACTCGGTTGAACAACTGACAGGTTATCCTTCCATTTTGGGAGGACGCGTAAAAACACTGCATCCGAAAGTATTCGGCGGAATTCTTTCTCGCAGGGATAATCCGAACGACAACCGGCAGATGGAAGAATATGAAATCCCTGAAATCGACTTGGTTATCGTAGATTTATATCCTTTTCAAGAAACAGTGGCAGCAGGAGCCGACGAACAAGCAATTATCGAAAAAATAGACATAGGCGGAATTTCATTGATTCGTGCAGCAGCTAAAAACTTCAAAGATGTTGTGATTGTAGCCTCCAAAAATCAATATGCTCCTTTATTCGAAATATTAAAAGAAAAAGGCCCGAATACAACCACAGAAGAACGCAAATGGTTTGCCAAAGAGGCGTTTGTCGTTTCTTCCGGTTACGACAGCGCTATTTTTAATTATTTTGACGGAGGAGAAGGTTCTTCATTCCGTTCTGCTTTCGACGATGCAAAAGTACTTCGCTACGGAGAAAATCCGCATCAAAGAGGCATGTTCTACGGCAAATTTGAAGGCGCTTTCGAGCAATTGCAAGGAAAAGAAATTTCATATAACAACTTGTTGGATATTGATGCAGCCGTCAATTTGATTGAGGAGTTTGACGAGATAACATTTGCAGTGCTGAAACACAACAATGCTTGTGGAATTGCATCTCGACCGACGGTTTGTCAAGCTTGGATAGATGCTTTGGCAGGAGATCCTGTTTCTGCTTTCGGTGGAATATTAATCACCAACGGAATCATCGACAAAGCCTCAGCTGAAGAAATCAACAAAATATTCTTCGAAGTCATTATCGCTCCCGACTACGATACCGATGCTTTGGAAATCCTGATGCAGAAAAAGAACCGGATAATTTTAATTCAAAAACAGATAAAGCAATCGCACCGTCAATTCCGTTCTCTTTTGAATGGAGTATTGGCTCAAGATAAAGATTTGAGTATACAAACAGAAGTCGATTTGAATACTGCAACTTTCAAACAACCGACACAACCGGAAATCGAAGATATGTTATTTGCCAACAAAATCGTAAAAAATACTAAATCGAATGCGATTGTTTTGGCTAAAGACAAGCAACTTTGCGCCAGCGGAGTCGGTCAAACTTCCCGGGTAGATGCGTTGAAACAAGCCATTGAAAAAGCCAATTCATTTAATTTCGATTTGAATGGCGCAGTCATGGCATCCGATGCGTTTTTCCCTTTCCCCGATTGCGTAGAAATTGCTCACAAGGCAGGAATTACCGCTGTAATTCAACCCGGAGGCTCAATAAATGACGAAAAATCTGTAAGCTATTGCAACGAAAACGACATGTCAATGGTGATGACAGGAATCAGACATTTCAAGCATTAATTCATAATTCATAACTCATAATTCATAATTCAAATAAATGGGATTATTTTCATTCACTCAAGAAATAGCGATGGACCTTGGCACTGCCAACACCATCATCATTTGCAACGGTAAAATAGTAGTAGATGAACCTTCGGTTATTGCCTTAGACCGTCGTTCCGACAAAGTACTTGCAGTCGGAGAACAAGCTCGCCAGATGCACGGGAAAGCACACGAGAACATAAAAACAATTCGTCCGTTGAGAGACGGCGTAATTGCAGATTTTTATGCTGCAGAACAAATGATTAGAGGGATGATCAAAATGATCAATCCTAAAAGTCGTCTTTTCACTCCGTCTTTAAGAATGGTAGTTTGTATTCCTTCGGGAAGTACTGAAGTTGAAATTCGTGCGGTTCGCGACTCTGCCGAACACGCAGGAGGCCGCGATGTTTATATGATTTACGAACCCATGTCGGCCGCTATCGGAATCGGAATCGATGTTGATGCTCCGGAAGGAAATATGGTGGTAGATATAGGTGGTGGAACAACCGAAATTGCCGTTATCTCTTTAGGCGGAATCGTTTCCAACAAATCTATCCGTATCGCAGGAGATGATCTCACCGCTGATATTGTGGAATATATGGGACGCCAGCACAATATGCGCGTGGGTGAACGCACAGCCGAATTAATCAAAATGAATGTTGGTTCTGCCGTCGTAAATCTTGAAAATCCACCTGAAGATTACGTTGTATATGGTCCAAACCGTATGACGGCGCTTCCGATGGAAGTTCCGGTTTCTTATCAGGAAGTTGCACACTGTTTGGATAAATCCATCTCCAAAATAGAAATGGCTGTATTGAGTGCGTTGGAAGGAACACCTCCCGAACTTTACGCCGACATCGTTCGCAACGGTATCTATTTAGCCGGAGGAGGTGCTTTATTGAGAGGCTTGGATAAACGCTTGCGTGATAAAATTAATATTCCGTTCCATATTGCAGAAGATCCGTTACATGCTGTAGCTAAAGGAACCGGAATTGCGTTGAAAAACATTGGTAAATTCAGCTTTTTACTTAGATAAAATATAGTTGAAAGTTCTTTATGCGTACTTTATTTGCTTTTCTTGCTAAAAATGTTCACTGGCTATTGTTTTTTTCGCTGGTGACCATTTCTATAGGCTTGATAATCCATAACAACGATTTCCAAAAGAGCAAATATGCCGCAGTAGAAAATGAAGTAGCCGGAAAGGTTTATTCTGTGTCGAATTCAATCACATCTTATTTTGGATTGAAAATAACCAATGAGCACCTGTCGGAAAAAGTTGCCAATTTAGAAAATTATATCCAATATTTGGAAGGCCAGATTTTTCAGATGAAAGATTCTGCCATTGCTCAACAAATTATTCACAGGATAGATTTTGATTCTGTTTCGCATTACCGGTATATAATGGCACGGGTTGTGAACAACAGCCTTTCGGGCAATAACTACATTACTCTCGACAAAGGATCAGATGCCGGTATTATTCCGGATATGGGTGTTTTTTCAGCCACCGGAGTTGTAGGAATGGTGATGAATGTATCAGCCAATTATTCGGTGGTTTTGCCCATTCTTAATCCGAATTTTCATTTGAGTTGCAAGATAAAAGGCACTAATTATTTCGGTTCATTATCGTGGGACGGAAAAGATATCACCCGTGCTAACCTCCATGAATTACCGAGTCACACGCAATTTAACAATGGAGATACGGTAGTAACAAGCGGACATTCTTTTAGCTTTCCTGAAGGAATTCCGGTCGGCATCGTAGAAGGATTGAAAAAACAGAAAAACAGTAATTTTAATTCATTAAAAATAAGACTACTGACTGATTTTGGAGCACTGAATGAAGTTATGTTGGTAGATAAAAAAAATAGGGTAGAGCAACAAGAATTAGAAAAGGCAGCTAAAGGCGTGGAAAGGAGGAGCAGATTCAAATGAGTGCTAATTGGTTAAAATATGCTTTATTTTTCTTTTTAGTCGTGCTGTTGCAAATCTGGATTTTGAACAGAGTTCATTTATTCGGTTTTGCTACCCCCTTGTTTTATGTCTATTTCATTTTGAAACTACCGGGCGAAATGAAGAGAACTTCCTTGCTTTTTACGGCATGTCTTTTAGGATTGGTTGTCGATTTTTTCAGTTACTCATTAGGTCTTAATATGCTTGCTTGCACAATAATGGCTTTTTCGAGGCATTATGTATTTAACACAGACATAGCCGATTCTTTTGTGCCCTCTATCGAAACTTTCGGGTTTCCATCATTCATGCGTTATGCCATAATTTTAGTCGTCATTCATCATATTGTCTTTTTTGTTGCTGAAAGTTTTACTTTTCTCGATCCTTTAACCCTCTCATTGAAAATTGCAGGAAGTTCTATTTTAACCGTACTTCTTATCTTGGGAACCGAACAATTAAAATTGAATTTTTTGAAGAAGTGAGCGTAAACAGAATCAACTCAGATATACGAAAACTCATGATAATTGCTTTTATCGTTGTAGTAGCAATTATTTACATCATGCAACTGTTCTCTTTACAGGTCATTAAGCAAGATTATAAAGCCTCTGCCGATAACAACGCTTTTCTGTATCAAACCATACATCCTGCACGTGGAACAATATACGATAGAAATGGTGAACTATTGGTATTTAACCAACCGGCATACGATTTGATGGTAGTTTTCAAAGAAACACAACCATTCGACACAACTGAATTTTGTCGTATTTTAAAAATAGATCCGGATTATTTTAAAAAACGCCAACAAGACATAAAAAACAGAGGCCTGAATCCCGGATATTCCTCTTATACTCCTCAAGTTTTCTTGACGCAACTCGGCTTTGAAGAATACGGCTTATTTCAAGAAAATTCGTATAAATTTCCCGGCTTTTACACGCAACGCCGGACAATCAGAGAATATAAACGCCCTAATGCCGCACATATATTGGGATATATTGCTGAGGTTGATAAAAAAGACATCGCAGAAGATGATTATTATGTAAGAGGCGATTACATTGGAAAATCAGGCATCGAAAATTTTCATGAAAAATATCTCCGGGGAGAAAAAGGCATCGAAATTCTTTTAAGAGACTCAAAGGGACGCATCAAAGGAAAATACAATAACGGAGATAATGATCGTGAATCTGTTCCGGGAAAAAACCTAAAACTATCAATTGACATAGAATTGCAGGCCTATGGCGAAGAGTTGATGCAAAATAAGTTAGGAAGTATCATCATGATTGAGCCTTCTACAGGTGAAATTCTGTGTATGGTTTCGAGTCCGACTTACGACCCGGCAATCCTTGTCGGACGCGAATTCGGGAATGGATATATATCATTGGCAAATAATCCTTACAAACCACTTTTTAATAGAGCATTAACCGGAACATATCCTCCGGGCTCTACATTTAAGACGACACAAGGATTGATATTTTTGGAAGAAGGTATCATACAACCGAGTACAATCTATTCCTGTTGGGGAAAAAGCGCGAAACCTAACTGCCACGACGCAGCAGGCAGAACATTTACTTTAGTGCCTGCGGTGGCTACTTCCTGTAATGCTTTTTTCTCCAAAGGATTGATATCAATGTTGGAAAACCGAAAAAAATACAAGAGTTTTCAAGAGGCGATGAATAAATGGAGAGACCACATGGTTGGACAAGGTTTCGGATATAAACTGGGCATAGATTTGCCGGGAGAAAGCAGAGGAATGATTCCCAACAGTGAATATTACGATAAAAATTATAACAGCAGATGGAATGCTTACACCGTTATCTCCATTGCTATCGGACAGGGGGAAGTAACGGCAACCCCTCTGCAAATCGGCAATCTGGCTGCATCAATCGCGAATAGAGGTTTTTTCTACACACCACACGTTGTAAAAGAAATTGCTGATACGCCCTTAGATACGCTTTATACCGAAAAACGAGGAACAAGTATTGCTCCCGAACATTATATACCTATCGTCGAAGGAATGCGTGCCGCTGTTCTCGGAGGAACTTGTCGCGGAGCAAATATACCCGATGTTGTCGTGTGCGGAAAAACCGGAACAGCACAAAATAAAGGTAAAGACCACTCCATTTTTATGGGTTTTGCTCCGATGGAAGAGCCTAAAGTATCCATATATGTTTATGTAGAAAATGGCGGATTCGGAGCGACGTATGCGGTGCCTATCAGTCGCTTGATGATTCAAAAATACCTGAAACGAGAAATCCCCGCGGCTGACAAAGATTTGGAAAACAGAATGAAAAATGCCGTAATTTTGCGCAATGTTCCATAGAAAAATTAATATATGGCAAAAGGTCGACTGGATTACCATTCTCATTTACATGATTATGGTTATCAGTGGTTGGTTCAGTATTTACGGAGCCAGCTACGATTATGACCAATCAAGCATATTCGATTTTTCCGGACGCGCGGGGCAACAAATGGTTTGGATTATTACTGCCCTTGCTTTGGCATTTATTATCCTATTGGTAGAAGCCGAATGGTACGAAATATTTGCCAATTGGATATACATATTAATGATTCTTCTGTTGATTGTAACAATATTTGTAGCCCCTGATATTAAAGGCTCGCGTTCTTGGTTAGTGATGGGACCGGTTCGGTTACAACCTGCCGAATTTACCAAATTCGCCACGGCATTAGCCATCGCTAAAATCATGAACGGATATAAGTTCCAATTATTTACTTTTGAAAATTTTGCAAAAGTATTGGGATTAATATTTCTTCCCTTCTTATTAATTTTGATGCAAAAAGAAACAGGCTCCGCATTGGTTTATTTGGCCTTTTTCATACTGTTATACAGAGAAGGGATGACAGGTTCTATTCTTATGGTTGGATTTTCAATGGTCGTGTATTTTGTTCTGTCAATCAAATTTAACGATATAATGTGGGGAGGCACCTCCGCAGGGATATTTCTTCCCTCATTTTTTGCAGCTTTACTCACAGTATTTACGACCAATTATTACCGTAAAGAGCGGAAAGACACTTATTATATGAACATCGCCTTTTCTGTAATAATGACATTGACTGTTATTGTTTTGATATTTTTCCTTCCTCCCAAAGGTTCATTCGATTTAGCATGGGTAAACATCATTTCCATCGTTCTGATTTTTGGATATTTGGTTTTTCTTTCCATAAAAAATCGATATAAAAAATACTTGTTGATCGGATTATTCGGATTGTTTTCTTTGGGATTTATATATTCGGTCGATTACGTTTTCGACAATATACTGGAACCGCATCATCAAGTGCGTATTGAAGTATCTTTAGGAATGGTCGACGATCCGGCAGGAGCAGGCTATAACGTAAATCAATCCAAAATTGCAATCGGCTCGGGCGGTTTTGCAGGAAAAGGTTTTCTTCAAGGAACTCAAACCAAGTTGAAATATGTTCCCGAACAAGATACCGACTTCATTTTCTGTACAATCGGAGAAGAACAAGGTTTTTTAGGATCGCTTGGCGTTACTGTCTTATTTGTGGTTCTGATTCTGCGCATTATACATCTCGCAGAACGGCAAAAGACAACCTTTAGTCGTGTATACGGCTATGCGGTTGCAAGTATCTTGTTTTTCCACTTTGCAATCAACATAGGTATGGTTATCGGTATAACTCCTGTCATTGGCATTCCTTTACCTTTCTTTAGCTATGGTGGTTCTTCGCTTTGGAGTTTCACTATCCTCTTATTTATCTTTTTGCGTTTAGATGTTTCACGAGCTGAAAAGTTTTAGTAAGGTTTGTTTTCCCAAACTTTTCCCCTATCTTTGTATTGATTTCTTACACACAAAAATAAAATACGATAACAGAATGAAATTTACAACCCGGTTTTTCACTCAAGGGCTACTTTGTCTATTTATTTGTTTCCTTTCTACAACTGCTATTCACGGACAAAACAATGATTTTCAACACAAAAAAGATTCATTGCTAAAAGTAATCGAATCAACCAAAGGCGAGAAAAAATTAAAAGCATACAGTCAGTTAATCTGCACACCATTTTCTGATGAAACAATAAAGTTACAATATATCAATGATTTTATCCGCGAAGCACGCAAACAGGAAAACAAAAAATATGAAAGCGTAGCCTACAGATGTGAACTCGTTTATTTGTGGAATAATTTAAGAAATGATGAGTATGAGCAGAAAGCAAACGAATATCTCCCATTTTTTAAGAAAAATGATTCTTCTGAGTACTACTACGATATTTATGAGAGTTTGGCAACTCTACTCGTAACGAATGGAAATTATGACCACGCGATGGAAGTGGCCAAACAAATATATGCTGAAGCCAAACAAGAAGAATGTTTATATGGAATAAGTAAAGCTACTTCACTAATGGCAAAGTTTTATTTAGTTGAAAAACGTTATGAAGACGCTGAAAAATACTATAAAGAAACATTAGAAAATGCATTAAAACTGATTAAGAAAAAATCCGGCCAAGCTAAAGATTATCACTTAGCTGAAAATTATCACTTGGTGTCGCGTGCATACAAAGATTTGGAAATTACATTGGCTTATCAAAATAAGCTGAATGAGCGACTTGCTCTAATGCCTGTTTGGAAAAAACATTCGAGAAACTTTGAAGAAACTTTTGGTGATCCTGACTTTAATTTAATGCATTATTATAGAGCTTATTCCCGTATTTACATTGAAAAAGAAGAATACGACAAAGCTGAGTTGTATTGCGATTCTATGGTGCCAATAACTCCTCATTTAGCATTAAATTATATATATGGTCTTAAAGTTTCTATTTGTGAGGGGCGTAAAGAGTACAATAGTGCCATTGACTGGATTAATAAAGGAATAGAACATCTCACTAATCGCGGGGAATTATCTGCCACAGTTGAATTATTAAAAGATAAAGGACGCATATTAGGCAAAATGGGACAACTGGAAGAATCATATTCGGTTTTTAGTTTAGCTTTTCAACGCAATGACTCACTTCGCTTAGCGGAAAACAATGCCCAATTAGATGAAATCCGCACCCAATACGAAGTAGACAAACACATTGCCGAAAAAAAACTCGAACACAGCTATTTTCTCTTTGCCCTCAGTGGCTGCATGTTGTTGACAATCGCCCTCGGAATATGGATACACTACAGCCGGAAAGTCACCAAAAAGAACCGTCAATTAGCACAACAAATCAAAGAAATGGCTGCCCAACAGGAAAACCTAATCAAGGAAACACTCGAAAAAACCTCATTTATACCTTATTTCCCTAACGAAACAACCTCAATAGCGGCAGAAACAACAATCGATCCCGACCTGTGTGTCGAAAGCCGTATGGATAAATTATGTGTCGCTATCCGCGATCTCTTGCTCAAAGACAAAATTTATCGCAATCCGACAATTACCCAAGAGGCTATGATTAAAAAGCTCGGTACGAACAGAAAAACATTCGACAAAGCTATGGACTACTGTTTCAATATGTCGTTCAGCGATTACGTCAACATTCTTCGTTTGAAAGATGCCGTGCAACTGCTCGAACAATCCGACCTGCTGATAGAAGAAATTTCCGAAAAGGTAGGTTTCGGGACAGCGCAAACTTTCCGAAATCAATTCAGTGCCAAATACAACATGAACCCCAAAGATTACCGGAATTTAATAAAAACAGCCGAAGTCATTTGGCCAATGCCGAACGTTGTTTCGAACACAGAGAGAAACCTCCTCCCAAAATAAGAAATATTCAATTCATAACTCATTGACAATCAACACCTGTACAAAAAATCACTTTTTTTGTACAAATTTTTGGCGTCGTTTCCTAAACCTCCGTTCTACTTTTGCGTCGTAAACTATTTTATTCATAACACATTGCTAATAAGTAATTCAATTATCTCCGGTGTTTCCTTTATTACTAATAGGAAATTTGGCAGTCCATATTTGTGAAAATACGGCAACAAACTTTTGTGAAAAAGTTTCTTTTTTATCTTTTTTATTTATGTGTATGATAAAGGACACCGGAGTTTTTTACAATTGATAATTGATAGTTGACAATTAATAATTAACAACAATACATATTTAAAATAAAAGAAAAAAAATGATTATGAAAACTATTCAAAAAACAAAGTCTTTAGCTTTAATGGTCTTAATGACACTAATGATGATGTCGGCACCTCTGCAAGCACAGGTGAAAATCGGCCAAGATTCCGTACCTAAAAAAGGTACAGTGCTGGAATTAAACAGCAGTTCAGAAGGTTATATCGGCGGTTTGCGTCTGCCCAATGTATGGATAACAGATATAAATGTTATTCCGGCAGCATTTAGCGAAAATGATTTAGACACTGTAGAAAAAGACTCCTTGGCCGGAGCAATCATTTACAACACAAACGACAAATTGAAAAATGATAAAGGCGAAGAAACCGGAATCGGCGTTTATTACTGGACAGGTTCAAAATGGATAAAAGAAACTTCCGGTGCAATCGAACCTTGGTATAAGGTAGGTACCTCCGGCCCCTCAACCCAAAATACCGACGATTCTTATTTGATGGCAAAAGTGGCTATCGGAGCAAAGACTCCCGCCAATCTCATCTATGGAGATGCTCAATTAACCGTGGCAGGAGATGCCTCTATCAATGGCATCACTGCCGGAAGAGGAAAAGGAAATAAAGATAATTTTGTTTTCGGACGATACGCACTTTACAATAATACAACCGGCACACAGAATGTGGCCATAGGAGAATATTCACTTCAGTATAATACTACCGGTGAAGAGAATGTGGCCATAGGACATAATTCTCTTATGATGAATACTACGGGAAGTATAAACACAGCGATAGGATTTCAATCACTTTATGAGAATAAAACCGGCAGCGGTAATGTCGCAATAGGGAATAGAGCCAGTCAATACGGTTCTTCAGGAAATAATAATATAGCTATAGGCGAGCAAACCCTCGTAATGAATAGCGGTGGTAGCCGTGGCGATAACAATATAGCAATGGGTTATAAAGCGATAGGTTACAATTACCTTTCAGGAAGTGGCAACATAGGAATAGGCTTTGAAGCATTATACCAAGGTGGTTATAGCAATGTAGGGATAGGTTTTCAAGCTCTTAAAACAAGCTTAAGTAATACCTCCTCCGGTAATGTCGCAATAGGTTTTCAAACGATGGGTTCAGGTAATCCGGAAGGATACAATACTGCAATAGGTTATCAAGCCTTATATGGCGGAGGAGGAACAGGTAATACAGCCATTGGCAATGGTGCATTATGGACAGCTTATTCAACTGCAACTTACAATACAGCTATTGGTTATAACGCAGGAAGAGGAATTACAAACGGAAGTAATAATATCGCGATAGGAACCAACTCACAGGTACGTGATAATTATGGCGGCCACCAACTTGCTATCGGTCAGTTTATCTATGGACAAAATGGCGATGGCATTGCCACAGCCAAAGTAGGTATAGGAACAAACAATCCCACTACCAAACTACATCTTCAAGCAGGAGCTCCATATGAAGGTTTCAGACTTGTAGACGGAAACCAAGGAGAAGGCAAAGTGTTAACATCCGATAACGAAGGTAATGCAACATGGGAAGACCCACAAACTGGTGGTGGCACTGCAATCGAACCATGGTATCAAATAGCAAATCCCGGCAGCCAATCAATCGAAAATACCGACGATTCTTATTTGATGGCTAAAGTTGCTATCGGAACCAATAAATCACAAAAACTCTATGATTATATGGGTTCCAGTGGTGGTGGCGTGCCAAATGAAGATTTTTATAAAGATATGATAGCCCAGCTAACCGTTGTAGGTGGAGATATATCTGTCAATGAAATTACAGTCGGAACAGGAAGAGGCCGTCATAATTCAAATACAATTGTAGGTTATCAAGCCCTTAGGAATAATTTTCCAGTGACATGGGAAGACTCAGATCCCTCTATGTGGTTTGGTGCTAATAATACAGCAATAGGAAGTATGGCTCTCAACAAGAATGAAAAAGGAAATTGCAATGTCGCTGTTGGTTCTGATGCAATTTCTAATAACAGTGAAGGAAAATTTAATACATCTGTGGGGGTCATGTCCGGACAAACAATGGAGAGTGGATCAAAAAATACAATATTAGGCTATAAAGCCGGAGATAAATTAAAAGTTGGGGACAATAATATAATTATAGGTGCTAATGCTAATGTGGATCCTAATGAGCCTGATGTAGAAAACGAAGGCGATTGGCTCCCTGTAAACAATCAGCTTGTTATCGGAAAATTCATTTTCGGTGTAGACGGCAATAGTCAAACCAATGCAAAAGTAGGTATCGGAACAAACAACCCGCAAACAAAATTAGATATTTTGGCAGGCGATTCGTATACAGGATTCAAACTCATGGATAGCAGCGTAGCCGCAGCACAAGACGGCTGGGTATTAACCACCGACGGCACAGGTGCTGCTACATGGAGAGAATCGCAAGGCGGTCGTACAACAGTAGTAAACGAAGATGTACCGATAAAGGTAGCAAAGAGTACATCGGAAACCACAGACACATATACCGTAGGTATTTCCGCTGGAGAAAATGTAGGAGATGTATTGACAACTACAATCATAGAAGGAAATAAAACAACCGTATGGCAGGCTCCTGCTGCAACAGGGCCTTGGTATAGAGCTGATGTTAATGACGATGGTCACATTGATCCCACTGATTTTTCTGAAATTCGAAGTGGAATTGGGTACCCTGCAACCGACAATACAAAAGCTGCTTATTTGTCGGCAAAAGTTATTATCGGAGAAAATATTAAAGAAATATACGAATGTACAGAAGATGAAGAAGAAGGTAATTGTTATAAATTTGCTCGTGGTGCTGCGTGTGAATTATTGATTGACTATGCCGATATACAAAACCCTGAAAGCTTTACTCAACTTTATGTTGGTGGTGATGCCAAGATTGCCGGTCATACTTTTGGCAGGGGTGGAGGATACATTAAGAATAATTTAGCTATAGGTTACGAAACTCTTTTTCGTAATATTTCCGGAAAAAATAACACCGCCATTGGATATGGAGCACTTAGTAGAAACACTGGTGATAGTAATACAGCATTGGGTTCTAGTGCCGGAAATGCTTTAACGGATGGCTCCTACAATACAACATTAGGTAGTGGTGCAGGTGATAACATAACAACCGGCTCCTATAATATAGCTATAGGATACCAATCTCGTGTAGGTAATCCAACTGACGACGGTCAAATTAATATAGGCAATTTGATATATGCAACGGGTGCAACCGGCACCTATACTCAAGGTCTTGGAAGTGTCGGTATAGGAATCCTTGCTCCTGAAGCAAAATTACATGTAGCCGGAAGTTTCAAAGTAGATGGAGATGCCCATTGTGCAGCCGGAATTTGGGCTTCTTCCGATGAACGTTGGAAAAAAGATATTGTAACGATTTCCGACCCTATATCTATCATTGAGCAACTACGAGGAACAAGTTACAAATTCAGAACAGACGAATTCCCAAACAAAGGTTTCAACGAAGGCACGCAATTAGGCGTTATCGCACAAGAAGTTGAAAAAGTCTTACCTGAATTGGTAAAAGAAGATTCTGAAGGGTTCAAATCAGTCAACTACGATGGTTTAATTCCGGTATTGATTGAAGGTTTGAAAGCGCAACAAACACAAATCGAATTATTGCTAAAAATCAACGAACAATTAGAGGCTCGCTTGACAGCCCTCGAAACAAAATAACTCAGCAACTTGAGGATTAGATTCCTCACCGCGTTCAGAATGACGATGAGTGCAGTGAGGAATTTTGTTTTGCTCTAATTAGAGAACATTATTGAGCATTATTACCTCTAAAATATTTGGAGTTTTCCGGGTTGTTCGTTATTTTTGCCTCAATTTTTAATCAAAATAAAATTTTTATGAGTATAACAAAACTTTCCGAGATTCAAATTATCCCCAAAGAATTACAGCTTATTCAAAATAAAATTTATGAAATACGCGGCTACAGAGTGATGTTAGACTTCGATTTAGCGAAGTTGTATGAAACAGAAACTAAACGCTTGAAAGAACAAGTAAGGCGTAATATTGAAAGATTTCCAGATGATTTTATGTTTCAACTCTCCAAAGATGAATGGAGTGAACTGGTCGCAAATTGCGACCAGTTACCCAAAAACCTAAAACACAACTACATTCTGCCATCTGCATTTACAAGAGAAGGAATCGCAATGCTGTCAGGTATATTGCATTCTCCGGCTGCAATTCAAGTGAATATTAACATTATGAGAGCATTTGTTGCTGTTGTCCAACTTATATTGAATCCACCTATCAACGAAACAAAAGAGTTGCAAAACGAAGTTCGAGAACTAAAACAATATATAGAAGATATATTTACAGACTACAACGACATTAACGAAGATACCCGTATGCAATTAGAACTAATCAATGAAACGCTAGCCGAATTGCAAACAAAAAATAAAGAACTCAACAAACCAAGGAGGCCAATCGGTTACCAACACTGCCATGCAGCACAAGAGCAAAAACAGCAGTAAAGAATATTTTAAAAATAATTGGAATCTTAAAACAAACAAAAAATAAAGAAATTGCTATCTCGACTTTGCAATTTTGGAAAATTGTGTTACCTTTGCAGGCCACAATATAAAACTCTCTATGGAGTCTTTTTTCAGAACGCATAAATATCTTGTCGAACATCTTTGCTGTCCAATACGCAGGCAATTGATGGATGAGATTAACTGGGATGACCAACTGATTGGAATCAAAGGTTCGAGAGGTGTCGGGAAAACCACCATTTTACTTCAATATGCAAAGGAAAATTTTCCTGCCGACACAAAGGAATGTCTCTATATCAACTTAAATAACTTCTTCTTTACGGTTAAAACGTTGCAGGATTTCGCTAATGAATTTCGGATGAAAGGCGGGAAAGTACTGCTGATTGATCAGGTTTTTAAATATCCCGAATGGTCGAAAGAACTTCGTTACTGTTATGACAACTATCCCGATTTGAAAATAATTTTCACGGGTTCTTCGGTTATGCGACTGAAAGAAGAAAATCCGGATTTATCAGGCAAAGTAGTATCATATAACCTGAGAGGATTTTCGTTTCGGGAATACCTGAATTTGTTGACAAAAGAAGATTTTAGACATTACTCTTTAGACGAGATAATCAGCAATCATCAGCAAATCGCAACTGATATTTGCAAGAAAATTAAGCCTTTGGCCTATCTCGAAGGCTACGAACATCATGGTTTTTATCCGTTTTTCTTAGAAAAAAGAAATTTTTCGGAAAACCTGTTGAAAACCATCAATATGATGCTCGAAGTCGATGTTTTGTCGATTAAACAAATAGAGCAAAGTTATTTACCCAAATTACGGAAACTGCTTTATCTCTTATCTACAACAACACCGGGAACTCCCAATGTAAGCCAGTTGAGCCATGAGATTGAAACATCCCGCGCTACCGTAATGAATTACATTAAGTATTTAAATGATGCCCGTTTGATCAATATGCTATATCCGATCAACGAAGAATTTCCGAAAAAACCGGCTATGCTATATATGCAAGACACGAATTTGATGTATGCTTTCAGACCGGTTCATGTTGATATGCAAGCTTTGCGTGAAACTTTCTTTTGTAATCAGATACACAAAGATTATAAAGTGAATGTAGGGCAAAACAACGAAGCACAGTTTCTCATTGACAATAAATATAATTTCAGAATAGAAGATAACGACAGTCCTAACGGCAAACATTTTAAAGAAAACTATTATGCCATAGATGGAATTGAAATCGGAGAAGGCAAACGGATTCCGCTGTGGTTGTTCGGATTTTTATATTAAAGACAAATAATTAATATTCAACATAATAAACAATTGAAAATTATGGCTAAGCAAAAAAAGTTTTTAACCTGTGATGGTAACCAAGCTGCTGCACATATCGCTTATATGTTCAGTGAAACAGCTTCGATTTACCCAATCACTCCGTCATCTACGATGGCAGAGTATGTTGACGAATGGGCGGCTGCCGGAAGAAAAAATATCTTCGGCGAAAAAGTCCGCGTAGATGAAATGCAATCCGAAGCAGGTGCTGCAGGCGCTATGCACGGAGCATTACAAGCCGGAACGCTGTCTACAACATTTACCGCTTCTCAAGGATTGTTGTTGATGATTCCTAACATGTATAAAGTGGCCGGGGAATTACTTCCGGGCGTTTATCATGTATCTGCTCGCGCATTGGCTTCTCATGCACTTTCAATCTTTGGTGATCATCAAGACGTGATGGCGGTTCGTCAGACAGGTTGTGCCATGTTTGCCACCGGTTCTGTACAGGAAGTGATGGATTTGGCTGCTGTTGCTCACCTATCGGCAATTAAATCCCGCATTCCTTTTGTTCATTTCTTCGACGGATTCCGTACATCTCACGAAATCCAAAAAATCGAAGCATTGGATAACGAAGACTTGGCACCACTTATGGATCAAAAAGCATTGGCAGAATTCCGTCAACGTGCATTGAATCCTGAAAATCCGGTTGCTCGCGGTATGGCTGAAAATCCTGACATTTACTTCCAAGCTCGCGAAGCTTCTAATGTATATTACAATAAAGTAGTTGATATTGTTGAAGATTATGTAAATCAATTAAGTGCATTGGTAGGACGCAAATATGGCTTGTTCGATTATTATGGCGTACCCGATGCCGACCGCGTAATCATCGCCATGGGTTCTGTTACCGAAGCTATTCGCGAAACAATCGACTATTTAAATGCAAAAGGCGAAAAAGTAGGATTGGTTGCAGTTCACCTCTATCGTCCTTTCTCTGCAAAACATTTCTTGGCTGCAGTTCCTAAAACTGCTAAACGTATTGCCGTATTAGACCGCACGAAAGAACCCGGAGCAACCGGCGAACCGCTTTACTTGGATGTAAAAGATTGTTTCTACGGTTCGAAAGATGAGCCTGTTATCGTAGGCGGTCGTTACGGTTTGTCTTCTAAAGATACAACTCCTGCTCAAATTTGTGCAGTTTACGAAAACTTGTCATTACCCGAACCTAAAAATGCTTTTACTATCGGTATCGTTGATGATGTTACTTTCACTTCTCTTCCTCAAAAAGAAGAATTAGACCTTGAAAGCGGTATCTACGAAGCTAAATTTTATGGTTTAGGTGCTGACGGTACGGTAGGAGCTAACAAAAACTCTATCAAAATTATCGGTGATAACACAGATAAATATTGTCAGGCATATTTTGCTTACGACTCCAAAAAGTCGGGTGGTTTCACTTGTTCGCATTTGCGTTTTGGAAATCATCCTATTCGTTCAACATATTTGGTAAATACTCCTAACTTCGTAGCATGCCACGTACAAGCATATCTTCGTTTGTATGATGTAACCAAAGGTTTGAAAAAAGGCGGAACTTTCCTTTTGAATACCATTTGGAATGCCGAAGAAGTGAAGAAAAATCTTCCCGATAATGTAAAAAAATACTTGGCAGCCAACAACATCAATTTCTATATCATCAATGCTACCGGTATTGCTGAAGAAATTGGCTTGGGCAACAGAACAAATACGATTCTTCAATCTGCATTCTTCAAAATCACAGGTGTTATTCCTTACGAATTAGCGGTTGGACAAATGAAGAAATTCATCGTTAAATCGTATGGTAATAAAGGTGAAGATATCGTAAATATGAACTATGCAGCTGTCGACCGTGGCGGTGATGTAGTGAAAATCGAAGTTCCTGCCGAGTGGGCTAACATTCAGATTGAAGCCGGAAATGCTGATGCTAATGTTCCTGAATTTATCGCAAAAGTGGTTCGTCCGGTAAATGCACAAAAAGGAGATGATTTGCCTGTTTCCGCTTTCACAGGTCGTGAAGATGGAACTTGGAATCAAGGAACTGCGGCTTACGAAAAACGTGGCGTTGCCAGTCATGTGCCTGTATGGATTCCTGACAACTGTATTCAATGTAACCAATGTGCTTATGTTTGTCCTCACGCTGCTATCCGTCCGTTTGTGTTGGATGCTGCCGAACAAGCCAAAGCTCCTGCCGGTATGGCAACATTGAAAACGCAAGGAAAACAATTCGAAGGAACAACATTCCGTATACAAGTCGATGTATTAGATTGTATGGGTTGCGGTAACTGTCCTGATATTTGTCCGGGTAACAAAAACGGAAAAGCATTGCAAATGATGCCGATCGAAACGCAATATGACAATCAAGCTAATTGGGATTTCTGCGCTAAAGAAGTAAAAACAAAACAACATTTGGTAGATGTTTCATTGAATGTGAAAAACTCACAGTTCGCTACTCCGTTGTTTGAGTTTTCCGGCGCATGTTCAGGTTGCGGTGAAACACCTTACATCAAATTGATTTCACAATTGTTCGGTGACCATCAAATGGTAGCTAATGCAACCGGCTGTACTTCAATCTATTCAGGTTCTGCACCTTCTACTCCTTATACTAAAAACGATAAAGGACGTGGCGTAGCATGGGCTAACTCATTGTTCGAAGATAATGCCGAATATGGTATGGGTATGAATATCGGAACAGAAGTAATGCGCAACCGCATAGAACGTTTGATGAAAGAAGGTTTAACCTGCGATTGTTGTTCTGCCGAAATGAAAGCTCTTTTCCAACAATGGATTGATAACCGCGGAAGCTATGAAGTTACCCGTGAAGTAACTGATAAATTAGTTCCGATGGTTGATGCTTGTACTTGTGATATTTGCAAACAATTGGCCGAATTGAAACATTATTTCGTGAAACGTTCACAATGGATTATCGGTGGCGACGGTTGGGCTTATGATATCGGTTTCGGTGGATTAGACCACGTGATTGCTTCCGGTCAAAACGTAAATATCTTGGTAGTCGATACAGAGGTTTACTCCAACACAGGAGGTCAATCTTCCAAATCTACTCCGGTAGGTGCCGTGGCTAAATTTGCTGCTGCCGGAAAACGCATTCGTAAAAAAGACTTGGGTATGATTGCAACTACTTATGGTTATGTTTATGTAGCTCAAATAGCTATGGGAGCAAACCAAGCGCAAACATTGAAAGCCATTCGTGAGGCTGAAGCTTATAACGGACCATCTATCGTTATCGCTTATTCTCCATGTATCAATCACGGTTTGAGAGCTGGTATGGGTAAAGCCCAAGCCGAACAAAAAAATGCCGTTGATTGCGGATACTGGCACTTGTGGCGTTACGACCCACGTTTGGAAAACGAAGGAAAAAATCCTTTCCAATTGGATAGCAAAGAACCAGATTGGACTAAATTCCAAGATTTCATTAAAAACGAGGTTCGTTTTTCTTCTCTGATGAAACAATATCCGGAAGAAGCCAAAGAACTGTTCGCAATAACTCAACAAAATGCCGAACGCCGTTACAATGGTTACAAGAGATTGGCAGCACAAGAATTTGGCGCATAATCAAATAACTTAATAATCGGAAAAGGCGAAACTCGTTAAATGAGTTTCGCCTTTTTTCTATAGCAATGAGGAACCTACAATCGAACTTTAAATGTTTCTGTTCCGACTTTAACGAAATAGATTCCGGAAGGCAAATTTCGTCGAGAAATGGCCATATTCTCCGGCATCAAACGAGAAAAAATCACTTGTCCGAGTGTATTTACTAATAAAACGGGTTGATCTGTTTCATTCGAGTGAATATAAATATATGCTTCATCAACGGAAACCCAACTTTTTCGATCAACAGTTACAGAAGGAATCGCCGTTCTACTTCCTGTAACAACCGCTATTTCGTTCGACACTTTAGAGTGACTTTCTCCATTGAATGCCCTCACGGAGTAATAATATTCCGATTCTGCCTCCAAATCATTTACCGAATAAAACAACTCCTCTCCTACTTCGTAGAGCTCAAAATCTTGCACATATTCAATAGAAGGATAAGTTCCATATTGCAACACAATATCATCGATTGCAGTATAACCTGAAGTGCGGGTGTGAAGAATTTTAATCGCCGTACAAGATTCCGGAATATCAGATGTCGTGAAGGTTGTTCCTCCCACTGAATTGCTTATCGGTTTAATTCGTTGCAATTCCACCCATTTTTGATCTATATACCCAAAGATTGTCAAAGCATTATTGGCGCTTGCAGAAATTCCACGATACCAAAAACTCAACGACTTCACAGCTTTTTCGTAATCGGGCGATTGAACATATTCATCATTTCCAAGTCGCAAAGAAGGTGCAGCTTTTCCGTATTGATCCGGCTGTGTATAAAAAATAATACTGTTTTTCGTCCAACCGGTCGACATTTTGCGGTCGGTAAAATCAACAGCGTCTTCAAAATCTGTGGCTTCCAATTTCTGATAAACATTCAGTTCATACGATAATGCCTCAGGCAATGCCTCCCAATTGGCGACAAACGAATCTCCGGAGATGTCTGTTGCCTCAGTCGCTACAGGGTAAAGACATTCAAAAGTCGGTGGCAAAGTAGTTACGCTTATTTCATTCGAGGCCTCGGTAATCTGATTGCAATCTCTACCTTTTACAGAGTAAAAATATTTGGTATTGTGCGACAAATCGGTAATGGAATACAACAATTTATTGCCTACCTCTCTATCTTTAAATCCTTCCAAATAAACAGGATTTTCATCAATATCTTTTTGATAAACCGACAAGAAATACTTATCGGCATTTTCTAATGCTTTCCAATTTGCGGTAAAACCAACCGGAGTTAAATCGCTGGCGTCAATAGCTACCGGAGCCTCAGACAATGTACAATCAGTTGTCAAGTATTCTGCCATCTCCAACATTTGTCTTCTAACTCCTGTTCCTGTGTCAAATAATGCCCGCATTCGCATTACTTGTCCCACTGTAAACAGATTCATACAATCATCGGATGAATAATCCATGTAGTTCATAAACATGATGCCCGGATATGAAGGAGAGCAATTGTCTACTTGTGGGAAAGACGGACAATCCGAAGTGTTTGTATATTGATTAGGCGTGTCATCTACGAAATCGGTTGCCGAGCAATTGTTTGCATCCCCCCAAATATGCCTTAAATTCAACCAGTGCCCAATTTCGTGAGTAGTTGTTCGCCCTTTGTCGTAAGGAGAAATCAGAGCTCCTTCTCTACCCATAAATTTGTAACTTATCACTACCCCATCTGTATTAGGTCTTGTTGACAGATCAGATGGAAATTGCGCATAACCCATCAAACCTGAATCAGAAAAATTACACACCCAAATATTTAGGTATCTTTGTGCATTCCAAGCGTCATGGCCACCTTTAGATGTAAATTTTACGTCATCTGTTATATATGAAAAGCCTGTTTTAGTTGTTGATGTCCGGGTAATTCCGGTTGTTACATTTCCATTCGGGTCAATTTTTGCCAACTTAAATTCAAGATTAACATCTCCGGCAACACCGGCAAAAGCAGCCGGAGTATTTACTCTATCTTCATTTAACCTTTGATAGTCTTCGTTCAGTACCTGAATTTGAGAATATATTTGCGCATCACTAATATTTTGTGTGCTACTATTATTAGTATTATACACAATATGTACAACCACAGGAATAATAATTGTAGATTGTTCTATACTACGAAGTGCTGTTCTTTCTATGTAAGATTGTGTTAGATCTTCCAACTCCATAATTCTTTGATACCTTGCAGGGTCATTTTGTTGGATTTCGGCAATATTCATCACAGAACCACAGTACCTTTGTCCATATACATGGGCAACAAAAGTCAACATTAATGCCGACAAAAATATACTTTTAAATTTCGTTTTCATTTGTCATTAATTAAAATAATACAATAAGTGGACAAAAAAAAATTGATGCGTATACAATTTATAAATCAATAAATCTATTAAATAACAGACAAAAATAAACATTCTACCCGAACTTTCGGTTAAAAAGAAATAAAAACAGCAAAAGTATGTTTGTTTTTAAAAAATTACAATATATTTGCAAATTATCTTTAAATGTCGTCTTATTAGAAAATTTACAAGTACCTAAGTATTAAAAAGTAAAAAACAAGAAAATTTGTAAGAAGAATCTATATTTTATTTTATTTTAAAATTGTTTTATGAAAAAGTGGTTTACATTTCTGTTAGTGGCAGTCCTTGTTGCCGGTAGTTTTACCGGGCAAGCGCAAGCGCCGAAGGTGAAACAACAGTTGTTTCAAAAAGAATCTGTGAAGTCTGCCAATTCTGAAAAGAAAGAATCGAAAGACGTAAGTCCTGCGTTACAAACGCGAGTAAATGAGTTGCAAGATAAAGCGACTAAAGAACAGGTAAAAGCTGCTATTAAAGCGAAAGAAAGTGCAACAGCTCAACAAGTGCAGAAAAATGCTCCGGCCGGTAAGACGGTAGAGGCTGTGCCTTCCCAAATTAAAGTTTTAGAAAGCGGAGTTAAACAAAACGAAAATGCTATTTTTGAAGAAGCTCCTCTAAAGACTGCAAATGCGATTTCTGCATCTTCTTGGAAGGAACAGAGAGATCAGTTAAGGGCTGAACACAAGACAAGCTTGAAGAACGCCTCTACCGAAGGTCCTTTGAGAGCTCCTATCACAGATCAAATTCTTTTTCAAGGATTTGAAGGAACAACAGGTGTTGCTCTTCCTGCCAATTGGACTAGTACCGGTACTGTTACCACCGGTATAACTGCTACCACTAACGGTGCCTGGATGACGACAGGAACAACTGTTCGTACAGGAACCAGAGCTGCCTTGATTAACCTGAATGCTGCAAGTCCTGCTCAGAATTTTGGAGTCCTTTGGTCGCCTGATTTCATACTTGAAGCCGGTAAAACCTATGAAGTGGAAATTTGGATTTATTGGGGTCAAGGTACAAGTACTAATATAACTGATGCTCTTGAGGTAGATGTCTATAAAGGTCCCGGTGCAAATGATGATGAGCACATAGTAAGCGTAGTTAATGCCGGACCATTTACGAATAATGCAACATCTATGCCCCAAGGAAATTGGACACGTTTTTCTGCAACTTTTACGGCTGCGGGCGGAAATGATTATTACATTGAGATTGTTGCCGGTAACGTTTCTTTTTGGATGGGAGGTGCATCAGGCTATAGAGGTGGTAACCTTAGACTTGATGACATTAAAGTTCAAGAACTCACAAAAAGATCAAACGACTTGAAGCTTAGCTACACGTTTCCTATGACTCAAGTTCCGAAATCTCAAACCATTATGCCACTTGCGACGACAGTTAGTAACATTGGTGTTAATCCACAATCCAATGTGATCGTTTCGGCTACAAACAATAGTACTGCAATTGGAGAATCTGCAACGGTTACTTCTTTGGCTGCAGGTGCAACTCAAACTTTTACGATTACGCCAACGGCTAAGTTTGCGGTAGGTGCAAATACCATGGTACTTACTGCATCGCAAACCGAAACGGACGACGATCCTTCTGACAACGTAGTAACTAATGCCGTTACGGGAACTAACGAGACGTTTGCTGCAGATATTAACGCTGCGGCATGGATTGTTGGTAGTGCCTCGGCGGTAACTCAAAGAGGTAATATCTTCACGATAACCGAAAACGTTACGCTTAATCAAGTTTCAATGAGATTTAATAATGCTGCGGCTGTGAATTTCAATATCAACTTGTATAATGTAACCCCGGGAACGCTTACAGTTGGTGCATCGGCTGTATTTTCCAGTCCACAAAGCAGAACAGCATCACAGGCAACAGGAACTTGGCATCGCTTTACGGTTCCGGCTACTCCTTTGGCACCGGGAACTTATTACTTGGAAGCACAAGAAGTTAGTACAGCGTCTAACATGAACGCGTTGGCTCAGGACGCGGGAGCCGGACTTGGTTTTAGTTATTCGAGAAGCGGAACAGCTTTGACTCAATATCCATCGCAGGGTGCTATGCTTATGCGTATGATTGTCGATTTGCAACCTAATGATTTGCAAATTGTAGCTAATAATCCATTCCTTTATACACAAGTTCCTGCATCGCAATTGGCGGCCGCAACAGTTCCAGCGTCGTTGGTTGCAACAGCACGAAACGAAGGATTAACACCACAAACCGTAGTTAATTTTTCAGCAACGTTCAATGGTGCTAATTTTGGGCCATCAAATAACATTGCTTCGATAGCTTCAGGTGCAACATCGGCTAATATGACGATTGCGGTAGCATCAGGTGCTATGACTCTTCCAACTACATCGGGAGTTTATCCTTTGGTTTATACGTTATCACAAAACGAAACCCCTCAAGCAGACCCGGCAAAAGGTACGGTTACATTCCCATTTATAGTTGGTGATGTGTTTGCGAAAGATGCTGTTACAACAGATTTTAGTGCAGGAGTTGGTTTTACTGACGGAACTGGTTCTGCCGGAAATATCTTCACCATCTCGGAATCAACGTGGATCAAACAAGTCCAAGTTGCATTTGCAAACGGTTCGCCTATGAATTTTACTGTATCTCTTTACAGAGCAACCAGTGCTACAGCCATTAATGCTGCATATCTTTTCCAAGTTCCTGTTACTCGTACTACAATTGGTTGGAATACCTTTAATGTACCGGAAACAGAATTACTTCCGGGCAACTATTATTTGTGTATAGACCAAATTGAAACTAATAATATGTCGCTTTGTTATGACCCAACAGCGAGAAACAGCACCAGACTGCTAACCAAAAGTTTAACAGGTACTTCTTTGTCATCGCAAACCAGCTTTGGTGCAGGTGCTGTTCGTATGGTTCTTGGCGATCAGACAATCGACGAATGCGCTGTTACGGAATTCCCTTATACCGAAGGATTTGAAGATGACGATACTGTGCTTTGCTGGAATGTTTTCGATGTTGATGGCGATGACGAAAGTTGGGAACTTACAACTGCTCGCTCTCATAGTGGTGATCGTTCAATGTTCCATCCCGATACTTACGGTGAACAAGATGGTTGGTTGGTTTCTCCGAAAATCTCCATTCCTGCTACCGACACGTATCTCCTAACATTCTGGTCTTATAATGTTTATCCCGCTTATTATGGGAAAAACAGTGTATTGATTTCTACAGGAAGCAATGATCCTGCAAGTGGTGATTTTATAGAAGTATGGTCACCGACATCAGTTTCCGATTCATGGGTAGAATCTGAAGTCGATTTGACTTCTTACGCAGGTGAAGATATTTATATCGCTTTCCGTTACGAAGGAGATTGGTCACATGCTTGGTATATGGATGATGTAAAAATCAAATCTTTTGTAGCTGCTGTCGATTTGTCGATTTCAGAAGTTATTTTGCCTACTGCCAGTTGTAGCTTATCCGACAGTGAAACAATCGGTTTTGTTGTTACCAACAACGGATTCCTTGCATCTTCGGGCTATACTATTAATTATACAATAGCAGGTGTAAGCGGTTCTGAAACGTTTGGAGGAGTTGGTGTTAAATCAAGTGTTACGGTTTACCTTGCGCAAACTTTTGATTTCTCTGCTTTCGACACTTATCCGGTTTCAGCTTTCGTAGTAGATGCGGCAGATAATAGTCTTAAAGCCGATATTATTGGAAGCGTTGACGATCTTCCTCGCGCCGACAACAATGCTACCCAACAAGGATGGCAAGTTAATAGCATAATGGGTGATATCGCTAATGCTAAATATTTAATAATCGAAACTGATGGCCCGGGCGATAACGTCAATGGCTTTGGTGGAATTCAATTTATTTTCCAAGGCAGCAATGCTGATCCTGCTGTTAGTGTAGGTTGGACTCAAAAAGCACTTAATGGTGGTTGGACAAGCATCGCTCGTGCTAACGGAAAAACAATAAGCATTGCTATTGATCTTAAGAATGTAATGGGTGCTGATTATGATAATTTCATCCAATGTAAAGATTGGGCAAGAATCATACTGGGCTATTATGGTGGAGCTTCAGCATTCGACGGTCTTACAGTACAGAAAGCATATCTTACTGATGACTTTGCTATGCCTACAGGTGCAATTAATTTATCAGGCGGGACCAATTGGGGATCCATATTTGTAGGCGCAGTCACTGATGCCGGATCTGTTAAAACTTCTGTAACTAACCGTCCTCCGCTACCTATTCCTTTCATCAATCATTTGGAAAGCGAAGCCGACGTTGCTGATTTCTACTTCAATGGAAATGACTGGGCGTATTTCAATTATCCCGGATTATTTAAGGATTTGACTGCTACTGTAGAAGATTCTCCGTTATTTACTCGTTGTATTGACATGGCTCCGGGTATTTATAACCTGAATTTTGGATATATGGCAGGTGTAAACTTCTTCGGTTGGTTATTCGTTGATGACTTTGAAGTTCGTTTCGGAAAATCAGGTACGGATATTTCAACTTGGGAAGTAGTTGCTGAATTCATTGATGAATATACAAACGATGAATATGCTCAATACGAAACTTCTCTTACTGTAAGCGAAGCCGGTTTATATCAAGTTGCTTTTGTTCCGACTTATTTGTCGCAATTAGCTATCGAAAGCATCGAAATTACCCTTGCTTTAGATCATGATGTAGCTGTAAAATCTGTTACTTCTTCATTAGCAGCTTACACTCCGGTTGCTCATGTATCTAATACTGATTTGACAGTTACTGTTAAAAACTTAGGTCAAAACAGCGAAACTTTCGATGTACAAGTATTGAATGGAACAGAAGTGGTTGGAGAAACTACGGTTACATCATTGAATGTAGGTGCAACTGAAACTATAGTTATTCCTATTACATTGAGTGGTTTGACTGCAAATCAAGCTGTTGAACTTATAGCTAAGGCAGTTTTGGCAGCAGATGAAAATTTGGCAAACAATGAAGCAACTTACACTATCAACGTAACTGAATTCACTTTTGCCACAGAAAATTTGGCAATAGCTGAAGACGGTATCGGAGCCGACGGTCCTATCTCTTTCGGAAATGTTTATACATTGAACAAAGCAGACGTTCTGACTTCAATCTCCGCATTGTTCTATGAAGATACATCAATAGCCGGCGTAACAATCGGACTTGCAGTTTATCCGGTTACTAATACTACTACTTATGAAATTGGCAGTGCTGTGTATGAAAGTACAGCTAAAAGAACTAAAGGTGGTTTAGTAACGTTTGAATTGACTACACCGTTGGCATTAGAGGCAGGTACATATTATTTTGAAATTCAACAATTAGGTGCAACTAATATTGCTTTAGCTTTCGATGGAGACAAAGACGGTATGTTCTTCCTCAACGACGAAGATGGTACTATTTTTCCTTTCTTGTATTCATATGGCGGATTTGGAAATATTTCTCTCCGTGCTAACGTACAAGGAGATGTTGCTATCGAAGTAGTAGACATCAATATCAATGACGGTGATACAGATGTTGATCCTGAGTTGTCGATTGTAGTTACATTCAATCAAAATATTACCAGCTCTAATTTGAGTAATATTCAATTGACTTCCGGTGCAACTGTAGTAGCATTGACTCCAAGCATTGCAGATAATGTATTGACAATTGCACACGACAAATTAGAGGCTTTGACAACTTACGATTTGTTAATTCCTGCCGGAACTATCGACGGTTTCGATGCTGAAATTGGATTATCTTTCACTACCGGATTAGGAGAAGGACTTGATGCCAACGCATTAAAAGCTGTTTCGGTTTATCCGAATCCGGCTAAAGGTGTTGCCTATATTTCTTACGTTCCAGCTAACTCTGTTGTGAGAATTCAAGATTTCACAGGAAAAACAATTCAAACTCTTACTCAATTGAGTGGCAATGACGTGAAAATAGACATACCTTTCGCATCAGGTGTTTATTTCATTCAAGTTGAAAGTAAAGACGCAGTCGATACTTATAGACTAATTGTTAAATAAGAGAAGACTTGATCTAAAACGAAGAAGAGGTTGCCCAAAAGGCAGCCTCTTTTTTTGTCTTTGCTCTTTTATCTTTTATCCTCTATCTTTTGTCTTTGTTCTTTGTTCTTCGTAAATTTGCAGCCACAATATTCAACTAACACGATAAATAACATGAAAATAGCGATTATTGGTTGTGGAAATATGGGCAACGCCATTGTGCAAGGTTTAGTGCGGGGAACCGTTTTTACGCCAAGTGATATAACGGCAATAGATGTGCGCCAAGAACCTTTAGATGCTCTCAAAGCATTTGCCCCTGAAATTAATACAGCATTAGAAAACTACGATTCACTCCCTAATGCCGACATCGTTATTTTGGCGCTTAAACCATGGTTGATAAAAGACACAATTTGGGATATCAAATTCAAATTGGATTATAGTCGCCAAATATTGGTTTCTATTGCAGCCGGAGTGACCATCGACGAAATGAATGAGTCGTTGAAAAAAGTGAGCGATCCTTTTGAACATCCTACCCTTTTCCGTGTCATTCCAAACACAGCCATCGCTGTTGGTGAAAGCGTGTCGCTGATTGCATCTAAAAATGCAACTCCTGAGCAACAAGATTTATTAGTAAAGATTTTTAACGAAATGGGCAAAGCTGTTATTCTCGACGAAAATAAGTTGGCGGATGGCATTGCACTTACTTCGTGCGGCATCGCTTACTTCTTCCGTCATGTACGTGCAGCCATGCAAGCCGGTGTTGAAATGGGATTCTATCCCAAAGAGGCACAAGATTTAATCGCGCATACGATGAAAGGTGCGGCAGAATTGCTACTTCAAACAGGCGCTAATCCCGAAGAAGAGATCGACAAAGTAACGACTCCCGGCGGATTAACTATCAAAGGATTAAATGAAATGGAGGCCAACGGTTTTTCCAATGCTGTCATTAAAGGGTTGAAAGCAAGTAAGTAGGCTTTCTTTTTTCAAATAATACACTTACCTTTGTAAGTATAAATTTAATCTTATGGATTTACAAAACTTATCAAGATTGGAAAAGATGGAACTTGCACAGACACTTTGGGATGATGTTGCCAAAGAACAAACCTATTATGGAATAACTAACGAACACAAACTGTTATTAGATAATCGTTTGGAAAAATTAAAAAGCGATAACTGTAAATTAAAAACATGGGAAGAAATTAAACAAAAATATAGTTCTTAACTTATGAAACATGAGATTTCATTTTTAGAAGACGCAGACCTTGACATCGAAGAAACCTATATTTGGTACGAAACCTTATCTTTGGGATTAGGGAAACGTTTTTTTGATAATATTCAAAATACTATTGAATATATCATTACTAATCCATATATGTTTCAAGTTGTTTACAAAAGGATTAGAAGAGCATTAATAAATAAATTCCCTTACGGGGTTTATTATATTGTCGAGAATGAAAAAGTAATAATAATTGGGATATTACATTTCCATCGACATTCAAGTAGTTGGAAAAAACGAATTTTATAATAAAAACACTCGTCATCTTTAACAATTATGAATGAGCAAATTAAACAAATTGCAGAAAGATTGAAAGGTTTACGCGATTCGCTCGACCTCTCTCTCGAAGAAATGGCAGTAAAAAGCAATAAATCGCCAGAATACATTGAGTTGTATGAATCAGGAAACGTCGACATACCTATGAGTTATCTCTTTGATATAGCTCAAGCTTTCGGGATCGAAACCTCTACCCTTATTTCGGGAGATGAACCCAAAATGAAAGCTTATTTCCTCACCCGAAAAGGCAAAGGTGTTTCAATAGAAAGAACAAAAGCCTACAAATATCAATCTTTGGTAAGCGGGTTCAAAAATCCAAAAGCCGAACCGCTCGAAGTAACAGTTGAACCGAATTCCAATCCGATTTATCTGAATTCTCACACCGGACAAGAATTCAATTATGTTCTCGAAGGTCGCTTGCAACTCCGCATCAACAACAAGGATTTAATCCTTGAAGAAGGAGATAGTATTTATTTCGACTCTTCCAATCCTCATGGAATGAAAGCGTTGGATGGTAAATCCGTGAAATTTTTGGCAATAATTATGTAAAAGAAGTTACAAGAAGTTATATGAAGTTACAGGGAGTTAAAGGAATAAGCCCTTCGTGTAATTTCGTGTAACTTCTTGTAACTTCGTATAACTTCGTATAAAAAATGATTGAGAAATATCTAAAACAAACAGTCTTTACAAATCAGGAAGATTTTAAAGAAAATTTTGAAATAAACGTTCCAGAAAATTTCAATTTTGGTTACGATGTTGTTGACGAATGGGCTCACATAGCATCCGATAAAAGAGCGTTATGCTGGACAAACGACAAAGGCGAACACATTGATTTCACTTTTGCAGAACTAAAAAAGCAAACCGACCGGACTGCCTCTTATTTCCGTACACTCGGAATTGGGAAAGGCGATATGGTGATGTTGATATTAAAACGTCGATACGAATACTGGTTTGCAGTAATCGCCTTGCATAAAATCGGAGCGGTTGCCATTCCTGCAACTCACTTGCTTACAAAAAAAGACATTATCTACAGAAGTAATGCGGCCGATATTAAAGCCATCGTTGCTGTAGGCGAAGAAATGGTTGCTCAAAGTGTAAACGATGCAATGCCCGAATGTCCGACCATAAAAAATTTGATTTCCGTCGGGCCATACATTCCTGAAGGTTGGGAAAATTTTCACAAAGGAATTGAGAGTGCACCACCATTCTTGCGCCCACAGCATGCGAATACAAACGACGACATCATGCTGCTTTATTTCACATCGGGAACGACAGGAAATCCCAAAATGGTTATACATAATTATGTCTACCCTCTTGGTCATATCGTTACCGCTAAATACTGGCAAAATATCAATGATGACAGTCTCCACCTCACATTGGCAGATACCGGTTGGGCTAAAGCCGCTTGGGGAAAAATCTACGGTCAATGGCTCGCAGGAGCATGCGTATTTGTATACGACCACGATAAATTCACTCCGGCCGATTTGTTAGCAATTATGCAAAAATACAAAGTTACTTCGTTTTGCGCTCCTCCCACGGTTTTCCGTTTTATGATACGAGAAGATTTGAGTAAATACGATTTATCTTCTTTGAAATATTGCACCATTGCAGGAGAGCCGTTAAATCCTTCTGTTTTTGAAGCATTTTATGAAGCAACGGGAATCAAGTTGAGGGAAGGATTCGGACAAACAGAAACGACAGTCACCATAGCCACATTCCCTTGGATGGAACCCAAACCCGGCTCAATGGGAATGCCTAACCCTGCGTATGATATGGATTTGCTTACCCCTGACGGTCGAAGTGCTGAAGACGGAGAGCAAGGAGAAATTATCTTCCGCACCAATCGCAAAAAACCAATCGGACTGTTTCTCGGTTATTATCGCGACAAAGAACTGACCGAAAACGTTTACTGCGACGACGTTTACCATACCGGAGACATTGCTTGGCGCGATGAAGACGGATACTATTGGTTTATAGGTCGTAACGATGATGTGATCAAAAGTTCGGGTTATCGCATCGGACCATTCGAAGTGGAAAGCGCCTTGATGACGCATCCGGCTGTAGTGGAATGTGCTATCACCGGAGTTCCCGATGAAGTGCGTGGTCAAGTAGTAAAAGCTACAATCATCCTTGCTGCCGATTATAAATCAAAAGCAGGCGAAGCGTTGGTCAAGGAAATTCAGGATCATGTTAAGAATGTAACAGCACCTTATAAATATCCGCGTATTATCGAGTTTGTAGAGGAATTACCGAAAACTATCAGTGGTAAAATCCGTCGGGTTCAAATTCGCAACGAAGCAAAGAAATCTTGATAAATTCGTGCGTCAGCTATGAGGATAGCTGACGCACAAAATCATTAAAAAATGAGATTAAAGTTATTTCTTTTATTTTCCGTAATTCTTGTCAATTCCCTCTATTCTCAAACAACACAAAAAAGGGAATTTCGGGGAGTTTGGATACATGCTGTTGGGGAAACCCAATACAAAAATATGTCCACCTACGAATTGCAACGGTATTTTATTAATTTGCTCGACGAATTGCAGGCAATGAATTTCAATGCCGTGATTTTTCAAGTACGTCCGGCAGCCGACGCACTCTATCCTTCCAAATTAGAACCTTGGAGTCGTTATCTGACCGGAAAACAAGGGGTTGCTCCTAATCCATATTTTGATCCGATGTATTTCATGATTGAAGAATGTCACAAGCGCAACATGGAATTTCATGCGTGGATTAATCCCTACAGAGTTGCCCTTAGCGACAAGGATATTTTAGATAAATCACATATTTATTACAAATACCCCGACCGCTTTATTAAATACGATTCCAAAATACTTTTCGACCCCGGAATACCTCAAAACAGGGATTTTATTTGTAAAGTGGTTAAAGATATCGTGAAACGATACGACATTGATGCCATCCATATCGACGATTATTTCTATCCTTATCCGGTTGCAGGACAAAAATTCCCCGACGATAAAAGTTTTAAAAAGTATGCTAAAAAACAAGGTTTTTCGCCCGATCAGCTATACGATTGGCGACGAAACAATGTCAATCTCTTGATAGAGAAAATGAACAAAACCATCAAAAAGGAAAAATCGTGGGTGCGTTTCGGTGTCAGTCCTTTTGGCATATACCGGAACAAAAGAAACACGCCCGACGGCTCAGGTAGCGACACTAAAGGATTAGAAGGCTATTCCGAACTGTACGCCGATGTGAATCTTTGGGTAAAAAAGGGCTGGGTTGATTATAATATTCCTCAAGTTTATTGGAAAATCGGACACGAGTCTGCCGATTACGAAACCTTAGTCAAATGGTGGAGCCGCAACAACTACGGAGCGCATTTATACATCGGACAAGACACCAAGCGTACCATGGAGGCTCCTGATTTGTATTATTATTCAAGCGACAATCAATTAACCCGAAAAATGGAATTGGCCCACCAAACACCTGCCATTTACGGCAATTGTTTTTTTCATGCGTATGATTTGACAAAGAATTTAAGCGGTATTGCCGATAGTTTGAAAACCAATTTTCATCGCTATCCCGCATTAATTCCCGCTTATCTGCATCTACACGACAAATCACCCAAAGAAGTGAAATCTTTGAAAGCCGAGTGGACTCAATCCGGTTATCTGTTAAAATGGCAAAGAGACGGAAACATCAGCAATCCGAAAACTGCGCAATCTTTTATCATCTATCGTTTTGAAGGAAACGAATATCCAAATTTGGAAGATGCCTCCAAAATTGTTAAGATTACACGCGGAACCGAATACCTCATGCCTTTTAATGACGGAACGCATACTTATAAATATGTCGTTACTTCTGTCGACCGTTTTCACAACGAATCCCGCAAAGGAGAAATGCAAATAGTAAAATTATAATTTTTCAACTTATGACATAAAAAACAAAAAATAGCATTAACAAGCAAAAAATAAATTAATCAGAACTCTAAAAACCAAAAAATATGGAACAAAAAAACGAAATTATTTTGTTCCAACTCGATAGTTCTATTCAGTTGGAAGTTAGAATTGAAAATGAAACCGTATGGTTAACTCAAAACCAAATGGTTAAACTGTTTCAGCGTGATGTATCTGTAATTTCACGACATATCAATAATATTTTTAAAGAAGGAGAATTAGATAAGAAAAGCAATTTGCATTTTTTGCAAATTGCTTTTTCCGACAAGCCTGTTGTCACTTACAGTCTTGATGTTATCATTTCAGTGGGTTATCGAGTGAAATCACAACGCGGCACTCAATTTCGCATTTGGGCAAACCGTATTTTGAAAGATTATTTGTTAAAAGGCTATGTAGTCAATCAACGCATTGAAAGATTAGAGCATAAAATTATTGAGCACGATCAAAAATTCGATTTACTGATAAAAACTACTTTACCGCCCAACGAAGGTATATTTTTCGAAAAGCAAATTTTTGATGCCTATATATTTGCTTCCGATTTGATAAAATCAGCAAAGAAATCAATTATTTTGGTCGATAATTATATAGATGAAACCGTTTTGCTTTTGCTATCTAAACGACATTCTAAAGTCAGTGCCGAAATTTACACAAAACAAATTTCTGCTCAATTACAGTTGGATTTAACAAAGCACAATTCACAATATGAGCCGATAAATATTAAAGAATCAAATACTTTTCATGACCGTTTTTTGCTTATTGACAATGTTGTTTATCATATTGGCGCATCGCTCAAAGATTTAGGAAAAAGGATGTTTGCCTTTTCAAAAATGGGGATAAGTCATACTATGATTTTGAAGAATATTTAAATCGGTCTTGAGATTTTATTAAGATTTAAGGCTACTACCGGATGAATTGAACAATAAAAATCATACCTTTGAAGTTTCATTGATATTATGCAAGCTTTCAATCTATGGTTAAAAAGTCTATTACATGTTTTTTTCCTTATAGCACAGCAGAAAATACAAAAAGTGTTGTACTGGAACTGCATTCGCACAATGAAGTGGGCGATATTTTTGTAATACACAAAGATACACCTGATGTTGTTTTACCGGAAGATTGTAAAAGTCTGATCTTCGGAACCCTACAACAAACACAAACCTTGAAAGCTTTGGTAAGTGAAATTCATACTCCTTACATCTTATTATATACACAATTTTCATCGTTGCAATTAGGAGCTTATTCCATCGAACGGATGTTGCAGGTAGCCAACAATACGAAAGCAGGCCTCTTGTACTCCGATTGTCATAAAATCAAAGAAGGTCTGCGACAAACACATCCTGTTATCGACTATCAGGAAGGCAGTTTGCGCGATGACTTCGATTTCGGTTCATTGTTGCTCTATCGTTCCGATGCTTTCATTGAGGCAGTAAAAGCAATGGATGTCGATTATCAAGCGGCTGCTTTATACGATTTACGTTTGAAAGTTTCACAAAAATACCAATTGTTCCATCTGCCGGAATCTCTTTACACCGTATCGGAGGATGACCTCCGAAAATCAGGCGAAAAAATTTTTGATTATGTCGACCCGAAAAACAGAAACGTGCAAATCGAAATGGAACAAGCTTGTACTCGACACCTCAAAGATATTCACGCTTGGTTGAAACCCGAATTTACTGATGTGTCTTTTTCTAAAGAGGACTTTCCGGTAGAGGCAACGGTCGTCATACCGGTACGCAACCGCGAACTGACCATCGAAGACGCTGTCCAATCGGTGCTGAAACAGGAAACAAAATGCTCGTTCAATTTGATTGTTGTAGATAATCATTCTACCGACGGCACTACTGCCATATTGCGCGATATTGCCGCTGCCGACCCTCGTTTAATCCACGTTATTCCCAATCGGGAAGATTTGGGCATCGGTGGTTGCTGGAATACAGCTGTTATGCACCCGCAATGCGGTAAATTCGCCATTCAATTGGATAGCGACGATTTATACATCGACAATCAAGTTATTCAAAAAGTTGTTGATGCTTTCTACGAACAAAATTGCGCCATGATTGTGGGAACCTATAAAATGGTCAATTTTAAATTGGAAGAAATTCCGCCCGGCATCATCGACCATCGCGAATGGACACCTGACAACGGAAGAAATAACGCACTTCGTATCAACGGCTTGGGTGCTCCGCGTGCTTTTTACACACCGGTATTGCGTGAAATCAAAATTCCTAATACAAGTTACGGAGAAGATTATGCTGTAGGTTTGGCCATTTCGCGCAAGTATCGCATCGGCCGCATCTACGAACCTTTGTATCTGTGCCGCCGTTGGGATGATAATTCCGACGCGTCGTTGAACATCAACAAACAAAATGCGCATAATTTCTATAAAGACCGCATTCGTACCATTGAATTATTAGCGCGAAAAGCGGGCGATTAGAAACAGTTAGGTCATGAAAAACAAGAAAAACACATCTCCTTGGGCGTGGGTTCCCTCGCTTTATTTAGCCGAAGGTTTGCCTAACGTAGCCGTAACGACCGTTTCTATTGCGCTGTACACAAAAATGGGATTGTCTACAATAGATATTGCCTTATATACAAGTTTATTGGCTTTCCCTTGGGTTATTAAACCCCTTTGGAGCCCTTTTGTAGATTTATTAAAAACCAAACGTTGGTGGATTCTTATCACACAACTGCTGATTGGTGCAGGGTTCGCAGGCGTTGCGTTTTCTATTCCCACAACTTTTTATTTACAAGCAACAATCGCTTTCTTCTATTTGCTGGCATTCAGTTCAGCTACGCACGACATCGCTGCCGACGGCTTTTACATGTTGGAATTAGACGACAATCAACAAGCTGCATTTGTTGGTATTCGGAGTACGTTTTACAAGGTAGCCGTAGTTATCGGGCAAGGTGCATTGCTTTATTTGGCAGGTTATCTCGAGCGAATAACAGGAAATATTAAATTCGCATGGTCGACCGTTTTTTTTGTACTGGCAGGATTATTTATTCTATTCAATCTTTATCACCATTTCGCCTTACCTAAACCTTCGACAGATGCTCCGAATCCGGATTTGAAATCCGATGAGATAATGAAAGAATTCATAGAGACTTTCGTATCTTTTTTCAAAAAACCACACATACTTACCGCTATATTTTTCATGTTGACTTTTCGTTTTGCCGAAGCACAGCTGCAAAAACTCATTATCCCTTTTTTAGATGCTCCTGTCGAAAAAGGCGGTTTAGACTTGACGATGGAAGATATCGGTATTATCTATGGCACAGTGGGCATTATCGCTTTGGCGTTAGGCGGAATTATCGGAGGGATTGTCGCCTCTCGCGGCGGATTGAAAAAATGGATTTGGCCTATGACACTCAGCATGATATTAACCTGTCTTTCATTTGTATACTTAAGTTTTGCACAACCGCAGAATTTGCTGATAATCAATATTTGTATAGTCGTTGAACAGTTTGGTTACGGTTTCGGTTTTACCGCTTATACGCTGTATATGATATATTTTTCCGAAGGCAAACGCAAAACATCACATTATGCAATTTGTACGGGAATTATGGCTTTGGGGTTAATACTCCCCGGTATGTTCGCAGGTTGGATGCAAAACCTATTGGGATACAAAAATTTCTTTGTTTGGGTGATGATTTGCGGTATTATTCCTATTATTTCCGTATCTTTGTTAAAAATCGACCCTACTTTTGGCAAGAAAAAAGAAATTAAATGAAACAATTATTACTTATAACGATTGGATTGTGCTGCATCTTAACTCTCAATGCACAACCTTCCGTGATAGTCGGAGCCGAACAGACAGCCGAATATTTTCCGCTGCTGAAAGGCAAACGAATTGCTCTGTTTTCTAACCATACCGGTATGGTGGGCGATAAACATTTGCTCGATGTGTTGGTTGAAAACGGTTTGAATGTAGTAGCTATTTTTTCTCCCGAACACGGTTTTCGCGGTAATGCCGGAGCAGGCGACAAGATAGCCAGTTCGGTCGACACCAAAACCGGAGTACCGATTCTTTCGCTTTACGACGGAAATACGAGTAAACCCAGTACCGAATCCATGCAAAAATTCGACATCCTGATTGTAGATATCCAAGATGTAGGCTTGCGATACTATACCTACTATATCACTATGGTTAAGCTGATGGACGCTTGCGCTGAACATAACAAAAAAGTATTGATTCTCGACCGTCCCAATCCCAACGGACACTATGTGGATGGCCCGATACTCAATATGAAACACAAATCGGGCGTAGGTTGGTTGCCCATTCCGGTAGTTCACGGCATGACCTTAGGAGAACTTGCACAAATGGTAAACGGCGAAAAATGGTTGCCCGAAGGCCGCACTTGTGATTTGACGGTAATTCCTTGTTTGAATTACACGCATCAAACGATGTACCGATTGCCCGTGCCTCCATCTCCCAATCTGCCGAATATGAAAGCGGTGTATCTTTATCCTTCGCTTTGCTATTTTGAAGCTACTCCTGTCAGCTTGGGGCGCGGCACTACCCTACCCTTTCAAATTTACGGACACCCGAATATGAAAGGATATGATTTTACTTTCACTCCGCGGAGCATGCCGTCAGCTACTAAACCACCTCAACAAGACCGCTTGTGTTACGGAGTTAATCTCAGCACACTATCGGAAGAAGAAATCTTGAAAAAAGGCATCAACATGAATTATTTGATTGATGCTTATAAAAGATTAAATATGGGTGATCGCTTTTTTTCTTCGTTTTTTGAAAAACTCATTGGAGTAGACTACGTCCGCACAATGATTGAACAAGGTAAAACTACCGAAGAAATCCAAGCCGTTTGGCAGGGCGATGTCAAGAAATTCAAAAAACAACGCAAACCCTATTTACTATATGATGAATAATTGAAAATGTCTCCAATCTCGGTATTAATCACCATTGCAGCTTACTTCGCTGTTTTATATTTCATCTCTTATCTCTCCGGAAGAAAAGCCGATAATGCCGGATTCTTCTCCGGCAACCGGAAATCACCATGGTATATAGTCGCTTTTGCTACTATCGGAGCAGCCATATCGGGCGTTACTTTCGTTTCGGTTCCGGGTATGGTAGCAGTAAACGGTTTTTCTTACATGCAAATGGTATTGGGATTTGCTGTCGGACAATTAATTATCGCCTTCATACTGATTCCTTTGTATTACAAAATGAATTTGGTTTCTATCTACGAATATTTGGAAAACCGGTTCGGCATATCTTCTTACAAAACAGGCGCTTGGTTTTTCTTTATTTCCAAGATGTTGGGAGCATCGGTACGTTTGTTTGTTGTTTGCGCAGTACTTCAATTATTGGTTTTTGCACCATTGCATTTACCGTTTATCCTCAACATCATTTTCACAGTAGGAATCGTTTGGCTTTACACTTTTCGTGGTGGAGTAAAATCGCTGATTTGGACAGATTCGCTCAAAACTTTCTGTTTGATAGTTTCGGTAGGATTAACCATTTATTACATCGGTAAAAATCTGGGATTGACTACCGGGAGCATGTGGTCGCTCATCGGAGATTCCGAAATGTCGAAAACTTTTTTCTTCGACGATATAAACGATAAACGCTATTTTTGGAAACAATTTTTGGCAGGAGTATTTACCACGATTGCCATTACCGGATTAGACCAAGACATGATGCAAAAAACGCTGAGTTGCAAAAATTTTCGAGATGCTCGCAAAAACATGATTACCAGTAGTATTTTGCAAATATTTATCAATCTGCTTTTCATGACTTTGGGTGTATTGCTTTATGTGTATGCCGCCAAAGAATTCATTTCCTTGCCGGAAAAAGGCGACGATGTATTTCCGTTCTTAGCGATGCAATTTCCTCCGTTGGTAGGCGTACTATTCATCGTCGGATTAATTTCCGCGGCCTACGCTGCAGCCGGTTCAGCATTAACCGCGCTCACAACTTCGTTTACGGTCGATATTTTGGAAAGTCCCAAAACAAAAACAGAAAGTCAGATAACCTCTATCCGGAAAAAAGTGCACATCGGTATGGCAGCCATTATGGTGGCGGTCATTTTTGCAATTAACCTGTTGAATAACGATTCCGTTATCCAAACAGTTTATAAGGTAGCCAGTTACACTTATGGGCCTTTACTCGGTATGTTTGTTTTCGGTATGTTTACCAAAAAAGCAGTAAAAGACCGTTGGGTGCCGTTGGTAGCCATCGTTTCGCCGGTTTTGTGCTTTATCCTCGACCTCAACTCACAAGCTTGGTTCAACGGTTACCAATTCAGTCACGAACGACTGATACTAAATGCTTTCTTTACCTTCGTAGGATTGTGTTTTCTGATTCGGAAAAACAATAGGCATGATACGAAATTAATCCTTCCATAGGAGATTGCACAATGGTTCCTAATTGCATGCCACATTCGCAAATAGCCTCTTCTAATATTTCTTTGTGATAATAGGCTACGGAACCGACAAAATGCACTTTGTTGTTCTGATAATCATATTGTTTCACATTTCTATTGAGGAAAGTTTTAAATGCGTTCAATACCAATGTGCGAAATTCCGGAATTTCGATGTTTTGCAGCAAGAAAGGAGAAAGACTTGCCAAAAAGCGATTAGGGAAAGGCTGTCGATACACTCGTTCAATGATCATGGCAGGCGTTAAATCGAATTGTTGCAGAAACTTCTCTTTTAATCCGGCAGGCAATTGGTTTTTCAGAATATCACCGACCAATAATTTACCCAATACGGCACCACCACCCTCGTCTCCCAAAATAAAGCCTAAAGGCGATACGTTGGCGACTACTTTTTCTCCATCGTAAAAACAGGAATTAGAACCTGTTCCGAGAATACACACGATACCCGGATTTTTTCCGCTCAATCCATGAGCTGCTGCCAAAATATCGGAATCAACCTCTATCTTTTTAGCATTGAGATGCTTTCCGAGCGCTCGTTGCATCATCGGAATTTTTTCGGGCAAACATCCGGCACCATAAAAATACAGCGCATCAAATGTTGTCGTTTTCAACTCCGGTATCAAAACCGACTGAATTTCATCGCTAACTTCCTCTTCCGTTTGGGAATATGGATTCATACCTTTTGTGATGATGCGTTGTACCGATTTTCCATTTTCCGCTACACACCATTCGGTTTTTGTAGAACCACCGTCTGCTAATAAAATCATATCTTTATGTATATATTTTCTTTAATTCTGCATGAGGAAAATAATGAGTTAATATCTCCCGGTACGGATAACCTTTAGCACCCATGATAGCAGCACCGATTTGACAAAGACCGACGCCGTGTCCCCAGCCGGCACCTGAAAGGAGAAACTTGGATGGAGGGGATTGCGGGTCAAGCCCGCAATGACAAGTATCATATACTTTTTCTACGACAAAAGCAGAACTGTATAAATGACTTTCGGATAATGCTTTCCGAATCTCTAATTCTTTGCCAATAACGATAGTATCTTTGTTTCCTACAATTTTCAAGCGAATAATTCGACCGGAAACACCTCGTTCCATGGGGATTAAATCCAATACATCGCCGACATCAATACCGATTTTGCGAAACAACAAATCCTTGATTTCCACCTGTGTAAGTGTGACTTTCCAACGGTAAAAATCCTGCGTTTCCTGATCGTAATCGTTCAATACTTGCGAAAGCACTTCCTTATCGCGCGTATTACAAAAAGCAGAAGGATTTCCCAGTATCCATGCGCGAGCATTTTCTTCGATTGTTAAATCACTCGTCACATTGTCACGTGTCACCTCATTGTCAATCACTTTCGTCAGATAAGGATGCACGACCGGCTCCCAAACATTCTCGAATTTTTCGGTAATTCCACCACAGCATTTATAAAAACGGGCATCACAAATTGCGTTGTCGTACATCAATACTTCGCCCGATGTGGCTTTCAAGGCTTCATACACCTGTGGAGACGATACTTTGGTAATACCCTGATAACGCTGACAATGGTCGTCGGCACAAACATCAAAACGGGAATGGTCTTCGCGGTCGTACCAACGAATATATCCTTCTTCGTTGCGTATCAGCGTTTTATAATTTGCATCTTTCAATTGTTTGCCCTTTTCAATCTGAGCCAGTAACCAACTACGGGATATTACAGCATGCGCTTTCAATAATTCGAGAGAAGAAGCTGCACTCATTTCCGACGAAATTACGCTTAAAAGATAATCTTCTAAAGAAAGAATATTGACGGCAGTCAACATTCCGTTTTCAACATGGATTTTGAGTTTACCTTTGAAACGTTGCGTTTCCTTGCGTTCCCAATGGAATTTCACACCGATAACAACGTGATATAATTCAAAATTAGCTTGTTCTTCATCCAAAGGTTCCAACAAAACAAAATCATCAATTTTTTGTTGTTTATCTCCCAAATGAAGTACAAAAGAAGAATCTCCGGTAACGATGGCTTTTCCGCTCACATTTTCCATTTCTTCGCCTGAAATTTGTCGAAAACAGCCATTCAATTGAAATTCAATGGATTTAGCGGACATTATACCCACTTCTATTGTTGGAATATTCATTGTATATAACAAATTTATAGAGGTTCAAAGGTAATAAAAAAGGATTGAAAAACGATTCTATTTAGATTCCGTATAATAATGTATTTTATATTACTCCCTCTCTTATTGTTCAAGGTCGCAAATTGCGACCTTGAAAGTTCAAATACTTCACTCTTAGTAAGTTCAAACATAAAATCCTCACCCATAAAACGTTTAAGATTACGTCTTACTTACTCTTTCAGGCGTTTAGTTTCTGTACCATACAACTCTGCTAAATCAAAGTCCAACATCACTTTGAAACCTCTTAACTCATAAATTTTGTCTTGAATAATCTGCAATTCCTTAGGGTTAATTTGAAGATCAGTAGATTTTGTCTTGTTCATAAAAAATTTGTTCTGATTAATAATACAAGACAAAAATAAAGAACGGTTCGGAAAAATCAAAATGTTTTAAATATTTGAATGTAAAAATTCATGTGTTCTACATTGTGAATCAAGATAATGCCAATAATGGCAATTCCCCTCAGAGCATCTGCTATATGAAGGTGAGTATTGGGAAGATTAGAAGACTGATACATATTTATTTAGATTAAACTTCATTCAAGATTTGAGCAATATCTTCTGCCATGATTTTTTCAAAATCTTTTTCCAAAGGTGTGATAAATACACCGCCCATATCGACAGATGCAGGACTAATCAGCAAATTATCATCTCCCTCAGCAAAATAACAGGCAGGACGATGTTTTTTTCGCTGGAAAAGACAGGTCGTCCATGTTCCGTTTTCATACCAAGTCAGGATATTCAGCATCGGCTCAGTATCATTCGATTGCAACGGTAAAGCATTATAAATTTGTCGAAAAAGCAGAAGCATTTCCTGTTTATCCTTCGATTCGATTCGGATGGCATTATTCCAATCTTTGCTGTTTTCGATAGGGAGAAATTTTTTGTTTCCCGCTTGAAAATGAAAATGGTCGGGAGCAGATGCACCACATTTGGGACCGTTATAAAAGACAATGTAATCATCCAACTGCTGTGCCAAATCGAGCATATCCTCAAAACGAGAAGCAATGAGTTGAGGCGTATGTTCTTTTGCCGGAATTGTTAAATGTCGCGGAAAAATAGGAAAAGGATTAACCAATAGGATGTAATTTTCTTTGAAAGAAATACCTTTCTGTTCTGCCGGAAGATTTTCAGAGCAAAGAAAACACTTGCGCTCTTGAATCGATTTCGGGTCGACCTTTGCCGCAGAAGAAATAATCCGCACAGGATTGAATTGCACTTTATACCGGTGACCGTTCACATCCAACGTTTTTTCCTTTACCTGTTCTAAAGCTTTGTAGTTATTTTTTGCTAATTCCCAATTATTTAGCTGCTCTTGAAACAGTTGATTTACTTTGTCTTTCATTTTAATTGTTTTTGAAACACATAGGCACATAGAACACATAGAGCCTATGTGTTTCAAAATATTTATTCATTCTCCAACAATGTCGTTACGCTCTGTTTGCCAAAATAAAAAGCTTTTGCTTTTACTTGTTTAGCATCACATTCAACCGGTTCTGTCCAAATAATCGAATTTTCAGTCGGTTCGCTGCCATCAACCGTATAACGGATTACAGCATTCGGAATAGCAGAATTAGCATACAACAAATTATCTTTCACGATAATACCGGGTTGCGAAACCCTGAAATTCACATTTAATTTAGCCAAACGAGGCAATTCGTAACGAGCAATTTTAGCATTATATTTCTTTTTTGCCACTTCGTATTTTTGTTCGTTATAAGGATTGGACCACTCCGGTTGGACATTCCATGCTCGTTCAACCAAACCGAACATTTTCGGGAAACAACGGTATTCAATTTGTTCGAAATTCCGGAAAGTTTCGGCCCACAATTGACCTTGCATTCCTTTGATTTGATAGGCTGCTCCTTCTTTTAAAGGTGTTTTTCCTTTTGAAACAGTACTCATATCTAAAGGTTCACCGCTTAAAGTAGTACGAACCGATTTGTATATATCAAAAGGCAACATATTGTAAGAATTGTATTCGTTTACAAAGCCGCCCCAATATAAACCCGGTTCACTTTGGTGGCGATTATACGACATATCTAAATAAAAATTGGTTACATTACAGAGAATCACCGGATATCCGGCATTAGCTAATCTGTAAGGCAACTCATCGCCTTGCCATTCCGGTAAAGTATTCCAACAATAACTGAGTACATTAGTATCGATAAATTTAGGATTGGGTATACCGTCATGCGTAGCCACTTCTTCCCATCCGGCCGGCTGAATATTCCGTTTAGCCAACATCGGGAATACCTGTTCCAAGAAGTAATCTTTTAACTCGCGGATTTCCGTCATACCACGGGCTTTCATGAAATCTTGAGCAATAGCCGAACCTTCCCACGCCCCATGCGGCACTTCATCGCCACCGATATGGAAAACTTTCAGTTCTACTCCTGCATCGGTAAACATTTTGTCGATTTCATCAATTACTTTTTCCACAAAACGATAACTCGAAGGTAGTGCAACATTCATTACGTTGTCGGTAAAATACTGTGCAGAAAGGTATTTAGAAGTATCGGCAAAATCAGTCAAAAGAAATTCTTCTGCTTTTTCTCTGTCTGTGTCGATGTATTTCCTGTAACGGGCATTCATTGCTTTAATAGCCGCCCGCGAGTGCCCCGGTATATCTATTTCGGGAATTACACGAATATGTCGGTCGTTGGCGTATTTCAGCACTTCGATAAAATCGTTCCGTGAATAATAACCGTTAGCCTTTGTGGTATTATCCAAAGCATTCCATCCCCAAGCATAAGCCGGTTGCAGCCATTTGGAATCGTCTAAAGTATGTCCGCGACGAGACGCGATTTCCGTCAATTCTTCCAATCCTGGTATTTCGATGCGCCAACCTTCGTCGTCGACCAAGTGCCAATGAAATACATTCATTTTATACATTGCTAAATGGTCAATCAGTTTCAATACATCTTCTTTTTTGGTAAAGTTGCGCGCTATATCCAACATGATGCCGCGGTGGTGCATATCGGGGTAATCCGTAATGTGTACATTGGGAATGGTTGCAGGAAGTCCGTCTACATTTCCCAAAATAGCTAACAAGGTTTGACATCCATTGAAAATACCGTGCGCATTCTTACCGGCAATTAAAATCTTGTTATCTTGGATTTCCAACATATAATATTCATCGTTTATTACAGTTTTATCTTCCGAAAAAGCATTATGAAATTCAATTATTGTTTCTCCGACATCTGAAACGGTACATCCAAAAAGCGATTCCAATTTTTTTCGCAATAAAACCGCTTCATTTTCAAAATCAGATGAATATTTCAATTGTACGTTTTTGGAAAGCGTTGAAGTTCCCTCCAATTTTTCTATCTTCTTCGGAGTAGGGAAAATAGCAAATTCATCTAATTCGACCGGTTCGTTAAAAAAGACGTTTTGTTCGTACATATAATTTCCGTCGGGATAAGGTAATTCTTTGGTTCCCGGTCGCGTCCATTGATAAGCTTTAGTAAACGGAACCACATCTACAGGGATATTATATTTTTGCTTTTCTTCACCGTTTTCGCCCAATAAAACGATGTAAGCATTAGGAAAATTCTCTTCCTTGATGATAGCACCGCTACTTCGGAAAGTAAATTTCAACGTATCGCCCACAGCTAACGGTTGATAATGCTCCGTAGGATACACTTTATAGAAAGAGGCATTAATCCATTCAGCCTTCAACGGATTGCCTTCCACATGAACAGGCCATCCGCTCAATTGATTGTAATAAATTATCCAATTCCCGTCTAATGTTGTTTTTCCTGTGTTAACAATGTAGAATGTATTTTCGTAACGCCCCGGTTCGATACCATTTGCACCCATCTCCCAAATCAGGGCAACCGGAGGAGTTGTTTGTTTGGCTCCACAAGCTGTTAATAAAGCCACACAAAGGCCAAAGAATAAAATGTTTTTCATGACTACTTATATAAAAAATAATTTTAGACACAGATAAATGCAAAGATAACATAAATCCACACAATTTTGTTACTTTTGTGAGCGTTTAAAAAACGAATTCAAAATTATATGAGTCTAAAGTTTTTAAGTTTAGCAAGCGGGAGTAGTGGAAACTGTTATTTTTTGGGAACAGAAGAATACGGTATCCTCTTCGATGCAGGTATCAGCATACGCACTATCAAAAAAGTTTTCAAAGACCATAAAATTGAACCCGAGCAAATCATGGGCGTTTTTGTAACTCATGACCATGCAGACCATATTAAATCAGTAGGAGCACTGGGCGAAAAATACAACATTCTGGTATATGCAACAAAGGATGTGCACGAAGGAATAGACCGAAGTCGCTATGTAGAAGAGAAACTATATGGTTCTAAAAGGATTATAGAGAAAGAAATCTCTATTGAAATCAAGGATTTTCGCATAACGGCATTTGAAATTCCGCACGACAGCAGCGACAATGTGGGTTATCTGGTTGAATTCGGAGAACATAAAATCGTATTAGCCACCGATGTCGGACATATCAGCGATACCGTGGCCAAGTATATACGGATAGCCAATCACTTGATTATCGAGGCGAACTACGATTCCGAGATGCTTAGAACCGGACGGTATCCGGCATTTCTGAAAGAACGGATTGTGAATAGCACCGGCCATTTAAGCAACAAAGAAACTGCAGAATTTTTAGCGGCAAATTTTGATTTGCACCTGAAAAATATATGGCTGTGTCATTTAAGCAAAGAAAATAACCATCCCGAATTAGCTTGTAAAACGGTAGAAATGGCTTTCGGTCAATATGGTATCCGGATAGGGAAAGACGTAAATCTTTCGGCTTTGAAACGCTCCAATCCTTCCGATATTTTTTATTTTTAATTGGTGAGTAATCTTTTTACAAACTTTCTGTCAGTACTCTTTTCATCGGCAAAACAAGTCGTTCCAATAGCGACATATCATCTGTGACAATATCCGCCTGTCCTTGCATATTAGGTAGGCTGGGTAGTTCTTTCTTGTAAGTGGTAAT
>JAIRVZ010000049.1 GCA_031253625.1 Dysgonamonadaceae bacterium
AACAATCCGAACTAAATTTTTGTAGCAAGTTTTTCGGAATACTTTTTAAGATGAAAAATGCCAAAAAACATTGTATCACCTTATCAACAGGCTCGATGGAAAATCCTGTAAAAAAAATAGAATTAATAATCTGATTTCCCATTTGCACAAAGAAAGAAGTAACAAGTGCCGCCCCATTTCCGGTAGCACCATGAAATACAAAAACGATGACCGGAGCCGATACAAGTGCGACAACGATTCCCAGCACAACTCCCGTGCCGATTGCCGAAGGCATGCTCCTGAACCATCCTCTTTTGCCGACAAATCCGATAAACAGTGCAATTGCCACTTGAGTAAGCGAAAAATAGACAGCAAAAGGATTGATAAAGATAGAGGTAATGATAAATCCGAGAACGCCCACAATGGCTCCTCTTTTCCAACCTAACAGAATAGTTGTCAGTATCGTACCAATACTGTCTACATACAAAGGCATATTTAAAGCCTTTACAATAGCTCCTAAAGCAACATTGATAGCAATAGCCAAAGGAATGAATGTCAATGCTAACATTCGTTCCTGATTTGATTTTTGTTCTACAACCATTAATTTTCCAACGATTATGATTTTGATTACAAAGGTCAGATTGTTTTTTGTCAGTTCAAATAATCGCTTCAAAAAAAAACAGATTAGATTTTCGTGGCTGTTTTTTAGGATTAAAAAACAAAACTCACAGTCTGCCAATTATTTCAGCTTTGTTCTTTCTTTTATAAAGAGTTGTTGGACTTGTGCGATTACCTAACTTCGCAGCATCAAACTTTTTAAAATAAATTATATAAATTATGAAAACTTTTTCAATCGTACCGTTACCAATAATGCTGCTGCTAATTGTCGTCACAGGTTCGACAATCAACGCGCAAAATTATTCACCCTATCTCTTTGATGATTTTAAGGATGCCAAAGTCTATTTCGTCAATGAAAAGCAATCAGACGAAAAAGTAAATTATCATTTACTTTCCAAAAAAATCCGGTTCATAGATAAAAAAGATGAACAGATAAAAGAGATTTCCGACCCCAAAGCTCTTGATAGTATTGTGATCGGCAAAAGAGTCTTTATTCCCAATCCTGACAGTGAAGGTTGGATAGAAATATTATCCGAGAAACCAGTAGTTCAAGTACAATATTTTGTAAAAACGAAACCCAAAGGAAAGCAAGCCGGTTTCGGAGGGACTTCCGAATTAACAGGAACATCTACATATCAATATAAAGATGGCGGAGCCCTCTTATTGAAAGACCCGGAAATGGAAGAAGTTGGTTATTATAATCATTATTGGATAATTAAAGACGGTAAACGAAAACAATTTAAATCTTTAGCACAATTTGTAAAACTGTATCCGAAACAAAAAGCGCAATTGAATCAATACATTCAAGATAACCATGTAAATTTTGAAGATGTAAAGGAGATAGTTAAACTTTGCCTTTATGCCGAAAAATTGTAATAAAAATGAGTTTAATTACTTTGTCCACTTTATTGGCATCAAATAGTTTTTAATCAATAATTATATAAAAGTGTCTGTTTATGAAAAAGAAGATAATTTTAGTTTTAGCTGTTTTGCTTCTCGTTGTTAATGCGTTTTCTCAAGGTAATACACAAAATGAGTACGAAGAGTGGATACCTTCACAAGAAGAATTCACAAGTTTTGATATTAGTAAATACATTACACCGGATATTGTACGAAACCAACTGGATATTAATTTAAATTTACATTCTAATTATTCATGTTCAAGTGGGGATAGCAAGTATTCAACGAGTGAGTTTTCAAATTCTACCTTTACCGGTAATATTGCATCCTACTTTTCGCATTATGTTAATACCCGTAAAAAAATATCCGGTTTTGCAATTGGTTTATCATTTGATGGAGATTATAACTCTCAAAAACGTAAATGGACATTCACAGATGACAATTCAACCACTGTCAATATCAATAATAATGTCAGGAATATTTCGACAAGCAGTTTACACTTGGATTGGTCGAATAGAAGGTATTTTTCAAAATCGATTTTTATGGATTATAATATATATAGCAATGTATCATATAATTTCACGCAAAACAAAATAGAAAAACAATCGGAAGATAGTAATCAAAAACAAAAAACGTTTTTCTTTCATTTTTCTCCACAAGTAGGTGTCGGCTATGGGCGTATAGAGAATGTGGAAGATGCTCGTCAGGCAATTTATATTGTCAATGCACTCTCCAAGAGAAAAGTTTTGACTCGAAATCTTTCTAATAATGAAATGCTCGAACTATCGCAAAAAATTTCTACTGTTAAGAACAAACGTTTTTTAGATTCACGACTGCATTTAATAGACGAAATCACATCGGTCGACTCGTTTTTTGTGAACAATAATTTATTGGCTGATAACGGTGCGGCATATTTTACTACTTTATATGATATGTGGCAGTATGGCGCCCTGTTTTCGCGTAAATCAGGTTATGAAATATCTTTTATGGCACGTCCTTATTCTGTTTACCAAAATGAAAAAAACACTCCTATAATGCGAAATCATATTTATAATTCAAATCAGTATATCATAAGTTTGGATTTCAGTTATGAAAAACCGTTTAAGTTAAATTGGCAACATAGTGTAGCTGCAGGAGGTTATGGTGGTATCTATTCCAATTCCTATCGAAATGAACAAACAGATAATAATTACACAAATAATACTGATAAAGTTAAAGCATTCTCTGCTTTTGCTAACTATTCTTTGGGCTATTACCCCAACACGCGAACAAATATTCGGGTAATAGCAGGACAACAAATGGCGAAATCTATATATGATTATGATAATGAGAGACATCAAAATACTACGTCGTATCACAGCACTCTTAGAGCTAATTTAAATTATTATTTTTCGCCCAATTTCCGTGTGGCAGGCAATTGTGGGCTTTGGTATACGCCAAGTCGTAATCGTTACAAAGGGTATGAGGGATATTATTCCAACAGTAATTATTTTTCATCATTGTTCAATATTCAATTAATTTACTCTATTTTTTAAAAATTAAATCTTTAATTCTTCATTCATTATGAAACGAATCATGATAATATTATTGTTGGCAGTGCATATTGCCACATTATACGCACAAGAAGATGATCCTGTATTAGATAGCTTGGCATTAAAAACCTCTATCATAGATGATAAATTGTGGATCACAATTGATAAATATGATCCGGATTCTTATCCCGGACTCTTTTTAGTGATTCATTCCAACGGTTTGCCTATTTATGCCAATGAATGGGATCCTTCAAAAGAATACATCATTTTCGACACATCTGTTTTTCCTCCGGGAATTAGCCATATTGTATTGTTAACAAAAGATTTGCAAATCATCAGCAAGCATCAAGTTTCTTTTATTGAATTATGAACAAGATAAAACTTCTCATTCTGTTGTTCTTGATTTTTTTTGTGAATGCCTATTCTCAGGTCATTACAGGAAAAATTCATATGGGTAATAATTCGGATATTCCGGATAGATTGATTTCATTATTCCAAAAACAATTAGAAATCTTTCCCCAAGAAAAAATTTATGTCCATACCGATAAGCCTTATTACATTTCGGGCGAAAAGATTTGGTTCAGAGCGCATTTAGCTAATGCAATGAATCACGAACCGGTTTCGGTTAGCCGTTATGTCTATGTAGAATTGTTTAGTCCGGTTGATACGGTTGTTACTCGTGTTAAAATCCGTCATGAAGAAGGAGCCTATCATGGTTATCTATCCATTCCCGAAGATGCACCCGAAGGCAATTATACAATACGCGCTTACACTGCTTTTATGCAGAACTTAGACGAGGATTATTTCTTCACTAAAACTGTTTATATAGGTAATCCGCAAGCTGATAAAAAAAATCAAAAACTTAAATCCGGCGATGATTTCGATGTTTCTTTTTATCCCGAAGGCGGCTCACTTATGCAGGGAACTTTCTGCAAGCTTGCATTTAAAGCAATGAAATCAAACGGGCAATCAGCGAATATTTCCGGCATGATTTACGACCAAACCGGAAAAGAAATCAAAGAATTTAAGTCGGAACATCTTGGCATGGGAAGTTTTCCGTTTCTCGCAGAAAAAAGTAAAACCTATTATGCGATTTGCAAAAACGATAAGGGAAAAACGAAACGTTTCGATCTGCCTACTGCTGTTGACTACGGATATGCGTTGTCCGTAAACAGAGTGAAAGATAAAATGTATGTGTCTGTTTTGAAACCGGCAGAGGCCACACAAAATGATGAACTTTATTTACTTGCGCATACTCGTGGCATGGTGCATTTTGCCGACCGTTGGCATCATGGAAAAAATCATCTCATACAACAAGAACAATTTCCATCGGGTGTATTGCATTTGATATTGTTTGATTCCGGTTCGAATCCGGTAAGCGAACGTTTGGTTTTTATCAACAATCAAGATCAGGCACAAGTATCTTACCTGCCTGATCAAGAAAATTACAACATTCGCTCATTGGTAAAAAATCGGGTAACATTGACCGACAGCGGAGGGCAACCGTTGGCAGGAAGCTTCTCAGTAGCAGTAACTTCCGACAGGGAGGTGAAACCCGATTCCACTTCCAATATCCTTACTGAACTTTTGCTTACATCTGATTTGCGTGGAAATATTGAAAATCCGGCATACTATTTTCAAAATACAACCTCTTCGGCATTGACATTGGATTTGCTGATGTGTACGCAAGGCTGGCGGCGCTACAATATTGCGGAATTGGCGCAGGGACGGCTCTCCAAACCAACAATACCCATAGAGATAGCTCCGAGAAAAATTTCGGGAATCGTGAAAAATGACTTATTGCGCACGCCTGCTAAAGATATAGAGGTAGCCATTTATTCATTGAAACATAACTTTTTCGAAAAAACATAAACAGATAAAAACGGCCGTTTCTCATTTGGTGAAGTTGAATGCTTGGATACCGATAGTACACAATTTACTGTAAGCGTTAAAATGAAAAAAACAACGACAGCCAAAAACCTAATTTTAGATAAAGAAATTTTTCCAAAAAGAACTTTACCTGCCTTGTCGCTTGTTGGAATTAACAAGGATTTATTTACTCGATACGCTGACAAAGCTGATCAACAATATGTTTATGAGCACGGTATGCGTATGATTCATTTGCCGGAAGTGCGTGTTACGGCACAACAAAAAAATCTGAAAAAATCACAATATTATGATATGGCAACCCATACCATTACAGCAGATTTCATCAACAAATCTACGCCACCCAATATACTTTGGTATTTGGTTACCGTTCCGGGTGTTAGGATAAACCACTACGCCGCCGGAGGTAATCCTAAAGTCTTATTGGGTATGAGTCCCAATACGCCGCCTCCGGCATTGATTGTTGATGGTATGTTTTGGAATATAGAGGATATTGATATAATTAGTCCGGCTGATGTTGCACAAATTGATGTGTTGATGGGTGCAAATGCAATGGCTTTTGGTCCACGTGCTTTTGGAGGAGCAATTTACGTTTTCACTAAAGGCCCTGAAGATTATAAAGATAGCAACTATGCTCCACATATTAAAAATATATCACCTTTGGGTTTTCAACAACTAGTAGAATTTTATGCCCCGAAATACGACACTCCGGAAAAACGAAATGAGCGACTTCCCGACCTGCGCACTACCATTCATTGGCAACCTGTTGTGCAGACAGATAATCAAGGAGAATCATCATTTGAATTTTACACGGCAGATGAACCAACATCTTATACGGTTATCATCGAGGGTTTAGCCGATGATGGAAGTATCATCAGGAAAGAAGAAAAGTTGTCGGTAAAGGACAAATAATTTCGGAAAAAGGATAATGTCTTGAGATATTTTTCGTAAATTTGTGCTTTTATCACAATGAGAAACATCTTATATATCCTCTTTAGTTGCGCCATCGTATGGTTGTCCACATCGTGCAAAGAAGCCGTCACTAATCCGGAAATGCTGTCTGTAATGCCGGAAATTTCACCCGATTATACGGAAGTCACCATTCCTGCAACCATTGCTCCGTTGAATTTTTCAGTAAGCGGCTCGCACGAGAAACTCCACTTGCGGGCAGAAGGCGGGAAAAGTGGCTCATTGGAAATACAAACATCAGATTTCATCGCATTTCCCGAAAAGAAATGGAAACAATTATTGAAAGAAAACATCGGAGATACCATTCGCTTTACTCTATCTGTAAAATCGGAAGGACGTTGGAAACAATACGCACCTTTTTGGATGTACGTTAGCCCCCACCCGATTGATTACGGATTAGCTTATCGACTGATTGCGCCCGGTTATGAGGTGTATAGCAAAATGGGAATATATCAGCGCGACCTTTCCAATTTTAAACAAAGTGCGGTAATTGAAAATACGGTTATTCCGGGTAGTTGCATCAACTGTCACTCATTCAACCAGACGCGACCTCAGGAAATAAGTCTTCATGTGCGTGGAAAAAACGGAGGAACGGTTATTCAAAATCAAGGCAACCTGAAAATTATGGATACTAAAACAGATGAAACGCTTTCTGCTTGTGTATATCCCTATTGGCATCCTTCGGGACGCTTTATCGCCTACTCGACAAATAAAACCATTCAATCTTTTCATTCTTCAAAAGAAAAATTAATCGAAGTGTATGATTTAGCATCTGATATTGTTGTTTACGACTTGGAAAAAGATGAATTATTCTCGAGCGATTTGCTTATGACAGCTAATTTCGAAACCTTTCCGGTTTTTTCGCCCGACGGTAAAACCTTGTATTTTTGCTGTTCATCCGAAAAAAATATGCCAAAAGACTTCCACGAAGTAAGATACAATTTGTGCAGCATCTCTTTCGATGCCGCCACCCGTACATTCGGCTCAAAAATAGACACGCTGATTCGTGTAGATAATATCGGCAAAAGCGTTTCATTCCCCAAACCTTCTTTCGACGGGAAGTTCATTATGTACACGCTTTTGGATTATGGCAATTTCGGGATATGGCATCCTGAGGCTGATTTGTATATCCTGAACTTGGAAGACGGCTCAACGCATGAACTGACAGAGGCTAACAGTCAGTATGCCGACAGTTATCATAACTGGAGCAGCAATTCGCGCTGGTTCGTTTTCGGCAGTCGACGAATGGATAATCTTTACACTCGTCCTTACATTGCTGCTATCGATGAAAACGGGAAAGCAAGCAAACCTTTTCTTCTTCCTCAAAAGAATCCCAATATATACC
>JAIRVZ010000030.1 GCA_031253625.1 Dysgonamonadaceae bacterium
AATAATGTCAAAGATCGCGCCTTTTATTACCCTCCAAATTTCTGGAAAGCGGGGACAAAATTATAACAATACTAAATACAATCCAAATCTTTTTAAAAGTATTTTATGAGAAAGAGAAACTTTATTTTTCAGATGTAGATATGTGACTGAAAATCAAGCTTAGTGTGACTAAATTTATTTTCTCCTTCGTTTTACTGTATGTTTTATTTTAAATGCAGCAAGGTTTAATTCAAAACTCGTTTCGGTGTCTACTGTATCAAGTGCATTTCCTATGATATCGCCAAATAATTCTTCGCCTTTCTGCATCAATGTTTTTTGTTTTTGTTCGTTTTCGTGGTCTTTCATTAGTTCAACGATTGACATCGACATCTCTTGCATTTTTTCAAAAGCCTCAATTATGTCTATAGTAGTTTGTGTTGCCTTTGGGCTTTTGAGAATTGTTGCCAGCATATAACAGCCTTTTTTGGTAAAGGCTTTGGGCGCAACCCTTGTCATTACAGATAAATTTGTGGTCGAAAATTTCGACCGCAAACTTATAACTTCTTGTTTTTCAAGTTCAAAAACATATCCATTTGGGAACTTATCAGGATTATTTTTGATAGCCTCATTAACTCGCTTGGTTTCCACTCCGTACAAAACGGCAACATCACTATCGAGTATTACACTCTGATTACGGATAGTCAAGATTTTCTCTTCGACTTGATTAAATCGCACTACATTTTCTTCCATGATAATTTTGATTAATAAATCACAAAAATAGAACTTATTTTTTCAATGGCAAGATTTACATGATTTTTTGCAATGGCAAAATTGCAAAAGAAAAAGTGACTGAATTACAAATTCGGCCGAACGGCTAAGTAACATATTCGGGCTAACAAGAGGAAAGCTTTTGGCAATACAGGTGAAAAAATGAGATTTTTAAGGAGGTAGAAAATTTCCACTACCTGCTCTTTTTTCATTTTTATTAAGTTCAAATATGTAACTTTCAGGGAACTTTCCCTTATTTTTCTTTTTCACTTACTCAATAATTTATCAATCTCTTTTTTAGTCAATTGCGTCGCATCATTTCTTTGTATAAAAAACTTATCATTGACATTTTTAACTCCCATTTCACCAAACCAATCTTTCCACAAAGTCATTAAAATGTAAAAATCTTCGGAAGTTCCCTTATCATTTTTTTCAATTTTACTATTGGGTTTGCGTTCTTTGACTTCTAATATTAATACTTCCAATGTTGAAAAATCTTCTGCAATGTTTGGAATTTTAAACCCGCTTAGTGCTTCCTTTATTGATTTCCCCTCTTTAATTTTCCTTTCTACTTCTTTGCGTTTAGTCCAAGAGCCCGTATAAAATTGATTTTCAGTTTCTAAATACCCATCTGTAATTATAATAAGTACATTCCTGTAAGTGTCAAAAAGAGTAGATTTTTGAATATGCTTTGGTAAGTTTCGTTTAAAATAGTTCCAATAGTCTGCTCCAATAGGTTTCTGCTCTGCCAATTCATACATTTTCTTAATGCTTTCAAAATATAATAAGTAGCAATCTTTAAGATATTTTTCGTTATTTTGTCCACTTGGAACAAAAGACAAATCAAATATCAAGTCATTTGCCAACGTCCTAAACTGTCCAACGGCTTGTCCTTCGTCTGTTACATCAATTATCAAGCGGTCTTTGGAATTGATTTTTCGCATTTTAGTTGTTCTATCAATAATGCTATGCTTTTCAAATGCTTTCCAAATATGATTTAGAATAACCGTATCGTTATTTATTTGGTCAGGATTATTGACTTCGTCAATGATTCGTCTTGACAAATCAGGAACAACAATCAAATTTAAACTTGTAGGTGCAGGCGGTAACCATTTCAAACATTCTGATACATCTTCGCTTGATAAATTCAATTTGCTTAATTTGTTTCTTATCTCTTTTTCAAAGAAATTATTTGTTTGCAAATCTGAATTTGTGTCCCATACAGTATGAACTTCATCTTTATTCCTGCATCTTTTTATTGCATTGACTGCTTCCCCTATTGGCGAGGTTTTATTCCCAAATATGAAAACGGCAGTAAAAAATACTACAATACCAACTATGATTAAAATTATTTTTTTCATTCTACCAAAATGACTATATTATTTTTTTGTAAATTTTCCAATTTGATTTGCAACCATTTTGCTTGTTGCTCGCTTGCATCTTTGATGTGAATTTTTGCGACATCTGGTACAAATTTACCATTTGTATAATCATTCCAACCATTTATAAATTCACCTATCGAACCTTTGAGAAATGCGGTACTTATCTGTTCTACTCCTTTATTATATTTTGAAATTTCATCAATTACTGATTTAATGTTCTTTTCAAGAGTTTCAATATTCCCTTCATTCAATCTAATATTTCTCTCTATTTCACGTAGATCTTTTGTGCAAATTTTTATTTTTTCTTTTATCGCTGTTATTTGTTTCTTTTTTATTTCATCATTTTTTTGAAGTGCGGGATGTTTCAAAATATAATTCACAAGAACGCCCCAAAGAATGTATGTTAGAAAACCGAGAATCAATATTAAATAAAAATGTGGGTCTGAAAATACCATTGAAAATTCCCATTGATTACTCACTTTCGTACTTATATAATTTTGATTATGTACTGCTTGCGAAACCAAATAACCCAAAACCGAATCTAATATAAAAGCCGTGCTATATACACCTGTTTGGCTCCATATTCTTGTTGTTTTGTTTTTGTTTTTTGCAAGAACAAAAACCCCAAGCCCAAGTGTCAAAGGAATTATGCCAACAAGATTATTAATTGTTCGAGATAAACTTTCTAAATCCGTATATGCATTTGCGTTAATTATGTTAAGAAGTTGAATAGTGAGTTCGCTGCCTCTAAATATCGCAGAATAGAATAACAATAAAAAGGCTGTAAGAAACAATACTATTATACTGCTTAAAGTAAGTGCTAACATTTCGCCTGTACTATGCGACAAATTCTTTTGTATGAAATTTATTTTTTCTTTTATTCGTTTAACTTTTTCTTCTTTGTCTTTAATTTTATCATTATCATTTATTCTGTCAATTTCTTCATATAGTTGTTTAATTTCTTCTTCTTTACCTTTTGTATCATTTTCAACATCTTGAATTTCATCTTCGAGAGTTTTAATTTCATCTTTTTTGTTGCTTTCACTTTCTTTGTTCGCCGCCAATACTGTAATTTCATTGCTTTTGTTAGTTTCGCAAATTCCCTGTTCTGCTTCAAGTGATTTGATAGTGTTCGCAACTTTTTCGTTATCTAATTTTTGGTCTTCTCTAACCATATCAAAAACTCTGTCTAAACTTGTAGCAATGGCTTCCGAATTTGACGCTGAGTCTTCGGCAGAACTAAACCCAAATGTTTTGTACTTTCCCTTGTCGAGAGTTACTCCTTGTTTGATAACGGAAATGCTCTGTTTTGTCCTCACAGCATAAGTTCTGGAAGTATGATATTCTTCCGTTTCTTCTGTGTTTCGAGTTCTTTTTTTATACATTAAGTGCGCAGTAACTGCACCGCCCAACAGCAAAATACTGCTGAGAATTATTAAAATTAATGTTAGTGTGTTCATAAATTTTATTTTTTTAGATTATTATTTTACTGTTGTTTTTAATGTCTGCCAACAAACAAACTGCTGTCAGCAGACATAGTAATTTTACTCCAATTTTCCTTTAAACATTTGCATAAACTCACCAAACTGTCCAAAATCACGAACATTTTCGCGGTCATAACTAATGTAATCGTCAGAATATATACCGACATTACTTTTCATTAGCCAATCGCCACTGTCAGTTTTGGCATTATTTACTGCATTATAGAAGTTGTCTCTCAACTCTCGATTTGGAAATCTAATGTAAGCCATTTTACTTTTTGCTTTACTTCCGTCCTTTTTCGGAAGGCTTTAAGATTCGTAAATCATTTATTCATTGCTGTTTGTGGCACGCTGTCCACCAAACTTGCTGATAACAATTTAATATACGCATAGTTGTGAAAATTTCCTCGTCTTCCTGTTCCCTCAAAAGATTTGCTGTTAAATTCTTTAAAATACGAAAGCGCAGGAACTGTTTTAATGTCTTATCTGTCTTAGAGGTATCGCCAAACACCCATCTCACAAATAAACAACAGAACCTGCGCTGTTATTATATAAAAACTATATACATCACAAGCGCAAGCGTTTGTTGCCTACTACCTTGTGAGATTTGAAAATTGGCGATTTTCTAAGACAAGAGTAATATCTAAACGCTTACGTTATCAAAAATGTCCTTCCAAAAACAACGTTATGTTTTTTGGAATTGCGACAAAAGTAATGAAAGGATTTAATTTTCAAGCAAGATTGTTGAGGATTTTTCAAATTATTCAACCCTCTTTGGGGTTGAGAAGGAAGAGGATATCTGTTTACCACGGGTTACACCCGCGGTTATTAATATTTTTCCCCTGCGGGAAAGGTTGCACATCAAACAAGTATAGCCGTGGGCTGCGCTATCGCTTCCACGGCTATACATTTTTAACCGCTACGCGGTATTATTGCGATAGGGTTGTATCTATGTGGCTGAAAATCAAGTCGGCTTCAGATGGAGAAAACCATGTGATTTCTTCATCTTTTTTAAACCAAGTCATTTGTTTGCGGGAATAAATGCGGGAATTTTGTTTGATTTTTTCGATTGCAAAATCTGAAGTCCAATGGCCATCGAAGTATTGGAATATTTCTTTGTAGCCGACTGTATTGAGAGAATTTAAGGAACGTAAAGAGTATACGTTTCGGGCTTCTTCCAATAATCCATTTTCTATCATTTCGTCGACTCGACGATTGATTCTTTCATATAATTCTTCGCGGTTGCGGGTTAATCCTATTTTGATAATGTTGAAAGGCCGTTCTTTTTTGGTTCCGGTTCGAAGGGATGAGTAAGGTTTTCCGGTCATCAAGCAAACTTCGAGGGCATGAATTACTCGTTTGTGGTTTTTTAAGTCTACTTGGTTGTAAAATATTGGGTCTAATAGTTTTAATTGGTTGCGAATAGGGTCTAAGCCTTCGACGTCGTATAATTCAAATAAATCCTTGCGAAGATTTTCGTCAATGGTGGGAATTTCGTCTATTCCTTTACAAACAGCATCAATATACATCATGGAGCCTCCGGTCATCAGAAGTGTGTCGTGAGATGTATGTAGTTGAGAAATGAGCGTTAAGGCATCTTCTTCATACTGGCTGGCACTGTAGTAATCGGTTAATTCTAACGTGCCTATGAAATAATGCTTTACACGTTGGAGTTGTTCTTGAGTAGGGGCGGCTGTTCCAATAGGAATTCCTTTGTAGAGTTGGCGGGAGTCGCACGAAATAATCGGAGAATCAAGCCTTTCCGCCAAGTCAAGGCTTAATTCTGTTTTTCCTACGCCTGTTGGTCCGATTAAAACAACAAGCGATTTCATTTAGAAAGAGTCATCATACGGATTTCCGGAGCTAAACCCTCCCAACCCTTCAAAACCTTCTTCGTCGAGTTCGTCCATATTAAAGTCTTTATCACCGTAAAAATCTTCGTCTAAACCTAAATCTGAAGAAAGATTCGAATTCGGACTAAAATCATCTATCGAAGTAACTTGAGCAGGTGGTTCTCCTACTGCTTTAATGCATTTGGCTTTACTTTGATTTTGTCCCGGAATAATTTCATATAATTCCAAGAAAAATGCTCTTTCAGTAAGGTATTCAAAGATATACATGAACTTTTGACCTTCTTCTTCCAATCCTTCGCTTAAGCGTGTTTTTTCCATGACATAACTGTCTTCTTCGGAAGAAGTATCCATTTCTATCAGTGTGATTTCCGTGAGTTTAGTCCAGTCGTCGGCGCAAAGAAAAAAGGATGTCGGTTGGTCTTTGGCATATCCTACCGAATCCAAAATGGCGTTGTGCAAATCCAAAAACGTTGCATCAGCATCTATCGTGAACACTCTTTTGAAGTCGTCCACTTCATCTGAGATTAATATAATTTTGTAAACCATAAAAAATTAATTAAAAATTAAGAATTAAGAATTAATAATTGACTTTCAAACAGCTTAATTATTAATTCTTAATTCTTAATTATTCTAAATATCCTCTTACTATTCCTCTTGTTGAGGCTATTACAAATTCTACGATATTCGCTTTTTCTATTGAATCGGGAAGTTGAGCATCAATATGTTTTATTGCATCCGAATTGTTCATCCCTGATTGATAAAGCGTTCTGTAAATTTCTTGTATGGCTGCTATTTGTTCTGTGGCGAATCCGCGTCTGCGAAGGCCTACGATATTTACTCCTGAAAATGAAATCGGGTCACGTCCTGCAATAATATATGGTGGGATGTCTTTCCCGATTTTGGAACCTCCTTGTGCCATTACATGACTTCCGACTTTAGTAAATTGATGAACCAAAGAACCTCCACTCAAAATGGCATAGTCGTCTATTTCCACCTCCCCGGCAATTTGTGTAGCATTTCCAATGATTACATTATCTTTCAAGATACAATCGTGAGCAATATGGGAGTAAGCCATTAATAAACAGTTATTTCCAACTACTGTTTTTCCTCTTGAGGCAGTACCTCTGTTTACGGTAACACATTCGTGGATTGTAGTATTATCTCCGATTATACAAACGGTTTCTTCTCCTGCAAATTTAAGGTCTTGAGGTGTACCTGCGATTACGGCACCGGGAAAGATACGGCAATTTTTGCCTATCCGGGCACCTTCCATTATTACGACATTCGGATAAATGTATGTTCCATCTCCGATTACAACATTTTTCTCTATGGTAACAAACTGACTGATTGTTACGTCTTTGCCGATAACGGCATCAGGGTGGACAACCGAAAGGTGGTGTATATTCATAATAAATAACTTATTTATTCTTAACGATTTGTGCCATAAATTCAGCTTCGCACACTACTTTTTCTCCTACAAAAACATTCCCTTTCATGCTTGCAATTCCACGACGAACTTCAGTCACCATATCGAGTTTCAAGATTAAAGTGTCTCCGGGAACAACTTTCTGGCGGAATTTTACATTATCTATTTTAAGGAAATAGGTAGAATAACGATGTGGTTCATCTACAGAGTTAAGCACCAATAATCCTCCGACTTGTGCCATGGCTTCAACCAACAGCACACCGGGCATAACAGGTTCTTCAGGGAAATGTCCCTGAAAAAACGGTTCATTTACCGAAACATTTTTAATACCTACAATATGATTTTCATCTATTTCTATGATTTTTTCTACTAACAAGAACGGATAGCGATGTGGTAAAAGCTCTTTAATCCGGTTAATATCCAACAAAGGAGCAACATTGGGGTCATAAATCGGCGCCTGTATGTCGTTTAATTTGATGTCTTTACGAATCACACGAGCCAATGTGTTATTTATTTTATGCCCCGGACAATTAGCAATAATTCTTCCTTTAATCGGTTTGCCAATCAATGCCATATCTCCGATAACATCAAGCAACTTGTGTCGTGCCGGTTCGTTAGGAAACACCAAAGGTTTATTCATGATGTAACCCAATTGTGTTGCGTCTTTACGGGTAACTCCCATTTTATCAGCCAATTGGTCGAAACGTTCCTGACTGATTTGTCGTTCATAAATAACGATAGCATTATCTAAATCGCCTCCTTTGATAAGGTTGTTTTGCAGCAGTGGTTCAATGTCTCTTACAAATACAAATGTGCGGGATGCAGCAACTTCGTTTTTGAACTCATTCAAATCTTCGAGTACGGCATACTGACTATCAAGGAAAACCGAATTGAAAGAAATGAGGGCATTCACACAAAATTTATCGTCGGGAAGAATGATAAGAGAAGAACCTGTTTCTTCGTCTTTAACTTCTATTTTTTTCTTTACAATATAAAAGTCCCTGTCGGCTTGCTGTTTTTCGAGGCCTACTCGTTCTATTTCATTGGCATAAAAAATGGCACTACCATCTAATATGGGAAATTCCGGAGCGTTTACTTCTATCAAACAATTGTCTACGTTATAGGCATAAAGAGCAGCTAAAGCATGTTCGACAGTGCTGACCTGTACTCCATTTTTCGAAAGAACAGTTCCTCTTTGCGTGCTGGAAACATTTTCAGCAAGGGCATCAATAACGGGTTGGTCTTCAACATCGACCCGTTTGATTTTATATCCATGATTTTCAGGAGCCGGATTAAATGTGATTTTAATATCCAAACCTGTATGTAATCCTTTTCCTTCTAATGAAAAGCTCTCTTTTAAAGTATGTTGTTTATTCATTGGTTAAAGTGTTTTATTTATGTTCATTCTTTTTTGAGATTTTCAACTTCTTTTTGAAGTTGGTTCAATGTTTTATACAATTCCGGTAATTTCGGGAAAATAATACTTGAGCGAAAAAAGTTTTTTACGTCGATACCGGGACTTCCCATCAAAGTTTTATCATCTTCGATGTTGCTGATGATTCCGGATTGAGCACCGATGTTAACTCTGTCGCCTATTTTTATATGTCCTCCCAAACCAACTTGTCCGCCAATCATGCAATTGCGACCTATTTTAGTGGAGCCGGAAATGCCAACTTGTGCAGCCATTCCCGTATTCTCTCCGATTTCTACGTTGTGAGCAATCTGAATGAGGTTGTCTAATTTGGCTCCCGAACGGATTATCGTAGAATCCATTACTGCACGGTCGATGGTTGTATTGGCTCCGATTTCAACATTATCTTCAATAACTACATTTCCCAACTGAGGGATTTTCTTGTATTTGCCTCCATCGGGAGCAAATCCGAAACCATCAGAGCCGATTACTGCGCCTGAATGGATAATGCAATTTTTTCCTACCTTACAGTTGTGATAAATCTTAACGCCTGCATATAAAATGGTATCATCGTCTATTTCAACGTTATCTCCCAAATACACTTGAGGGTACACAGCGATATTTTTTCCTAATTTCACATTCTCACCGATATAGGCAAAAGCACCGATGTAGACACTTTCAGTGTCTATTTTGGCAGAAGGGCTTATGAATACCGGTTGTTCGATTCCTCGTTTAGGAGCATTCATTTTGCTTACCATATCCATTAATGTTGCCAACGCCATATAAGCATTAGGAACACGGATTAAAGTAAGCGTTGTCGGCAGTCCCTTCTCCGGAGTAAAATCGTTGTTCACCAAAGCGATGCTGGCATTGGTATTGTAAATAAATGCAGAGTATTTCAAATTAGCGAGAAATGTGAGCGTTCCGGGTTTTCCTTCTTCTATTTTAGAGAAGTTACCGACTTTCACATCGACATCCCCTTCTATGGTTCCGCCCAAAATTCCGGCAATTTGTTTTGCAGTAAATACCATTACGATATGTTATTAATTTTTGTTGAAATGAACGTTACAAATTTGTGAACCTTTCACTCAACGGCCGCAAAGTTCGTAATTTTTTTTGAGAAAGACAAAAAAGTAGCAGATGACTTCGTTTATAATATTTGGCAGGTTGATTTTACAGTTCCACAACTACCGGGCAATGGTCGGAAAATTTCACCTCTTGCAGAATCGCTGCCGATTTTAACCTATCTTTTAGTTGTTCCGTAACAACGTGATAATCAATGCGCCAACCTAAGTTTTTTTCTCTGGCATTACTTCTGAAGCTCCACCAACTGTATTGATTAGGTTCCTGATTGAAAACCCTGAATGTATCGACAAATCCTAAATCGATGAATTGGTCGAACCATTCCCGCTCTTCGGGTAAAAATCCCGACATTTTGGTGTGCTTTTCAGGATAGTTGATGTCTATGGCTTTGTGGCAAATATTGTAATCTCCGCAAATCAATAAGTTAGGACGGGTTTTACGCAATTCTACTAAATAATCGGTAAATAATTTGAGAAATTCCATCTTCAATGCTTGGCGTTCATCTCCGGAAGTTCCCGACGGGATGTAAACGCAAACAACGGTCACGTCACCAAAATCAGCGCGAATGACACGTCCTTCTTTATCAAAAAAATCATTCCCGATTCCCAAAGAATAAAAATCCGGTTGCTGTTTACTAAAAATAGCTACGCCGCTATATCCCTTTTTTTGGGCAGAATTAACCAAAATAGAGTTATATCCCAATGATTGAAATGATAATAAATCTATCTGGTCGGCAGTTGCTTTGATTTCCTGCACACAAAAAACATCAGGATTTGCATCTTCGAGCCACTCGATAAGTCCTTTACCCAGAGTAGCTCGAATGCCATTTACATTGTAAGATATAATTTTCATTACCGAATGCTATTGATTGCTATTAAATTCTTTCAAAGCCGCATAAAATGCCTCAATATTGGCAAACGGTGCTTGAGGAGGTGTATCACAACCCGAAGATAGCACAAAGTTTTTGTGATTTTTCGTTTGATGCAATAAATCAAGGACTGCCTCTCTCATTGTTTCGGGCGTTCCCATTTTGAACAGACCGACAGGACTTATATTTCCCATTACCAGCACATTATCCGGACAAGATTCCAACGCTTCCTGCATATCCATGGCATCGCCAAAATGGTACCCTAATGCGCCTGTATGTAGCATTGCCGGGGTACAGTGCCCATGGTTACCGCAATTGTGCAGGATTACAGCAAACGAATCGTCTTGCAGTGCTTCAATGATTTGTTTGACATATACGGAAGAGAATTCTTGGCAATCCTCGTTTGAGAGTAATCCGGCAGCAGGCTCTGCAATTACTATGCCGTCTACGCCTGTTTTCTTCAGTTCTTTGCCGTATTTGATAATGAATTCCGTACATTTTTCCAACAACAAACGGACTGCATCTGTATCGATATACATACCTACCATGATTTCGGTCATGTCGTACAAACGGCCGGCTAAAGAGAAAGGACCGATACATCCCGACCACACAGGTTTATCGTTGATGTTTTCGGCAGCTAACCGGTTGGCCAAAATATACTGCGGTATGCGTCCTGCGCTTAGTTCGGGCACTTTTAATTGCTCTACCGAATCAAAATCGGAAACCAAACGACCTATTACAGATGGAACTTCGTGTTCCGAAAAATGGATTTCTGCTCCGAAAGCCTCAGCCTCGACCGTCAAGTCCATAATGACCGTAGATGCAGCAGACGGAAACCGTTCGTTTATTGCTTTAATGGCTGCAAAATGAACATTGCCATCAGTTACGGCCTCCAATATTGTTTTGCCTGTCATTTCTATACCCGGATGCGTCATGACCGGAATGGCCAATCGCATCGGATTATTAATAACATCATTTACCCAGTTACTAACATTCATAAAGTTAAAGTTATTTGATTACTACTTGCATTGAAAAGCTTTGTTTGCCTGAAGTAAAGCATTCAAGTTTTCGGTAGAAACGTTCGGCGGCATTCCTCCGGCACATGAAAGAATGAAACGTGAAGTATCTTTCAAGCCATTCAACAATTCTGAAGTTGCTTTTCCCACTTCTTCGGGAGAGGCCATAGCCAATACATCGCGAGGCGGAATGCTACCCAATACGGTTAGTCCGTTGTTGACTTCCTCTTTTATTTCGTTAACATCCATATAGATACCCGGATTGTACAAATTCACTCCCATAGCAGGATAGTGTTTTACAGAAACCCTGAAATCGGCATCATTGTGGAATAATTTCACGTTGACATTCGCTGCATCGTTAATTTCTTTGATATAAGGAAAACCGAATTCTAAGAAATCTTCTTCGCTAATGAAACCGACAATATCATCGAGCATCATGATTCCGTCGATAGATGGGAATGTTTGACGTTGAATTTCGTGCCAACGTTTCAAGAAATCGGTAATTATCCGCATCAGACGGTGTACTCTTTCAGGTTCCAATACAATGGCCATCATAAACTCGGTAGTACCCATCAGGAACGATGCAATATTCAACGGGCCGCGAGATACGGAGAAACGGATTTTGTGTCCTTTAGCCTCAATAGCCGGTTGAGCTAACGCCAAACGATTAAGCATGAATGGCAATAATCCGTCGGTTTCAGGGTCGGGCACTTCCAAATTGTCGATTTCTTCTACCGTTTGAATGGTTTTGCTGGCAAAAGGGAATTCGTTTTTCCAGAAAGTACATTTAGCTCCGAAAGCTGACGGCTCGGTACACATTCCGTATTCGCTCCAAAAGCCGGGGAAAAACATTACATCCGGAAAAGCATCGATAGCAGCAAAATTCGCTTTAAGCCACAGCTCGTCGTTCGAAAAATAATCTACCAATGAGATGCCGTACCACTTAGGTAGCCACGGACAATCTATAATAAACCCTGCGGGTATTTCTGTTTGTGGTTCTCCTTTTATAATAGAAAGGAGCTGTTTCCATTGCGTGTCAGTCATAGTGTTTATATTTAATGTTTACTTTTTCCTTCCCAATAACCTATTGTACCAATCGGTATCTCTGATAATCTCCAAGGCTTTTCTGTAAGATTCATTTTCTGCATTCCAAACTTGGAAATATTCGTTCATATCCCATAAATCTCTGGCGATAAGCGCTTTCATTTGAAGCCGGATTAATGGTTCCGACCTTTGAAATTCTTCGAGTTCTTGTGCCGTCAATCCTTGTTCTTGGGCATCTACTACCACATCTATCTCCGACGGCACTTGCGAGTCGATGTCTATTGTCTCTTGTCGGGTGGTTGCTATATTTTTTCTGTTCGTTGCTTTATCCTCTTTGTACTTGTTGAGCAAATTTTCCATCATCTCATCACTGACAACATATTTTTCGTGGAACTTTTTGAACGTAGGAAATTCTGCCTTCAACTCGGCTCTATTTTTGTCAATATAACTCATTACCAACCTATTAACAATTCCTCTTGCGATGACATTGCGGTGAAAAGTTGTATATTTTGTAGTGTCGAGTGGAATAAAATAATCAGGCATAATACCTCCGCCTCCAAAAACCACACGTCTGTTTACCAAGGTGAAAAACCTGAGAGAATCGGGAAAATGAATACTGTCGGCACTTATCATTTCTCCACGGTTGAAACGTTCGGCCAAATCTCTGCTATAACTTTCGGCATCCCCTTTTTCATAAGGTTTTTGAATACTGCGGCCTGTAGGAGTATAATAACGAGCAGTAGTTAATCGAATCATGGAACCATCGGGCAAAGGAATCGGGCGTTGCACTAAGCCTTTACCGAAAGTTCTGCGTCCCACGAGAACTCCTCTATCCCAATCTTGCACGGCTCCGGCAACGATTTCGCTGGCAGATGCTGAAGTTTCATTGATTAGAATTACCAATTTTCCGGTTTCGAATAGGCCCTTTCCACTTGATTGGGCATCCTCTCGTCTTTGTCTAAATCCTTCGGTATAAACAATGGTCTTACCGCTGCCTAAGAATTCGTTGGTAATATCAATGGCAGCATTCAGATAGCCTCCTCCGTTATCCTGTAAGTCGAAGATAAGATTTTTCATTCCCTTTGATTTCAGTTTTTTAAGAGCCTCCACAAATTCGTCATGAGAGGTTGCGGCAAAACGATTCAACCGGATATAACCGGTTTCTTTATCAATCATATAAGCTGCCTCCAAACTGTGAATAGGAATTTTATCTCTGACAATTTTGAAGTCAATTAATTCCGGGACATTGTTTCGAAGAACTTTCACATTTACAGTCGTACCTTTTTTACCGCGTAACCGGCTCATAATATCCGAATTCTTCATTTTTACACCGGCAATCAAAGTGTCATTTACCATAACGATGCGGTCGCCTGCCTGTAAACCGACCCTTTCAGATGGGCCTCCGGAAATAACGCTTACCACATAAAGCGTATCGGTAAGCATATTGAATTGAATCCCGATTCCTTCAAAGTTACCCTGTAAGGGTTCGTTCATTTCTTTTACCTCTTCTACATTAAGATAATTTGAATGCGGGTCTAATTCTTTCAGTAAGGCAATAATAGCATCTTCTACCAATTTATCATCGTCTATCTCATCGACATATAAATTTTCGATGGCAGCTATCGCCATATTCAGTTTGCGAGAAGACATACTTCCCATCATTATTTGCCCAAAAACAAGCATTGGCATGACAGCCAACAACAAAATTGTAAAAATCTTTTTCATTTTTCTAAGTATTCATGAATATTTAATGAAACAGGAACAAACTCATTTACATTCTTTCCGTAAGATAATAATTCTCTTACGATAGAAGAACTGATATGAGTATGTTCAGGTTTTGTGAATAATACAAAAGTTTCAACTCCGGCAATAATCCGGTTTACGTCGGCAATATTTTTTTCATACTCAAAATCGTTAACAGAGCGTATGCCCCGCAGGATGAATTGAGCATCAATTTTTTTTGCAAAATCAACAGTTAGTGAATCATAATTCATCACGCGCACGCGCAACTCATGTTTAAATAGGTTGGAAATCATTTCCATGCGGTCTTCCAAAGAAAAAAAAGTCTTTTTATTAGGATTGACTCCGATAGCAATAATTACCTCGTCGACAAGTTCCAATCCTCTGTATACCAAAGATTCGTGCCCAATTGTAAAAGGGTCGAAAGTACCGGGAAATATTGCGATTTTTCTCATCTAACCTATTTTTATTAAGCAAAGGTAAGGATTCTTTTTAATTCTCAATATTTAAATCAGTTCATAGTTTCTTTTTTTAGAAAAATTATTTCTTGGATTTTGTTATTTCAAATATTGTTCGTAATTTTGCGAATAGTTTTTAAAACAATGACAAAAGAAAAATTAACAACGGAACAAGAACAGTTGGCACGTTTTGCCAAAGCATTGGGACATCCTATTCGAGTGGCCATTTTGCAGATGTTGGCAAAGCAAACTTGCTGCTATCATGGCGATATGTCTGAGGTTCTGCCTATTGCTAAAAGCACCTTGTCGCAGCATTTAAACGAGTTGAAAGAGGCAGGGCTAATTCATGGAACATTCACTCCGCCAACAATATATTATTGTATCAATAATGAAAAATGGGCATTAGCCAAACAATTGTTTGACAACTTATTAGCAGAAGTTGATTTATCAAGAGAATGCTATTAAAAAAATTTATCAATACCATTCGTAATATTACGAAATATGAATAAATAAAGATGTAATTTAAAAACAAGGGAAATAATGACAAACGAAGAACAAATTAAAGAAATGGTAAAGCAAAAATACAGTGAAATTGCTTTACAACCCAAAGAAACAAATGCTTGCTCATGTTGTGGGTCAGGCTGTTGCAGTACGGAAGTCTATAATATTATGAGTGAAGATTATAAACAAATGGAAGGCTACAATCCTGATGCCGACTTAGGCATAGGTTGCGGTTTACCTACGCAATTTGCCAAAATCAAAAAAGGCGATGTTGTAATAGACTTGGGCTGTGGTGCCGGCAATGATTGTTTTGTTGCAAGAGCGGAAACAGGTGAAACAGGAAAAGTCATCGGTATCGATTTTACACCTGCTATGATTGAAAAAGCGCGTATCAATGCCGAAAAACGAGGTTTTAACAATGTGGAATTCCATCAGGGAGATATTGAAAATATACCCGTATCTGCCAATGTAGCCAATGTTGTGGTAAGCAACTGCGTGCTCAACCTTGTGCCGAACAAACAAGCCGTTTTCAAAGAAATTTTCAGAGTGTTGAAAGTAGGAGGACATTTCAGTATTTCCGATATTGTGCTTACAGGCGAATTGCCCGAAAAACTTAAAACGGCCGCTGAAATGTATGCGGGTTGTGTAGCAGGTGCAAGTAACAAAAAAGAATATCTGAATTATATTGAGCATGCAGGATTTCAAAATATAACGCTTCAAAAAGAAAATCCCATCATGATACCCGACGATATTTTGAGAAAGTATCTGACGAAAGAAGAAATCGCGGTATACAAAGTAAACCCAATCATTTGGAGCATAACAGTTTATGCTGAAAAGAAAGATTGTGATTGCAGTAAAGCAAAAATAGCAGTATCCAAATTCGAAGAAGGATATAATTGTGCCCAAGCGGTTGTTTATGCTTTTGCCGACGAGGTGAATATCGACAAAAACATTTTGATGTCAATAGCAACAGGATTTGGTGCAGGCATCGGCAGAAAGCAAGAGGTTTGCGGTGCTGTATCCGGTGCAATTATGGTATTGGGAGCAAAATACGGAAGAAAAGAAAATGAACCGATAGACAAAACAGAAACAACGTATAATAAGGCTCAAGAATTTGTTGATGAATTTACGAAAGAAAAAGGCTCAATAATATGTTCCGAGTTATTACAAGGTTGTAATTTGTTAACAGAGGAAGGGCAGAAGTCATTTCAAGAAAAGAATATGAAACGTGAAATATGTTTCAAGTGCGTCGAACTTGCTTGTAATATTTTGCAAAAATAATTACAAAGAAAAATGTTTGAAAACTTGTAGGTTATTAAATAATAACCTACATTTGTCGTGAATAAAAAACCAAAAAATTATGCCAACAATCTTTATCGCATTAGGAATCTATTTTAGATTTTATACAAGGGAACACGAGCCTATTCATGTTCATATCAGAACAGCAGATGGAAGTGCAAAATTTGATATTTGTCCCGAAATAAGATTAGTGAAAAACAACGGAGTAAAGCCAAAAGATTTAAAACTCGCAGAAACAATTATCGAAGAAAACAGAAAGTTGTTTATTAAAAAATGGGAAGATATATTTTGGAGAAGACTAATCTTCAAATATATTGAACAAATAAAAGTCAAGGAAGATATATGAAAATCAAAAAAATATGGTTTGCCGATGACAAGATTTTCATCACTACCAGAACGGGAAAAGAATTGTGGCAATCGTTATTGTGGTATCCTCGCTTGCACCAAGCTACCGATGAACAACGGAATCGTTATGAAATTGACGATGAAGGAATACGTTGGGATGAACTGGACGAAGATGTGTCACTGGAAAGTTTCTCGTATGACAATCCTGAACCTTCCGGAATTGCTTTGATATTTCGAAAATTTCCTGAGTTAAACGCAGCTGCTATTTCAAGACGTATAGGAATGAAACAAAGTTTATTGGCCGCTTATATTAGTGGGAGAAAAAAGCCTTCGGATGCGCAAGAAACGCGTATAAAAAATGAAATCCGCACTTTTGCCAAAGAATTAAGTACGGTACAATTCTGAAAAATCCCTGTATTCAATTGAATTACAGGGATTTTTTCTGTGGAGCTGGAGGGATTCGAACCCTCGTCCAAACGAGGAATTAATCTGCTTTCTACATGCTTATCTTCGCCTTTATTTTCGACTTACCGCAAGACCGAAGCCACCTACGTTAAGCTTATTCCCTTAATTTCATTTGAAGTCCGAGACTTACTTCAAACTATCTCCGATATTGCTGTACCACCGTTTCGGATTGCTTCGAAGCCACAGCTTCCGGGTGATATCTCGTCCAAACACCTAGTGTAAGGATAAAGCTATAAAATCTACTATACTTCGATTAAGCAGCGAGAGCGTAAGTATTTTCGCCAGTTAATTGTTATCATCCGAGATTTAAGTGCCGGACAACGACGCACTGCATGCTTACAAACCACTTCTACCCGCTGTCAAAACCGGTCAACCCCATGATTTGCGTACCCAAAACAGGACTCGAACCTGCACATCCTTGCGAACACTAGTCCCTGAAACTAGCGCGTCTACCAATTCCGCCATTTGGGCAAATTCGAGTACAAAAGTACAATTTTTTCTAATAAGTTAACTCTAAATGAAGTAATATTTGAAATATGCTTAGAATTTATTTACTTTTGCAGACTGAATTCAACACAATTTAAATATATGCAAAAGCCTGCGATTCCCAAAGGAACAAGAGATTTTTCGCCCGAAGAAATGGCGAAACGCAATTATATTTTCGAAACAATCCGCAATGTTTATCATCTTTATGGTTTCAAACAAATTGAAACGCCTGCCATGGAAAACCTGTCTACTTTGATGGGGAAGTATGGCGAAGAAGGAGATAAGCTGCTTTTCAAGATATTAAATTCAGGAGATTTTTTGAGTGGCGTTGACAACGTAGAGACGTTGCGCGCAACGTCTCTACAGGCCAGTAAAATTTGCGAAAAAGGGTTGCGTTATGATTTGACGGTACCTTTTGCTCGCTATGTTGTAATGCATCAAAACGAAATCACTTTCCCTTTTAAAAGGTATCAAATACAACCGGTTTGGCGTGCCGATCGACCGCAAAAAGGACGTTACCGCGAATTTTTCCAATGTGATGCCGATGTTGTCGGCTCCGATTCTTTGATGAACGAAGTAGAATTGGTTCAAATCATGGACGAAGTTTACCAACATTTCGGTATCAGGGTTTGCATCAAAATGAATAACCGGAAAATCTTAAGCGGAATTGCCGAAATTATTGGAGCCTCAGATAAAATTACGGATATCACAGTTGCTATCGACAAATTGGATAAAATCGGATTGGGAAATGTCAATACCGAACTTGTCTCAAAAGGCATTTCACAACAAGCGATTGAAAAGTTACAACCGATTATTTTGTTGAACGGAACCAATCGGGAAAAATTAGAAACGCTGAAAAAATCTTTAGCTACTTCCGAAACCGGATTAAAAGGCATTGAAGAAACAGAATACATTCTAAATAAAATAGATTTATTGGGAATTGCCAACGAATTGGAACTCGATTTGACTTTGGCTCGCGGCCTAAACTATTATACCGGAGCCATATTCGAAGTAAAAGCTTTAGATGTACAAATTGGAAGTATCACCGGAGGCGGAAGATACGACAATTTGACAGGCGTATTTGGTATGCCGGGTGTTTCGGGTGTCGGCATTTCTTTTGGCGCCGACCGTATTTTCGATGTGTTGAATCAGTTAAATCTTTATCCGGCCGATTCTGTTCAATCTACACAAATTATGTTTGTCAATTTTGGCGAAAAGGAAGAAAACTTCATTTTGCCCATTTTATATACGTTACGCAAAGAGGGGATCAAGGTAGAACTCTATCCCGAACCTGCTAAAATGAAAAAACAAATGTCGTATGCCGACAGCAACAAAATTCCTTATGTCATTTTAGTTGGTGAAAATGAAATGAATTCCGGTTTATTGACCGTAAGAAATATGGCTACAGGCGAACAATCATCTGTAGATATACAACAAATTAAAGATCTTATTTTTTGAAAATTTGTCAGTTTTTAAATTTGGCATGCTTTTCGAACAATACGCGATACAAATATACCGTCATTGCGAGGGCTTTGCCCGAAGCAAACCAGTTTATAAATTTTGGTTTGTTTCGTCGTTCCTCCTCGCAATGACGATATACCAAATTTGGATAAACATTAATAATTAATTATAAAAACTAAATTTAGTCATGAACATTAAACCATTGGCAGACAGAGTGTTGGTTCAACCTGCTCCTGCTGAAGAAAAAACAATTGCCGGAATCATTATCCCCGATTCGGCTAAAGAAAAACCCTTGAAGGGCGAAGTTGTTGCAGTTGGCAACGGAACAAAAGACGAAGAAATGGTAGTTAAAAAAGGCGACCAAGTGCTTTATGGCAAATATGCCGGTACTGAAATCGAACTGGATGGTGAAAAATATTTAATCATGCGTCAATCTGACATTCTAGCAATTATTTAAGAAATATACAATCATGGCAAAAGAAATAAAATTTGAAATGGATGCCCGCGACCTTTTGAAAAAAGGTGTTGACGAATTGGCAAATGCAGTGAAAGTAACTTTAGGCCCCAAAGGTCGTAACGTAATTATCGAAAAGAAATTCGGTGCTCCGCAAATCACTAAAGATGGTGTTACGGTTGCTAAAGAAATTGAATTGGACGACGCATTCCAAAATATGGGCGCTCAATTGGTGAAAGAAGTAGCTTCTAAAACCAACGACGATGCAGGCGACGGAACAACTACCGCTACTGTTTTGGCTCAATCAATTATCAGTGTAGGCTTGAAAAACGTAACTGCCGGTGCTAATCCTATGGATTTGAAACGCGGTATCGACAAAGCTGTTGTTGCCGTTATTGCTAACTTGAAAGCCCAATCTCAAGCTGTTGGCGACGATTTCGGAAAAATCGAAAACGTTGCTAAAATTTCTGCAAACGGCGACGAAACAATCGGTAAACTGATTGCTGAAGCCATGCAAAAGGTAAAAACCGAAGGCGTTATCACAGTCGAAGAAGCCAAAGGTACAGAAACTTATGTCGACGTAGTAGAAGGTATGCAATTCGACCGCGGATATATCTCTCCATATTTCGTAACCAATACCGAAAAAATGGAAGCTGAAATGGAAAATCCTCAAATCTTGATTTATGACAAGAAGATTTCCGTATTGAAAGAAATGCTTCCTATTCTTGAACAATCAGTTCAAACAGGACGTCCGCTGTTGATTATCGCTGAAGATATTGATTCTGAGGCTTTGGCAACATTGGTAGTTAACCGTTTGCGCGGTTCTTTGAAAATCTGTGCTGTGAAAGCTCCGGGATTTGGCGACCGTCGCAAAGAAATGTTGGAAGACATCGCTGTTTTAACAGGCGGTGTAGTTATTTCTGAAGAAAAAGGTCTGAAATTGGAATCTGCTACATTGGATATGCTTGGAAGAGCAGAAAAAATTACTGTAAACAAAGACAATACGGTAATCGTAAACGGTTCGGGAAATAAAGAAAGTATCGCTGCTCGCGTGGGTCAAATCAAGGCTCAAATCGAATCTACAACTTCTGATTACGACCGCGAAAAACTGCAAGAACGTTTGGCTAAATTAGCCGGTGGAGTTGCTGTTCTTTATGTCGGTGCTGCTTCTGAAGTAGAAATGAAAGAAAAGAAAGACCGTGTAGACGATGCTTTGAGTGCAACTCGCGCTGCTATCGAAGAAGGTACGGTTCCCGGAGGTGGTATCGCTTATATTCGTGCTATCACTGCTCTTGAAAACCTGAAAGGCGAAAACGAAGACGAAACTACCGGTATCGAAATCATCAAACGCGCAATTGAAGAACCTCTTCGCCAAATCGTTGAAAACGCAGGTAAAGAAGGTGCGGTTATCGTACAAAAAGTAAAAGAAGGCAAAGCCGATTTCGGTTACAATGCTCGTAAAGATGTTTACGAAAATTTGTATGCCGCAGGTGTTATCGACCCGGCTAAAGTTACCCGCGTAGCACTTGAAAATGCTGCTTCTATTGCAGGTATGTTCTTAACAACAGAATGTGTAATTGCTGAGAAGAAAGAAGAAAATGCAGGTCCGATGATGCCTCCGATGGGTGGCGGAATGGGCGGCATGATGTAATTCTGCGCACACAGATTACACAGATAATTATTCGCCACGAATTTCACGAATTTGCACTTTTATTTTTAGTATTATTTCGTGAAATTCGTGGCTATTTTTTGATAATTTTTTACATCCTAGCAAAGTTTAATAAACTCATAGCTTTACTTTTTAGTTTTTACAAAATACTTTGGTGGTTCAAAAAAAATACTATCTTTGTAGCCATCTTGTAATTTTTCACAAAAAAAATTACATCCTAAGTTTCAATAAAAATCAATGAAGTTATGTGCTATGTCTTGAATGCTGAGAAAATAATGTTAAATTTTTTCGCAGCCAATGAAGAGCGAGAAACAATTTCTTTCCAAGAAATTGGTGATTTGTCGTGTAGAATAGTAAAAAAATGTGATAATGCTATTCTCACAAAAACAAGTTTTGACGACATTCTGCGAGCCATTTCAATGAATGATGACCTTTTTGAAATGCAAGATGTGTCTGTAAAGTTGATAAAAAGAACTGACTATCGTTTGCAAAATGTAGAAATTGTCAATTTGAATATGCCTGTATATGTAAAAGAAAGTGTGCAGGTGTGTGTAAGTTTAAGCTATGGGTAAGGGTAAATACAAAATATTTGAAGATTCGGTTCACGGACAAATCGCTATTCCTGAGGATTATGTCCGTGAAATCATTGATACTCGTCTTTTTCAAAGATTGAAACGCATTGAACAAACGTCAATGCGTCCTCTTTTTCCGTCAGCCCACCACGACCGATTTATTCATTCAATTGGGGTATATCACATTGGAAAAAACTTGTTTTCAAATATCAAAAAAAACACGCAACAAGAAGATATTATAAATCAAACAGATGCCTATGATTTTATCAAAAAAAATCTCAATAATACAAATTGCCTTTTAGAAAAGGGTGCACAATCGGAAGAATTTGGTTATTGGAATGTTATAGAAACAACTTATGAAATTGCTTGTTTACTACACGATTGCGGACACGCACCTTTTTCTCACGCGTTTGAAGATTATTATTTTAATAAAAATTTAGACAACGAATTAGATACCCCACTCAATCAAGATATTACAAAAGAGTATTCTGACATAATTGAAAATCATTGTAAGGAAGAAAGTAAATCATATAGGGAAAACGCAATTGAGGAATTTAAGTCGGATTTAAAAAATTGCAAACCAAAACCACACGAGCGAGTCAGTGCTTGGCTTGTTCTGCATAATGATGGTTTTAGAAAACAAATAATAGATTTGAAAGGTTGTCCATTACTTGTAGCAAGAATGATTATCGGCTGTATATTTCAAAATAAAAAGAAATTACAAAATCAAATTCTTAATTGCTTTATTGGTATATTGAATGGACACAATATTGACGCAGATAGGATTGATTATACAATAAGAGATAATTGGGCAACAGGATTAACTCCAACTACTATTAATCTTGGAAGATTATTTGCTTCTGTTTTTATTGCAAATAAATCAAAAAATAAAAGAAATAAGGATTATGTGATCTGTTTTAAAAAACAGGGTTTTTCCGAACTGCAATGTTTGTTAGATGAAAAAAATTATACTTCGTACTGGATATTTAATCATAATAAAATAAAATACATTGAAGAATTGTTTACTAAATCTGTGAAAAGATTGGCAGTTCTGTTTGATAATAAAGTTCAAGAATATAGTGATAATGCTGCAAACGAACAAAAACAATACAAAATAGAAAACGAATCAATGTATTCATTATTCGATTATCATTGTCTAATTTCTCCTCGAAAATTTACTGTAAAAATAGATGCAAATAAGGAGTATGAAGAATATTTATACCTCGTCAGTGATGACGATATTATTTATTTGTTGAAAAAATATTTTCTTGTTTATACAGATCAAGTAAATATACCATTGATAAATAGTTTTTTGACAAAAAATAAACCGTATGTAGATGAATGGTTTTCTCGTAGTCAAGTATTAGTCCCGTTATGGAAGACACATTTTGAATATTACGGACAATTCTATAAAATATTTGAAGAAAAATCCAAAAAAATTGAAAACGAAGAGGGAAGGCGAAAATTTCTTGATAATGAAATGATTGATAACATCTTGTTTGACTCTGCTGTGGAAACAATAAAAGAAATCCAGAAAGAAGGATATATTGTGTCTACAGACAAGCCTAAAAAAATCCTTGTAGAGTCTGAAATTAAAAAAATCGAGCCTAATTCTATTTATGTAAAGATACACGATAATTATTGTTGTTATTCAGAATTAAATTTGCCTCCGAAAAACAAAGAAAGAACAGAATATAATTATCCATATATTTTTATGCCCAAAATATTCAATAATGATAGTTCTAGTGCTGGGAAAAAAGCAAGAGATACATATTACATTGAATTCTACAGAAAGACTATTTTAAAAAAATGCGATAAAAAAATTAAGGAGTTGTGTGCTCGGGCTTAAAAATATTTATATAGACACTTCATTTCGTCTATATCCGGTTTCATTTTTGAGATTGAACTATTTCCAAAATGGAACATACTGAATTTTCAATCAATTCTCCTGTGTGTAAAAATAATCCCAACCTATTTTTGAATAAGTTGGGATTGCTTTTTATTTGCTAAATAGAGCCTTAAATCTCTATTTTATCTATGCGTCCTTGATGGCGGCCGCCTTCAAACGGAGTTTCAAGGAAAGCGGTGATGCAAAGTTCGGCCTCAGCTTCGGAAATATATCTTCCGGGCAAAACCATAATATTGGCATTATTATGCGCACGCACCAATTGGGCGACTTCCTCTTCCCAGCACAAACCGGCACGGATGCCTTTGTGTCGGTTCAAAGCAATTGCCATTCCGTTTCCTGTGCCGCAAACAGCGATGCCCGATTTAACTTCTCCATTTAGAACGGCTGTAGCCAATTTGTGAGCATAGTCGGGATAATCAACACTTGCTGTCGAATATGCTCCAAAATCCTTGTGAGCAATTCCTTTTTTATCTAAAACGGATTTAATGAATTCTTTGAGTTCAAAACCCGCATGATCAGATGCTAAACCTATCATAATAATTATTAATTATCAATGATTAACTAAGAAGTTCTTTTACTTGGTTGTAGACGTTGATTCCGGTGAAACCGAGTTTTTCGTCCAAGACTTTATAAGGAGCAGAGAAACCGAATGATTCCATTCCCCATACTTTGCCTGCACTGCCAACCAATCCTTGGAGAGTTACGGGAAGTCCGGCTGTAAGTCCGAACATTTTAACTCCGGGCTTAATCACAGAGTCTTGATATTCTTTGCTTTGCGTGCGGAACAATCCTTCGGAAGGAACAGAAACGATGCGTACTTTTACGCCATCTTTTCTCAACAAGTCAGCACCTTCTACCAAAGTAGAAACTTCAGAGCCTGAAGCTAATAAGATTACATCGGGATTACCATCACATTCAACGATGTATCCACCTTTAGATGCTTGTAAAGCCTCTTCGTAGCGCGATGATTTTGCGGGTAAATCTTTGATATTCTGACGAGAGAAAATCAGCGCTGTTGGAGTATGCGTGTTTTCCATCGCCAATTTCCATGCAACAGTTGTTTCTTGCACGTCTGCCGGACGGAGTACCAACATAGAATTGTGTCCTTTGTGGTTTTGCAATTTTTCCATCAAACGGATTTGAGCTTCTTGTTCAACCGGCTCATGAGTTGGTCCGTCTTCTCCTACTCTGAACGCATCGTGAGTCCAGATAAATTTCACGGGTTGCTCCATCAATGCGGCCATACGAGCAGCAGGTTTCATATAATCGGAGAATACAAAGAAAGTTGCGCAAGCAGGAATTACCCCACCGTGGAGCGACATACCAATACTTATACAAGCCATCGTTAATTCGGCAACACCGGCTTGAAAAAACGCACCGCTGAAATCACCTTTCGTAAATGCTGTTGTTTTCTTCAAGAAACCGTCTGTTTTATCAGAGTTGGACAAGTCGGCAGAAGCCACAATCATATTTTCAACTTGTTCGGCCAACGTTCCTAAAACGGTTGCAGAGGCAGCGCGAGTAGCTTGGTCGGGTTTTTGCACGATTTTATCCCATGCAACAGTAGGAACTTCTCCGGCAAACCAGCTTTTCATTTTAGCGGCTAATTGCGGATTTTCTTTTTCCCAAGCTGATTTTTCGGCGTATTTCTGAGCAACGATATTTTTTAATTCTTGTTTTCTTTTTTCGTAAAGAGCTTGTACTTCAGGGAAAATAACAAAAGGACTTTCAGGATTTCCGCCCAAGTTTTCAATAGATTTTTTGAAACAAGCTCCGGCTTCGCCCAACGGCATTCCATGAGTGGCACATTTATTCTCGTAAGAAGAACCATCGGCTGTCATGGCACCTTTACCCATGATGGTAGTGCCGATAATTAATGTCGGTTTTTCTTTTTCTGCTTTAGCCTCAATTAATGCCTTACGGATTTCAACTGCATCGTTACCATTGATATTGATAACTCTCCATCCCCAAGCCTCGTATTTTTTAGCTACATCTTCGCAAGTTACGGCAGATGTTTCGGTAGATAATTGAATACCGTTTGAATCGTAAAACATGATCAAATTATCCAAGCCCAAGTTTCCGGCAATACGACCACCTCCTTGAGAAATTTCTTCCTGTACGCCTCCATCAGAAATGAACGCATAAATGGTTTGATTCATCATTTTTCCGAAACGTGCTTTCAAGAATTTGGCAGCGATAGCAGCTCCAATAGCATACACATGACCTTGTCCCAACGGACCGGAAGTGTTTTCTACTCCGCGCATAATATCTACTTCAGGATGTCCGGGTGTAGGACTTCCCCATTGACGGAATTGCGCCAATTCGTCCATCGAGTATTTTCCGGTAAGAGATAAAACCGAATACAACATCGGAGACATGTGTCCCGGGTCGAGGAAAAAACGGTCACGGCCTTCCCATTTCGGGTTTTCCGGATCGTAAACCATAAATTCACTATATAGTACATTGATAAAGTCGGCTCCTCCCATTGCTCCTCCGGGGTGACCTGATTTTGCTTTTTCTACCATCGATGCGGCAAGTATCCTGATATTATCAGCCGCTTTATTCATTACACTAACGTCGTTCATAATGGATTATTTAATTTTATTAATAATATTTTAATTTGGGCACAAAGATAATCAAACTTTGCCGAAAAAACCATGACTTGAACTTATAATCCTACCATTCTTCCTTTTGCTTTATCTATTTTTCTAAAAATAGCTTTTTCGATTTCAACAATGAAGAAAACTGCTACACCGAGCATAAATGGATATTGCCAATAATACAATGGCAATGGAGTTGTTCCAAATGCCTCGTTCATAAACGGCAGGTAAGTAATCGAACCTTGCAGGACAAATAGCAAAGCACAAACAATCCATACAGCTTTATTGCTAAACCAATTTTCTTTAAATGCATTTCCTCTGATACTGCGGCTGTTAAACAAGTGGAACATTTGAGCCATTACAATCGTTTGAAGGGTTATTGTCTCTATCAAAGCTTTTTTCTCTGCAAGTGACATTCCCATTTCAGTAAAAGTTTGTTCCAAACCGATGTTAATCCAAAGTGTCCAACCACCAATCAGAACCGACATGAAAATAATACGCCATATAAAATAACCGCTCAAGAGTGGTGTTTTGGGAGAACGTGGCGGTCGTTTCATTGTGCCCGGCTCTAATCTTTCGAATGCTAATGCCAACGAAATGGTTACAGATGTTACTAAGTTTACCCATAATATTTGAACAGGCGTAAGAGGCATTATCGTTCCAAAAAGAATGGCGGCTATGATTAAAAATGCCTCGGCTCCGTTGGTTGGTAAAATGAAAAGGATTGTTTTTTTCAAGTTGTCGTAAACTCTTCTGCCCTCTTCTACTGCGGCAACTATGGTGCTGAAGTTGTCATCGGCCAAAACAATTTCCGCAGCTTCTTTGGTTACTTCGGTTCCTTTGATACCCATAGCAATACCGATGTCGGCTTTTTTCAATGCGGGAGCATCGTTCACGCCGTCGCCCGTCATAGCACAAATTATTCCGTTCGCTTGCAAGGCTTTTACCAATCGCAGTTTATGTTCGGGACTTGTGCGAGCAAACACATCATATTCCATTACGGCTTTTTGCATTTCTTCGTCAGACATTTTTTCCAAATCCTTTCCTTGCAATCCTTTTGAGCCATCGCCGATGCCGAGTTCTTTGGCTATGGTGCGTGCTGTATCGACGTGATCGCCGGTAATCATTTTTACGGTAATTCCTGCCTCTTTACATTTCTGAATAGCCTCGATTACTTCTTCACGCGGTGGGTCGATAATTCCTGCGAGTCCCAAGAATACAATTCCGTCGTGGATGTCGCTGTGGTCGATTGTCGTTACGCTTTTATCCACCACTTTGTATGCAGCTCCGATAGTTCGCTGTCCGCGTGTTGCGATTGCCGAAATTTGTCTTTCCCAATGTTCTTTTAAAAATGGTTCTTGGCCTTTCTCGGTTTCCTCAAATTCCGACATTTCCATTAATTTATCCGGCGCTCCTTTGATGTAAATAACATTGTGGTCGTCTTTTTCTACCAAAGTAGCCATATATTTGTATTCGGAATCGAAAGGAATTGTCGAAATCCGATTCATTGGCGCATGGTTAATAGTTGCTTTGTGAAACAACGTAACCAAAGAGCCTTCGGTCGGGTCGCCGTTTATTTGCCAAAATCCGTCTTCATCTTGAATCAAAGATGCTTCGTTACAAATATTAAATGCTTTGATAAGTTCATTCAATACGGGTTCTTGTGCAAAATCCACTTTTGGACAAGATTCACGCACTGTTGTTTCGTTTCTACAATCAGCATTATCGTAATTTGTATAAATATCTCCTTCGGGAGCATAGCCTGTTCCGGTTACAAAGTATTCGCCGTTTCTTGTTTCCAGCGTTTTTACAGTCATTTCGTTTTTGGTCAGCGTTCCGGTTTTATCCGAACAAATGACGGAAACCGAACCCAGCGTTTCAACCGAGGGCAGGGTGCGGACAATACTGTTTCTTTTTGCCATATTTTGCACTCCAATGGAAAGAATTATCGCCAAAATGGCGGGCAATCCTTCGGGGATGGCAGCAATAGCAAGTCCGATAACCGACAATAACAATTCGTATGTTTCGTAATTTCTGAAGAAATAGCCAAAAAGATAAATCAGTGCAGCACCGCCCACGATTACGAAAGAAATCATTTTCCCGAATTTAGCAGTTTGTTTCAATAATGGGGTTGTCAATTCTTCAACGTTGGACATCATTTGATTGATTTTTCCCAACTCCGTGTTTGCACCTGTGGCAATCACGATGCCCGTTCCCGTACCTGCACTTACCGTTGTACCGGAGAATGCCATATTAATACGATCTCCAAGTTCGGTGTTTTCGGGCAAAGCGTTCACTTTTTTCTCCGTCGGTACGGATTCTCCCGTAAGTGCTGATTCTTCTACGCGTAAATTGTCGGCTTTGAAAAGTCGCAAGTCGGCAGGAATTTTATCACCCGGACTTATAAACACAATATCTCCAACAGTTAAATCCGACGCATCGATTTCCATACGCTTGCCGCCACGAATTACTTGAGCCTTTAGCGAAAGCATTTTCTTGATGTTTTCCAACGCTTTTTCCGCCTTATTTTCTTGGAAATAGCCTATTGAGGCATTTACTACGGCAACGATTAAGATGATAATGGCATCGAGAGGACCTTTTACGAAAAAAGTAACGATTGCCGCCACGAAAAGGATATAAATGAGTATGTCATTAAAATGTTTTAGGAACTTAATGATTTCACTCTTTTTCCTCTTCTCGGGTAAAAGGTTCTTCCCGAAGGTTTGCAACCTTTCGTTTACTTCATTTTCCGATAGCCCTTCCATACTGTTTGAATCAGTTAAATTAATAACTTCCTCAATCTCAATAGAATGCCAATTCCTCTTTTCATCTATAAGATTTTTCTTTACATCCGCTTTCATCTCTTTTAATGTTTTTATGAAGATTTTTTATACAAATTACTTACCTTAATCATACTACAGATTTGATGTGCAAAATTAGATATTTTTCTCGCATTGCAATATAGAAACTAACGTTAACTTAATTTAAATGATAATTTTTCGGATTTATTTTTAACTTTGTCCGGTTTTATTAGTCTATTTTCAGACACTCATATTTAATTACAATAATTTTGGAAAAAATGAAACGTACAGGAATTTTGATAGCATGTATGCTTTTCGGGTTCACGTTAACATTCGCGCAAGGAAAAGCAGGTATCAGTGTTTCGGAAACAACACACGATTTCGGAACCGTTTATGAAGAAGATGGCAATGCCACCCATGAATTTATTATTACGAATACGGGAGATGCTCCTCTGGAAATCACCCGCGCAACAGCCACTTGTGGTTGCACTACTCCCGATTGGACAAAAACACCGATTGAACCGGGAAAAACAGGAACCGTTAAAGTTTCTTATATGACTAAAAATCGTATTGGCCCTATCTCCAAATCGGTTTCTATTTATTCAAATGCTCAAGAAGCTCCTTTAGTAGTACACATTAGAGGTCAAGTAGCGTCAAAATCTGCTACTAATACGCAACAATCCAGACCAGTTGATGTGCAGCTTAAACAAAACCCTGTAAGCATTGAGCCGGCTAAAAAATAATGATGCATCATCCGGAAAATGACCCTCAATATGCCGGGTTGGCTGTAAATAAAGGGATTGTACAACCGCCTTCCATCAATCCGTATTTAAAAAAGAAACAACGTAAAGCTTATACCCCTTCGGAATATATAGAGAATATCCTGAAGGGGAATATTACTTTATTGAGTCAAGCTGTTACTTTGATCGAAAGCAGTAAATACGAACATCAACAGATTGCTCAGGAAATTATTGAAAAATGCCTTCCTTATTCGGGGAATTCTCAACGTATCGGTATCACAGGCGTTCCGGGTGCCGGAAAAAGTACTTCGATTGATGCTTTCGGGATGCATCTTATCCACGATAAAAACAGAAAATTAGCAGTTTTGGCAATAGACCCAAGTAGCGAGCGCACGAAAGGCAGTATTTTGGGCGACAAAACGAGGATGGAAGAACTGTCACGCGAGCCTAACGCTTTTATCCGCCCTTCACCGTCGGCAGGCTCTCTGGGAGGTGTCGCACGCAAAACCCGCGAAACAATTATTCTTTGCGAAGCTGCCGGATTTGATACGATTTTCGTAGAAACTGTCGGTGTAGGGCAATCGGAAACGGCCGTACACTCTATGGTCGACTTCTTCCTCTTAATCCAATTAGCCGGAACCGGTGATGAATTGCAAGGAATTAAACGCGGAATCATGGAAATGGCCGACGGAATTATTGTCAATAAGGCCGATGGAAGTAATGTTGATAAAGCCAAATTAGCTGCCACTCAATTTAAAAATGCACTGCATCTTTTCCCCATGCCCGACTCCGAATGGTTACCCAAAGTATTAACTTATTCGGGATATTATAAAATCGGAATCCCCGAAATTTGGCAAATGGTCGATGAGTATTTCTCTTTCGTAAAAGCCAACGGATATTTTGATTTCAAACGGAACAATCAGGCCAAATACTGGATGTATGAAAGTATTAATGAACAACTGAAATCCAATTTTTACCAAAACGAAAACATCGAAAAAGCGTTGAAAATCAAGGAACAACAGGTGCTAAATTCCGAAATCAGTTCGTTTGTCGCTGCCAAACAGATGTTGGATTTGTATTTTGGAGGTACACGGTAACCAAAATTTATTTTGGAATCTCTATTTTAGCATCAAACGGATATTTCAAGTTTTTTGTCGAAGTTAATTCGGCCTCGGCCGCACCGATTTTTAATTTTGCACGCAGTTTGAGGGGAATATGGTTTTGATCATCGCTAATCCATACTTCCATTGCATTTTTAGGTTCTGTGAAAGCAGGGTCGATGATGTCGATTCCGAATTTTAATGCTTTATATTTTATGGAGCCTTTATCTAAAAAGGCTTGCCCAATGTATCTTACGCTCATGGGAACCACGTCTCTGCCGACAAAAGTAGTCAAACCAAATGTATCTCCCGGTTTCAAGTCGCAATAATCCAATGTTCGGACAAAAGTAAAAATACCCAACATATCATATCCGACACCTTTTGCCGTGAGCAATGTGTCGAATCTCACATCTCCATCTCTAACTCTTTTGGATCGTACTGTAGTTGAAGTTGTCGAAAAATTCTTGTAATCAATATCTTCGATATAACTTGTTTTTCCTTCATTCAAATATTTTCGATGGAAGACCGGGATTAACTCCGGAGTAAAATGAGTATACAACGTATCTTTCATCCTGTAGGCCGCATCTACAACCCCGACTGTTTTGAATGACAAAGAGGTTCTGATAGCCGGTTCTCCTCTAAATATATGATCTTTTATTGAGTACTGGGCAGTACCGGCTTTGACCATCACAATTCCATATTTATATTGGATAGAGAAATCCAATTGTTCTCCCGATTGAAACGGTAAATCTTGCTGTGCAAACAAGGTCGAAGAGTAAACCAATATGCTTACAACGAATACACCAAAGGCTTTACTTCTTTTCATTAAGTTTCTGATTATATTCTTCATATTTCGCTCTATTTGTACTTTTTTGTTGGGGTTTGTTTTTCGTTATTTCTAAAGGCTTTTGCTGTATAATGGGAATTTCATGAATATTCCAAGTTTGTTCTACTTCCCAATTTTGCCGGATGTCGAAAAACTCGTGATAATAAAAAACCGGTTCGGGTTGTCGTCTTTCCCTGAAATTTCCGGTGTCCCATCGTCCGTTTCCATTCCAATCAACGATATAGCGAAGATAATATTTCCCCGGCTTAAGGTTCGGGAATGAGAGTTCTCCGTTTCGCAAGATTGCACGCCTCACAACCTTATCGGAGCCATCCAACAATTCACCGACTCCGGGAATCCCACCATCTCCTTCAATTGCAACATATAAATGTCCGTAATCTTCTTCTCTTTTGAATTTGATTCTGTGTTCTTTTTTATCATTCCATTTGCCGTAAATGCTTGTAAATGCGGCCGAATCAATACTTATTCGGTATTCTTTTTCGTAGGGCCATTTTTTATTGACCCAAAAAGAACGGGGATTCAGGCTGTCGGCAAGAATCGGGAAATTCTGCACTTTCCACGAAGTGTCGACCTTTTCTTCTATCTTAATTAATCGGGGGTCGAAGTTTAACAACGGCTCGGAAAATGTTATTTTCAGTGTATCGAAAACATCCATTGAGGTACTTCCGGATATATTAATATCCAGAAAAACGATTTTCGGTTCTTCTCCTTTTTTCAGTTTGGGAGGTTGCGGTTTAACTCTTTGAACCAATTTCAATGTATCTGTGAAAGAACTTAAAAGATTCATCGAATCGGTTTTCAGGTAATTAACCTCTAACTTTAGCGTATCTCTTTGGATTACTAACGAATCGGTAATCCAGTAGATAATGTTTTTACGGTCTTGGGAAATCTCCCGAATATACCATTCTCCGGATTCTTCTCTGTCGAATAAGGTGATTTCCGGTAGTGAGTCAACCGGGGCATTAAACGGGAGTGTAAATTTGTGTGCCTCATTACGTTCCGGTCGCGACATAAATTGCCTCACAAAGTCTTCTTGAAACAAAAACAGAAGAATATCATCGGGCAAAAAACGCGTGTATGGAGTTTCTATAATCGTGTCTATTGCTAATTTGAGAGTATCTGTCCAAACGGTATCCATACGAATTTCATGTCTGAAAGTCGGAACAATCAGGCTGTCGTAAAAGGCAATAGCTTTGTCCGGCTGGTCAAATTTATAACTTCGATTCAAATCATTAAGCGCAAAAATCCGGTAAGTTCCCGGGCTCACATTCCGCACCCAAAAATCACCTTGGTCGTTGGTTCTTGTTGTTCTTCTGAAAATTTCGGTTATAAAAGCCGAATCTTCCAAATTGGTATGCAATCCGATGACAATACTAGGCATTGGCTCCAAATTCTCGGCATTTAATAAACGTCCTGCAATTATCAGCGAATCGACTGTTTCTCCGGTTGAAAATGCGAAAGTGAAACCTTCCAATACATTTTTTTCGTTATTATCGGCTATAGCATTTGTAAAATCAATGGTGTAAGTTGTATTCGGCCAAAGGGTATCTCTTAATTCTATCTTGATTCTATTACCCAGAGCACGGATGATTGGAAGTTGTTTTTGAGGTGGTGTGATAATGACTCTTTCAGACGGTTTTTCTAACACTATCAACTCATCGAAAATAATCTCTATTTTATTACCGGTAAATCCGATAGCATTAGGTTCAGGAGTACTTGAAACAAAACGAGGAGGTGTAATATCATAAGCTCCTCCACCCGGACTTCCCATGCTGGCACACGCATATAAACCGCAAACCGCAAAACAGATTGCTACAATTGCAAATAAAGTCTCTTTTATTCGTGAAATATACTTATCAATCATATTTAAAATTTCAATTGACAAAAATACAAGTTTAGCGTGACAATATTGCTATTTTGACAAAAGTTTATGACCAATCCGGCAAAATACGCATTTCTTTTTTTCGCAATATTCTTTTTGAAGTTGAATCAGCGCTTGCGAATCTCCCGCATGAACAGGCATGATACCAACTTTTGCAAATTCATTGACTATATAATTGCATTCGGGTTTAATCGACTCCAATAATTGAATAGCTCTTTCCTGCAAAACCGGTTGGCGTTTTATTTTTCCGTAAGTGAATAAAACAGGTACGACGGTATTGATAAGAATTGCATTTTGAGCCGACAAGCCGATTATTTTCTTTCGTTCGGAAGAAGTTTTTCCAAACAGATAATGCGTATCCCAATATTCGCTTAATTCGGCAATAAAAAGGGTTCGTAAAGATTGTATGTCGTCTGTTTCGAGCATTTTGGAAAAAAGAGATTCTTGTGTTCGCACCAATGTTGCCAATTGAGCAATCTTGATGTGGGGAAAATTGCTCGGCCTAATTCTCAGGCTTTTGAAAATATGTGATTCCAAGGGATTCAGCTTGAATTTTTTTCGCAAGAAATCGTATTCTTTTTTCAAAGAGCGATAATAATCGTCTTTATCATCGTCTTCGTTGAGCAAACCTGCTTGTCCGAAGAATAATGCCTCGACTTGCAACAAGGAATCTTTATGTTTCATCACATACCTTAAAGGTAGATTTCTTGCTAAACGCTCGAAAGCGTCGTTATTGATTCCGAATCCAAAATTTCGGGATAATGTGATATAGAATACATCTCCCCAACCATCTTTGTAATCTTTTAATAATTTGAATAAATCATTGGTTTTCCTTTCCAAGCGTTCGATAAGTAACGCATTCAACCAATCTGTCAAATAAAGATTCGGGACATCTCTGATTTGACACAAGCACGGAATCAATGTGTTTCTGTTTAAAAGATATTCGTAGTTTTCTTTAACCTTTGGCGGAATTTGCAAAACCAATTGAGGTATTTTGTGTCCGTTTTCAGATTGAATTTCCATGTCGATATTTTCTACCACATGAAGAATTACAGAATTATACACTTTGTCGGTATGATGCCCGTGTTTAACCCAATCGGAAGAGCAAAGGTGCATTTCTACATCTCCCGCCCAAGTTTCGTTACCAAGACGTATTTTTGCATTGAAGAAATCGGGTCCTGCATGGGTATTGTGAATTCCCTGGTCGATAACTAAAACCGGTATTCCGGAAGATGTTGAGAAAGATTCGGCATTATATAGCTTGTGTTTCCAAACATAATGAAATAAACTTTCCATGATTATTTTGGCTTTTGAGGTTTGATTATTAACGAAATAAGTAATCCCGTAATTTATTTTTTATTTTGTCTGACAGAATGTTTGAATTTCATCAAAGCAAAATTGATTTCGATACTTGTTTCTGTATCGGTTACTTGCATATCGTCGCTAAGAATACCAGTGATAATTTCTCCACTCTTTTGCATCAGAGATTTTTGTTTGGGCTCTTCCGAAACTCGCGATAATTCGGCAATAGTATGTGATAATTCCCGAATTTTGGTAAATACATTTAGGTAATTTTTTTTTACCACCTCTATTTGAAGTCAAAAATTTTGACTTCAAATTTGACCACTCTTCTTTATTTAGTGGAATAATGTATCCTCTTGGAAACTTTGCGGGATTGTTTTTTACTGCTTGATTGATTTCTTTGGTTTCTACACCATACAAAATAGCAACATCGCTATCTAATATTACATTCTGATTACGGATGGTTAGAATCTTTTCTTCTACCTGATTGAATTGCATTATTTTCTCCATGACAATTTTGATTTTTGGGGTTTGATTATAATGGGACAAATGTATCAATAAAAACGAATAAAATATGTATTTTTGCAAGAAAAATGAAAAAGACACTTACAATATTTCTGATTTGTATTTCACAAGTTCTCATCGCACAAACTTACGATGAGGATGTGGTTATGAAAGCTTGCAGTTGCATCTATAATGCCGAAGGCGACAGTATCGATTCTATTGTTAACTCCTGTTTGATAAAAGCATTATATCATTCATTGGCAGAAGACGGTATCTCCAAACAAAAAATAATGCAAGATTATTCCAATCCGAAGAATATTCAGGAAGATGTCAGTGCCGGTGACCAAACCACTTTTGCCGATTATCTTGATATGTTATATAAGAATTGTTCTGCGACACGATATTTGATTGAGAAAAATCCGTCGCTCTATAAAGAGATGCTCGACTCGGCAGCATCTTATTTGGCAAATGGTAATTCTGAAAAGGCTTTATCTACTTATGCCAAATTAATCAGGTATTATCCGGATGATCCGGAAGGGTATTTCGGATTGGGTCTTATCAGCCTTTCGGATAACGATTATGTAACGACTGCTCGTTTGATGAAACATGCTTATATGATTTATTCTGTCCAAGAGTCTGACCGAGCTCGTGACTGTAAGGAATACCTGAAAGCTGCATATTATTATCTAAAAAAGGAAGGAAAAGATTCTCTTTTTGCCGCAGTTGCAAGAGAATTTATTCCTCCTATATACCAACCCGAAAATTTCAACCAATTGCAAAATGTAGAGTTGAATAATGAAATCGACTGCCGCTTAATGGAACCTCAAATTTTGATTTGTGATAATTATATCCTTTCAACTCCGGTTAATGACAAAGAAATGAATCGTAAATATGCCATCGAAACGGTAATAAGATGGATGGCAAAAACGCCTAACTACATCTATCATATAGATAAAAATGTCGTTCCAATCTTAGATGCAAAAGGCAATGTTTTGGCTGTTTTCACTGCTGCCATGACTAAGTTCAGTATAGAAAATCCGGAGCAAGGAAACGACTCAAAAGCAGCTGCCCTGTATGCGTGGAATACGATACTGGATTATGTCGCAGACAAAGCAAACAACATTAAACTGACCGGAGAACTCAAGAAGAAAATTAAAGCAAAAAATAACGGAACACTTGAAAAGCAATTGATAATTAACAATTAATAATTAATAAATATTTATCGTATGAAATTCGGATATTTCGATGATCAACGTCGCGAGTACGTTATCACAAACCCACGTACCCCGTGGCCTTGGATCAACTATTTGGGAAACGAAGATTTCTTTTCTTTAGTCTCTAACACTGCCGGTGGATATTCTTTTTACAAGGATGCCAAATTCCGTCGCATCACCCGCTACCGCTACAACAACGTGCCGATGGATAACGGCGGGCGCTATTTCTACATCAACGACAACGGGATAGTTTGGTCTCCGGGTTGGAAACCTTGTAAAACAGAATTAGACAAATACGAGTGCCGCCATGGGATGAACTATACCATCATCACCGGAGAAAAAAACGGTATCGAGGCCGAAACGTTATTTTTCGTTCCGTTGAAAACATTAGCCGAAGTTCAAAAGGTAAAATTAACCAACAAAAACAAAGAGGCAAAAAAAATCAAATTATTCTCTTTTGCCGAATGGTGTTTGTGGAATGCTGCAACCGATATGGAAAATTTCCAACGCAACTTTTCTACCGGAGAAGTCGAAATCGAAGGCTCTACCCTTTACCACAAAACAGAATTCAAAGAAAGACGTAATCACTACGCTTATTACAGCGTAAACGCTCCAATTCAAGGATATGATACCGACCGTGAATCATTTATCGGCCTTTATAACGAATTTAGCGAACCGCAAGCCGTAATGGTCGGCAAACCAAATATGTCGTTTGCACACGGTTGGTCGCCAATCGCATCGCACTACATCGAAGTAGAATTGCAACCGGGAGAAAGCAAAGAGTTTGTTTTCGTATTGGGATACGTTGAATTTGAAAGCCGCGATGATAAATGGGAATCAAAAAATGTCATCAACAAAAAACCGGCAAAAGAAACGATTGCCAAATTCGATACTGCTGCCAAAGTGGATGCTGCATTTATGGAATTGCGTGCATATTGGGACAACTTGCTCGACATTTATGTATTGAAAAGCGGAGAAGAGAAACTTGACCGTATGGTAAACATCTGGAATCAATACCAATGTATGATTACCTTCAACTTCTCCCGTTCGGCATCATTCTTCGAATCGGGCATCGGGCGCGGTATGGGATTCCGCGATTCAAACCAAGACTTGGTTGGTTTCGTACACCAAATTCCGGCACGCGCACGCGAAAGAATCATCGACATCGCCTCTACTCAATTCCCGGACGGTGGATGTTATCACCAATATCAACCGCTTACCAAACGCGGTAACAACGACATTGGCGGCGGATTCAACGACGACCCGATGTGGTTAATTTTCGGAACTGTTGCTTACATCAAAGAATCGGGTGATTTCTCCATCTTGGATGCACCGGTTCCATTTGATAATCAACCGGGTAGCGAAGAAACACTCTTCCGTCACTTAACCGTTTCGTTCGACCATGTTATCAATAATCTCGGACCTCACATGTTGCCGCTTATCGGACGTGCCGACTGGAACGACTGTCTGAACTTAAACTGTTTCTCGTGGGATCCGAACGAATCATTCCAAACAACCGAAAACAAAACCGAAGGTTCAAAAGCCGAATCATTGATGATTGCCGGACTATTCGTAGTTTGTGGTCGCGATTACGTTGAACTTTGCCGCCAAATCGGTCAGCTTGAAGAGGCCGATCGTGCGCAAAATTTTATCGATATGATGGTCGAAGCCGTTAAAAAACACGGTTGGGACGGAGATTGGTACTTGCGTGCTTATGATTATTACGGCAAAAAAATCGGTAGCAACGAAAACAAAGAAGGAAAAATCTTCATCGAATCGCAAGGTTGGTGCGCTATGGCCGAAATCGGAATGGAAGAAGGCATGGTCAAAAAATCGCTGGATTCGGTTAAAAAATATCTTGATTGCGAACACGGTATTGTGTTGAACAATCCTGCATTTACCGAATACATCGTTGAATACGGAGAAATTTCTTCTTACCCTGCCGGTTACAAAGAACATGCGGGTATCTTCTGCCACAACAATCCTTGGATTATCATTGCCGAAACAATCTTAGGTCGTGGCGATATGGCATGGGATTATTTCCGCAAGATATGTCCTTCTTATACCGAAGAAATTTCAGAACTACACAAAGTAGAACCATACGTTTATGCGCAAATGATTGCCGGTAAGGACGCTGCCAAACCGGGCGAGGCGAAAAACTCTTGGTTGACCGGAACAGCAGCTTGGAACTACTATGCCATCACTCAATTTATCTTAGGTATCAAACCTGCTTACAACGGATTGGAAGTAAATCCTTGTATTCCTGCCGATTGGAAAGGATTCAACGTTTCACGTAAATTCCGCGGAGCAACCTATAAAATCGAGGTGAAAAACAACGGTGCAATGAAAGGAATAAAACGATTAACGATTAACGGTAAAGAGGTAAACGGTAATATCATTCCGATGCAACCTGTTGGTTCGGTAAATACGGTTGAAGTTATCATGTAATTTCAGAAAAACGGCACATTGTCGAAACGCAATCCGACTGTTTCAAAATAAAATGAACCCCAAAAGTCAAACAAAGACTCTTGAGGTTCATTTTATTTACTTTTAAAAACTATTCACAATAGAAACGAAACGGTTTATTGTTTTTGTTTCTTGCGATAAGCCCAGCCTGCATAAGCCAAACTACCGACAAGTAAGATATACAAGCCACTACCCACCGGAATTGCCGGATCTATCGGTGCGTCTGTAGTGGTTATACCCGGCCGACTGCCGGAAGCCGAACTACTTGACTGTAACCAACCTTCCGTATTTTCTTTCATCGTATCATACGCATACACTTGTCCTGTCATAAAAAAGAATAAGAGGACTGCTACCATATATTTTCTACTTTTCATAGCTGTATTCATTATTTAGAGTTATGTATTATTTTGATAGATCTCTCTTGTCCCGACTGCAAAGTTTGGCGCACAATATAAACACCTGCTGCCGCCGGTTTTTCAACCAAAATACCTTGCAAAGTGTAATAGTGTTCCGAAACAACAGGATCATTGTCTTGTATTTTAGTATTGATGATTGCTGTAGTTTCGTCTATACCGAGACTGCTGCGCAACATACTTGGATCGCTTACCAATATGGCAAGAACTGCCTCGAAAGGAGCAATAGCAACAGGAGCGTTTGCGACAGGTTTTACAAATGTTGTTCCTTCGTTGTTCAACTTGTAATAATATTTGTTGTCGGCTCCTTGAATCAAGTTCTGTGTTTTCAATTTAGTATTTGCCACGAGTTTGTATTCCTCCGTAACCGTTATTTCGCTGTCGGTAATAGTCTGATTATCTGCCGAAATGTAGATAATTCGGTTGTGTCCGTCAGTTTCATCAAACCAGTCGGGAAAATGAATGATGTGTCCTTTACCTGCTGTCCATTCTTGAATGAAATCGAAAGGACTTTCCGAGCCGGTATGGTGTTTCATCCAGAAGTCACCGTGGAACCCCGGTTCATAAGGCGTTTCGCTGTAAGGATAAAGATTGGCATCCCAACCTTCCTCATCAAACCATTCGCTGAAAAGGCTATTAATACTGAAGGGGAAACCCACAGCCAGCCATTTTTCCGCTACAACATTAGATTTGACTTTAATTTTGTCGGTAACCTTCAATGTTTTTCCGTTCAAGTCAATGGCAGCACCTTCACTTATTATAAGATTTTTTACAAGAACATTATCGGATAAAATCGGATAATTTGGTACATTGGCAGGAATAATCACATTGTTGGCCCCGAGTGGAATCACAGCTGAATTCCAGTTGCCTGCGTCAGTCCATTGGTCGTTAGCAGCACCTGTCCAAAGAGTTTCTCCATTTTCTAAGATTACTCTTGACAATTTTGCAGCCCAAAGGTTTAATGTGATTCCTTTTCGTCCACCGTCGCCTTCATGATAAACACCATAAATTTTTGCAAAATCTTTTAATTGTGCAACTGTAAATTGGAGAGAGAAGTTATCATTAGTTGTACCTCCGGAAGTTGCACCTACGGGAACACTTAACGTATGTTTTACCGGAGATCCATTCCAGTAGTCGATGGGAAGAATTTCGCCAAAACCCCAATTAACTGCGAATGTATTTTCAGTAAACTCAAAAGTTACTTCTGTATCATTAGGATAATTTTCATAATCCTGTAATAAAATATGAACCCCATCTCTGACTGGGATTTCCGGTAATGCTTTATGCAGTTCTACAAATACACTTGCTAGCGTCTGACCGCCCCAAAGGTTTAAAGAAATTCCTTTTCGTCCATCGTTGCCCTCATGATAAACACCATCAACCTTTGCAAAATCTTTCAATTGTGCAACTGTATATTGGATAGAGAATTCTTCAGGTGCACCATCGGGTACCTTTAACGGAATTTTATTTTCTGTTGGAGGATCCCAATAGTCGATGGGAAGAATCTCACCAAAACCCCAACCGGCACCTTGCATGTTACCGGTAAACTCAAAAATTACAATTGTATTATCAGAAAAGTTTTCATAATTGCTTAATAAAACATGGACTCCGTCTATGATTGGGATTTCCAGTGTAAAAATTTCCGGCAATACCACCTCCACAGTTATACTTGTCAGTGTAGGCCCGTTCCAAAGGGCTATAGAGAGTCCTTTTTGAGTATATTGGTCAACATAGTACTCTCCATCAACTTTTGCAAACTCTTTCAAATCTGCAATAGTGAGTTGAATCGAGATTTCTTCAGTTGCACTGGAAGAAGGGTCAACCAGTTCATAGCTTACCGGAACCGGAGGTACAGCATCCCAACTATTGATGGGTCTTATATTTCCAAACCCCCAACCAACTCCCATTCCGTTTCTCTCAAATAAAAAGATTACTTTCGCATCATCAGGATAGTTTTCATAACTACTTAATAAAACATTTCCCCATTCATCGGTAGGGATTTCCTCTGTCTTCACATTGACAGCTGCATTTGCATTTGTCAGGAAAAAGACGCCAAACAGCAACGCAAAAATCATTTTTGTTAGATTGTTTTTCATGCGTAAAAAGATTAAAATTAGACAATTAAATTATCAAAAACACATCAAAGTAAATCAATGTTTTTGAGATAAACAAGGCTCTCGCCTATTATCTTAACTATCTATTTGTATATCAAAATATTACGCATAACATTTTAAGAGTTTTTCGTCATTAAAAGTGCATGAAAATTTATAATATCATTTATAATATCATTTATAATATTTTTTTCAATATCATTAATAATATTTTTGATAATATCCTAAATAATACTCTGCTAAGCGTAGGCTATTGCGCTTAGCGTTCGGAATAGTCAGAGACTATTCCGAACGCAAGCATTTCATATTCAACACGCTACGACGAACGGGGGGGTAAACTTCAAAAAATGCTTTAATCTCATTTTCGTACACTACGGCGGACAGAGGAATCTCCCGAGTTAAGTCTGAAACTGCAATAAGCCGAAAACATAAAATTCCCTAATGAAATAGGATTGTCAAAATCAATTGTCTGTTCCTTAAACCTTAATGATTCCGTAACGCCTCCTGTCATTGAGAGCTTTATTCCTGCTGCAAAATCGTATGAAAATTTATATTGTACTCCGGCACCATAGTTTATTCCCCAATTGACAGAAGTTCCTATCTGTTCAGTATCATTTATTTTCATTTTGACGTGAACAAATATCGGTCCTGTTCCTACAGAAAACATCCAAAGCCATCTCTTTGTTTCTTCGTAAAGCAAAACTTCCGGACCCAAAAATGTTAGTGCATGCGATTCTTTGTAATAATTAAGCTTTCGTCTAACTAAAGGAATATATATATCTTCTGCTGAGGCTGATTGTCTCACATGATTCACTATAAGACCTATTCCCCAGTTCTTATGGAATAAATATTGCAGTTCACTATCCAAATGAAACCCTTGTCTGAATTTTTCTGCGAATTTTTCTGCATCCAGATCGTTACCTCCAATATCTCCAATACGATAAGCATAGCCTGCACTAAGAGCAAGCCGCGTATAGGGTTGATGTTTTTTATTTTTAGGAATATAAAAATAATCCTGTTGAGAAAAATAAAAATCTTGCGCAACGATACTCTGTGCGATAATAACAAAACAAAATATTAAAAATTTTACTCTCATACTATTTATTAATTTTTATGATTACTTTTTTTAAGTATAATTTTTAAATCAATGTACAAATAGAATGTACCGAAATATATGAGCCCAATTCCTGCAAATCCGGATTTCCAATTTATTGGTCGCAATAATAAAAAAACACCTGCCCCTACCATAAATAAACAAAATGGATAGGCAACCAGCCTAATCAATATTTTTTTCAATGACCACTCGTTTACATTCGTATCTACCTCTTGCTCTTCTTTATTATTCATAAAAAATATTCTTTAATATAAATTGCTCCAAAAATTCCAAGAAAAAACAAAAACAATGATATAAAAACTACTAAAATTTTAGTCAGTTTATGATTGTTAAAAAACATTGGTTGTGCTTCTATTATTTTTCTATATCGACCATTCCCTAAAAAATAATATAACAATATTCCCAAAAGAAGTATTTGAATGCATATAATTAAGTAAAATGAATCAAAAAATTTATGACAAATACCTGCAATTAGAAGGGTTGGAGAAAGCAGAACAGCTGCCAATAACAATATTGCTGTCACATGCGGAAATGTATCTCCTTTATTTTTTTTACAATATAAATAGTAATAATTATATAATACATGTATCATGGTCTGTAATTGTTATAAAAATATTCCCACCTTGCGACATTGACAGGAGATGGTGGTCCTACACGACTTTCCCAATAGCTATAAATAAGATTAAATTTAGCTCTTTGATACCAAGATGTATGAGTAATGAGTCTTCCGCTTTCCCATCCAACCGTCCATGCAACACCAAAATAGCCACCATACCCCGAAATAGTCAGAGACTATTCCGAGCGCAAGCATTTCATATTCAACACGCTACGACGAACGGGGGCTGTCTCACAATTAGTAAGGCAGCCTCTTTTTTACAAATAATAATTACTCATATACATATACTTCAACACCCAAAAATCTATAACCCCACCTATAATCCCAATCGTAAATAATTCTTTCGGATATGAAAGAATCAGAATAACTTATAGATTCTAAAACTTTGGTTTCTCCATTTTGGGTTTCTGTTTTCTCAATTAGTTTGCCTTCGGAATTGTATGTATAATCAAATTCACTACACAATACTTTTTGAGAATTATAGTCTTTCTCGTTTGAAAGTAATCCGCTTGAATAATAGTGCTCTGTATAGCCAATAATATTCAAGTATTTATCATCAAAACGAACTGTTTTTGTTTTGAAATTATTAGAATCATAAAAATATTCTGTTGTCCAATTAAAATATGGGGCAACTTGTATCCTTGATTCACGGATTAAATTTCCACGTTCATCATACTTGTATTCGGTGTAGTTCCACACTTCCCCTGTATAAGGAAGACTCGGTTCTTCTCTTATCAACTTATCTCCATCGTAGAAGAAAGTAACTTTTCGGGATAGATTAAACAACGGAGTACCGGATTCTGAACTACCCGCAGAAGTATATATCAATTCTACTTTTTTCTTGTTGTTTACATATTCAAATATTGAATAAATCAAAGGATATATTGATTCTCCCGGGTAGTAAGTTTCTTTTATCAAATTATTCTCATCATCATAATCAAATGCCATCATTCCGGATACATTTGTTTTATCAAAAGAACTATAAGTAATAATTTTGATAAGATTTGTTTTTTTCTCATTAGACTCAAGGGATGTGTCCTTTTCACATCCCCAAAGAAAAATTGCTGTTCCAATAATTATTAATAATTGTCTCATTGTTGTAAATCTTATTTGTATATGACTACTCTATATCATAAACTATCAGTATTTCATCATCTCGCTTTAATAACAGTTGTTTATCTTTAATAGTATAATTATTAACATTGTATAAAGCAGTAAAAACTGCTTTTTCAATTATGTATTCAGAACAAGCTACTGATGTTGATGTTGCATATTGAAAACTGATATTTTGTCCGTCAATAGTGTATTTTCCAAAAAAACGGTTACAACTCGCAAAACCTGCATAGTTTTCATTATAATTCAAACTTAATGTTGATATTTTGCCCATATAAGGAAAATACATTTTTTCAACAGCATTAACTTTTACATAATTCACTTTACATCGCATAATAATACTATCATTCTTAACCGGCTCTTCTATTTCTGTTGCCTGAAAACTTGCACCATTAAAAAAAGTAGAGCATGCTCCTATTGTTAATAGAAGAATGAAACAGATTATTAATCTAAAATATATGGTTTTCATACTATTTCAAATTATTTTCTTTTTATAATTTTATGATTCGTTTCTCCTACGTTTGAAAAAATCTTCAGAATATACATACCTTCATTAAAATACGATAAATCCAATATTGAATTGTTTCCAAAGTTACTATTATTATACAATAATCTACCCCACATATCGTATATTTTTACACTATTAATTACAGAGTTATCCGATATTATTATATTAACTATTCCAGTTGTCACATTGGGATATATCCTAATTTCTTCGTTCACATTAAATATTCTGTTATTTTCCGCAGTTATTTTATCTTCCTCAAATTCTTCGTCCGAATTAGACACGATTGAACTTCTTAGTGAACTTGAGTTTGAACTTAAACATATAGGATTAATTTTTGCGTGAAAACTTGTGCCTTCTTTAATTACAGTTCCCGGCTTTAAAATTATTGTTTCGTAAGCCTCCACTTCATAATGTTTACCATCTTCAAATTTCACATTTTGAATCTCAATAGTTCCTTTGCCTATATCTTTATACATGCTTTCTTTAAGAGATAATAATGGGTCATTAATACTAGATATGACTACATGTCCACTACAATCTGCAACTATAAAACTTACGGATTTACTGGAGGACTTATCACTATATAAGCTCTCATCAATATAAAATTGACTTGATGAAGGATTTGGTATAAGGTCTTTCTTATCTTCCGTAAGAATCCAGCCGTTAAAATTACCCAAAAAAACTTTTAATACAATTGTATTAAGTCCCGGACTATCTAATGAAAATTCTCGATAGCCTATAGGTTCATAATATACTCCCGGAAATATATCAGAATACTCGGCAATTGTAGTGTAACTCTCAGTCTCTAAAGTTATACCATTTTTTTCCCAAGACAGTTTCCCTACACCAAGATAATGAGGTGAACACAACTGAGAAGCTACACTATAACCTGACCATCTTACTATTTCGCAACCACCATGACAAGGACCAGGATCAAGACTATTTGTAACTTTTGTATCTTTAAACCACAACACTTCTTTAATCCAAATACTTTCTCCTAAAGCATATTTCTTTTTCGGATTATAAACTTCCAAGTCAACATCTATACAACGATTTTTTCGATCATCAATATTTATATAAAGTATTCTTTCAAATACATCTTCATAATTATTCAATTCAGTACTGATTTTTAGACTTGTATAATAATATCCTTTTGCATCTAATATAACATTTCTAAATTTATATTTTGCACGAACTGTAGAAGGTGCATATTTATCATATCTGAAAATTTCAGAATAACCTGTTTCACAATGAACAAAATCACTCTCTGAGCATAGATAGTCAGACTTAAAATCTCCCGGATATTTATTTATTCTCAATTCCCATCGAACTTTTGTTCCCTCACTTCCTATTGGTAGATTTGTTATTAGTGCATCTATTTGTATAGGTTCATTAAGTATCAAATTTGTAATAAAATATTCTTTCAATTTAAAATTTGTTGGGTTAGGATTTGTAGGTTCATCAGTAGGAAAAATAAAATGATCAGAAGTATAACCGAATAAATAACTGCCAATCCACGCATTTTGAGCTTTTGATAATTTTCCATACAATGTTTTCCATTTTTCCTGTGGGTCATTACATGTAATTGTATGAACGTCACCACTGCAAATTCCAACAACTCGATGTTCATTATTAAATAATGGTGATCCGGATGAACCCGGCTCTGTTTTAAAACCTGTTGTAAATGAAACATCCCAATAATTGTCTCCTTCTTGATTCCAACCGCTATGTTTAGCAGGATTAGTACTTATAGATATTTTTTTTACATCTCCTTTAGGATGGTGAACTGCTATAATAGGTTGAAAGTTATAACCGGGTGGAACAAAAGAGTCATTATAATCGTACCCGGCAAAAACAACATCATACTTACTTATATCAGTTATATTATTATTTAACTCCAATAACATATAGTCAGCACTTGCAGACTGTTCATCACGTAACAAAATGCTAGCTCCCAAAGCTGATTTTGTCGTGTTATTGGGAACATCTGAACCGTTACTGTTACAAGTAGAGGCTTCATGTCTAAATAAAAATAACCAATTTTTCGGATCAGAGAATGTTGTTTTTCCTGTTTTTTCATCAATCATTTCATAACAATGATTAGCTGTAAGAAAAAATGGCTTTGTCCTTCCAAAATAATTATTACCGTCATTGATAAGAACTCCTGAACAATGTCCCCAGTAATTATTGTTTTTTTTGATTAAAATAAGAGCTGTTGATTTGATTTCGATATCATATCCATTACCTTGAGGGCAAGATGTATTTATCTGACATGAAGCCGCACCTTGGTCTCCCTCAACAAAAGGCCCTTTGCTTCGAAAACATTTACTGAAAATATATACGACTTTTTCTAACATAATCATACTTCCTTCACTATCTAAAGGTTCTGAATATTCAATATAAATACTGTTTCCGTTAATATTCTGAGTAATAAAAGTATTACAATCTCTGTTATTCTTGGACGTAAATGCCCCAAGTATCATTGTTTTATCTTCATTATAAACAAACATTCGACTTCCCTCAGCCAACCTAAAGTTATTGAATATCAATTGAAAACCTTCAGCTTCATTGGATGACAAATGCAAAGTCCAAACTTTTATGCTGTCTTCTGTTTGATATGAATTAGCTTCCTCAAAAAAATTAATATTTAGTTCTACTTCTTTTCCATAAAACGAACTACTTCTACAACTTTCACATGACCCTCTCATGTCGTCAAGTTCTCGTTGAATTTGAACTTTATTCAAATCCGGTATAAAGATAGTATTTGTTCCGAAATTTTGATTTAACCCTCCTCTAAGCATATTATGTGAACTTCTCAGCGTTATAGGTTCTCCTCCATAACTTATCTGTGCCATAATATGATCTGAAAAATTAAGCCCCAAAATTAATAAAAGGCAAATTATTGTTTTCTTTTTCATAATTCATACCCTTTCTTATTTTTGAAGTATCTTTTCTTTCAAAAGATTTATTTCTTGTTGTTGTTGAATTACATATAACGTCAATTCTTCCACTTTTTTCAGCAACAAGGCGTTCATTTCACTTAGATTAATTCCTTCCGTTTCCATTTCGGCAGCAGGAACCACATCAGGTAAGTGTTTATTAGTCTTGATAAAATTGTCCAAATCATTTAGACTCATTAAGGAGTAATCATCTGCAAAAACATAATCGCAACCTTGGCTGAGGCAAACTTTAACTTCGTGAGCACGGATAACACCGTTTACATCAAGTTTGACACCGGGATTGGTAGTGCCAATACCTACATTGCCGTTATCCATTAATGTTAAACGACTTGCACAAAGTCCGCCTGAACAACCGGTTTGATCATAAGCCCAAAATTGAAGTGAATTACCATAAGTAGTTCCTGTCATATTCCATATTTTCCATTCTTTTGCTTGCCCTGCTTGTATTTTATCTCCATTATGAATAACAATTGGACTACCTGTATCGCCTGCACCATAAATTCTAATTCCCCCATTAACATCCAATTTTTGGGATGGAGATGTTATGCCAATTCCAACATTTCCTGAAATATATGTATTTCCTCTTACATCAAGTTTAGCGATAGGATCAGTTATCCCGATACCCAGATCTCCATTGCTTTTTAAAATCATTAATTCGGTGGGATTACTATCAGGGCTTCCAATAATAGGATTGCTTCTAAAATATAGGTTTCCTTTAGATCCAAAATTTATCACACCATTTCCATCAGTGCCACCGCAAAACACAAAATGACCGCCTGCCATATATATGCGGTTAGCTGCTTTCAGGCTCCCATTTATTTCCAATTTTTCGGCTGGAGATGTGGTTCCTATTCCCACATTGCCATTGGAGTTGAGAACGGTCATCCTGTTCGTTCCATTGGTTTGAAAATACATATTGGATGTGTTGTATGAACTTAGAGTGCCGGTTTGCAAGAATAAAGGTTTGTTTAGCAAAAACTGAGATCTATCCGTTGATAAATGAGCAGTGGTGGCATTTTGAGGACCCAAATCCAAATTACCATAATCAGTTTGTACCCGAAGTGCCCCACCCTGTAAATTGCCGCTAATTGCTTCAGCAACTATCGGATCGCCTGCGCTAAAAGATAAGTTGAAACCGGTATATTGAGGATAACCGGTGGCACAGGAAATGCTGGCATCAGAGGTAAACACGACATGTATTTTCCCAGTCATAAATTCGGAATATCTCGTTCCTGATCTGCGTCCGCTTTCAGTAAATAATAATGTTGCTGCTCCCGAAGTATTAATGCTGTAAACAGAAACTTTATCATAATTTGCTTCCGTATCTATATAATACTCTATTTTGACTTTCTTGTTTTGTCCGATATTCACACTCCAAGCCCGATTAACATTATTCGTATATTCCGAACAGGTTATTGAAATCGTACCCGACGGGGCGTTTATATCTTGAATTTGAGAATTTATTTCAATTGGAGAATCCCTAATTAGTTGAGCCTGTACTGTCAATCCTGCACATAAAAATAATGCGATAAGTAAAAAAGTCTTTTTCATAATTGTATTGAGTTTAATTGTTTTTGTTATTTCCATTGTTACCATTTCCATTGTTTCCGTTATTTCCATTACCACTGTTACTGTCACTGCTACCGCCATTATTATTGCCGTTGCCGTTACCATTATTATTGCCTCTTCCGCGTGGAGGGTTTTTCCAATCAGTATACTGTTCCTGATTCAGTATTACTTTCACAGAATCGTCCATGATTTCATACATTCCTATAAATTCATGGTCGGAAGCTTTCCTGTTTTTTGCTGCTTTTTTCTCTTTGAAAAATTCGAGATTAACCTCCATAAGCCTTTCTGTTTGTTCGGGAGTCAACCCTAATTCAACGGTCATTGATTCCGTTCGGATGGCAGCCATTTCTTCTGCTGTCAGCTGTTTTTCTTGTTCTTCTTGAGGAGAATCCTGTGCAGATACTGATATTGCAAATGCAACGAACGCTATAAAAAGTGTTTTAAAAATTGTTGTTTTCATGTTTGTGTTTATATTATTTTTGATATTCTTTCTTTTGGTTGTCCTTTTCACTTCACATACGCACAAAAAAAAAGCTCTAAGTTTGCAGAGGCTGGATAAGGGATCGGAAATTTATCTTAAAAATGCCAAGCGAGGCGAATAAATACCTCTGTATCTTATCAGAAGAGAATATCAGTCTTATTATCTTT
>JAIRVZ010000032.1 GCA_031253625.1 Dysgonamonadaceae bacterium
AGTTTGGAACAGTAATCTTATGAATCAACAAATATTCAACGAAATACAAGCTTTGAAACGGCGATTGTTGCCGAATGATAAAGTAATTCTTTTCGGCTCGCAAGCACGTGGAGATGCTCGCCCCGATTCCGATTGGGATTTACTTGTGTTGTTGAATAAAGAAAAAATAACTTACGAAGACGAAAATGCATACGCATATCCATTTGCAGATATGGGATGGAATTATGGAACTTATATAAGTGTAAAGTTATATACCAATAAAGAATGGGAAGAACGTAATTTTATGCCTTTTTATAAAAATGTATTAAAAGACGGAATTGAAATAAATTAAGGATTGTTGTTAAAGAATCTGACATTATTCCCCTTCTTAAACCTGCCGAGAAATTTATTGCTGAAATAGAAAACTTGATAAATAAAAATAAATAACAATAAAAAAGTAAATTACTGAAAGGATCAAAGATTTTAACCTATGATATAAAATAAAAATCAGTGCTAACAAGCACTAAATAAAACATTTTAGAAAAAAGCGTTAGCTTTTATTCTTGTTATAGAAACTTAGACAATTTCTTAAAGGAGCAAGGGTAGGTGCCGATGCTCACGCCAATTCCGGCGTGGGCTTACTTATTTGCTCCAAAGGTAGTCTAATACCTCTATAACAGATATAGTTAAAGTCCCACGCTTTTGCATTTTAAATAACCTGCCGATTCGGGGCCAGAGGCATCAAAAAATTATTATTATTTATGAGAAAAAATTTATTTTTACTGCTCTCCTGTAGTCTGATGGCAGTATACGGCTTTGCACAAACATTTATACCACCGTCAGATGACGTTCCCGGTGTATATGTCTATTCAATTGAAGATGGCAACAGCTTTTCTGGTGCAAATATCATGTTAGGTGATAATTTCAATGTGTGGCCATGGTCAGCAGGTTGGGATAAAGCTTTCACGCCAGAGAAAGGTGGAACGTACACAATGAAATTCACATTTCAGACTACCGGTTCATTTGGAGGTATGCGTGTTCGTTGGATTACTGACAACAACTACGGAATAGACAAAGGAGAACCTTTTACAGTCGGTATGTTTGGTGAAGGCGAAGGTGGTCCCAACAGATTTACAGCCTTGAACGAAAACAATGCTGTTGCTGATGGTGTTTCTTGTTATTTCACAGGAGGTCCTGCTTATGGAATTGACGAGGAATATACTCATATCGTTAACTTCACAATGGATGATGTAGCTGCAGGTGAAAATATCGGCAGTCTTGGTATTCGCGGAGGCGCAGGTGCAAACGCATTTATTGTTAATACGATTGTGATTACAGACTCCAAGGGTAATATGCTCGTGAATTATGCAAGAAATCCGGCATCGCAATACTTTAATATTACCGCTACAGCCGGCACAGGAGGCAGTATTTCTCCAAATGGAGCAATAACAGTCGATTCCGGGGACAATCAAACATTTACTTTTGCACCCAACTCAGGTTATAAAATCAATCGGGTATTAATTGATGGAGTAAATAATCCTACAGCCGTTTCTCAAGGAAGTTATACTTTCACAAACGTTACGAAAAATCATACTATTGCTGTTTCTTTTATATCTGACTCTCTAATAGAAACTGGTTGGTCTTTCGGTTTTGAACCATCAGAAATGGGAGAAGGGATGGAACCATGGATTATTTTAAACTCAAATGGAGCAACATTCGAGATTACCAACGACGCAAAAACAGGAAGTGGTGCAATGAAAGTAGATGTAACCGAAACTGCGGATCGAATTTGGAAAGCCCAAATCCAAGCTCCTACTTTTAAAGTAATTCCAGGGCACACATATAAACTCTCTTTTTGGGCAAAAATGATAGGAGACAGTCCCAGTTGGGTGCGAGTTGCAAGCGAAGATACACCACTCAATACTATGGGTGAGGACGTAAGTGCCAGCGGTGCACAATTAGGTTATTATGATGGACCACCTCGACCAAGTGGTTATTGGCCATATATCAATGATATAACAAATACTTGGCAAGAATTTGTTTATGATAATCTCGTCCCAAATCAAGATGAAGACTTTGATGGTGTTGTAACGTTGAATTTTAACTTCGGAACTCCTGTTGATGAGGCAGGTATGTATTATAATCCGGATGTCATTGAGGCTGCTCATAGAATTTATTTTATTGATGATATTACACTTATTGATTTAGAGACAACTCCACCGGAACCCGAAAAATTTACGATTACCGCTATGGTCGGTGGTGATGCTCATGGTAGTATTTCTCCAAGTGGAACAATAACCGTAAATCGTGGAGACAATCAAACATTTACTTTTACTCCAGATGTAGGTCATAAAATCTATAGAGTGCGAATTGATGGAGTAAATAATCTTACAGCTGTTTTGCAAGGAAGTTACACTTTCACAAATGTAATAGCAAATCATACTATTGATATTGCTTTTGTCTCTGACACTCCACTTACCGATTGGCCTTTCGGTTTTGAACCATCAGAAATGAGAGAAGGAATGGAGCCATGTACTATTCTAAACTCAGATGGAGCAACGTTTGAAATTACAAGCGATGCATACATGGGAAATGGGGCATTGAAAGTTAATGTATCTGAAACAGCAGATATGGCTTGGAAAGCTCAATTCGTAATCCCATTTTTTAACGTAACTCCGGGACACAAATACAGATTTTCTTTTTGGGCAAAAATGACAGGCACGGAACAAAGCTGGTTAAGAGTTTCAAGTGAAGATACGCCACTTGATAATTTTGGAAATGACCTAAGTACCAGCGGTGCACAATTAGGACCGGATTGTTATCTTCCGGATTGTCGTGATGCTGATGGTCTACCTGAAATATATTGGCCATTTATTACTAATATCTCAGATACTTGGCAGAAATTTGTTTACGACGATATTATTACAAATCAAGAAGGAAACTTTAATGGTGTTGTAACATTGAGTTTCAATTTCGGGACACCTATTAATGAGGATGGAAAGGAATATATGCCGGAGCCTGTTATTCAGGGTGCTCGGACTTATTTTCTTGATAATATTATGCTTGTCGATTTGAATGCAACTCCTCCAGAACCTGAAAATGTATATCTCACAGTAACAACAAATAACAACGATTTGGGAACTGTTTTAGGAGAAGGTTCTTATACCCGAAATTCACAAGTAACAATTTATGCTATTCCAAATATTAATGTTGTTTTTACAGGTTGGACAGACGGAAATACCGACAATCCTCGAAAAATAATTGTATCGGAAAATTCAACTTTCACAGCTAACTTTGAGGGACGCAATGTCACGGAACTTTTATCTCAGATTGCAGGATTGGAAACTGATACGGTAATTTATCGTGCACAAATTATAGAATTAAAAACCGATATAGTTGCATTAGAGACCTTCATTAGCAATTTGCAAGGATTATTGGACGCTGCAAGTAACACCATTCTTGATTTACAAGAACAGTTAGACGAGTTGGAAAATCAATTAAAAGAATGCAAGGAAGGTAATTCAGCCCCGCCATTAAAAGTTGAATCGTTGCAATTATATCCTAATCCTGCCACAGATCATATTACTATTTCAGGGTTAAAAGGGAATGAAATACTTCGTTTTTACGACATTAATGGCATCTTATTATTTAGTAAAGAGGCTATGCAAGAAACGGAAAATATTTCAATAAACCATTTACCGGCAGGTATATATTTGGTAAGAATAGGTAATAGTGCAATAAGAGTAATGAAGAAATAAATTACCCTATAATTAATTTTACCAATCTCGAAGACTTGCTCAATTCTATACCATAGTCTTGGACAAGTCTTTTTTTTCCATAGATTATAATATGTTTTTTACTACTTTTGTGGAAAATTTTACACTAATGAAACGTATTCTATTTTTAATTTCATTTTTTTGCATTTCATCTCTTTCATTTGGACAACAGCCGGCATCTGTATGTGAATTGGGATTTAGTTATACCATTAGCCGTCAGAATAACTGGGGATTCAGCAAGCCTGTCGTAACGTCTGTTCACATTGGTTCTCCGGCAGAAAAAGCAGGATTGAAAATAAATGATATTATCGAAAGAATCGACGGACAACCTTCCGACCGATATTATTCGGATGCTATTTTTGCCCTACTGCATGAAGAAAGATATATCAAGTTGATAGTTAGTAATTTAGGGTATAGAAACAAAGAATTAATCTTCTCGAAAGATTGCGATTTGATGGATGCCGTCAGTGAAAAACAGATGGCTTCCGATTTGGCTCCTTATAGTTTGGGAAATGTTGAGGAGAAAGTTTTTATTCGCAATTTCAAAACTACGGTAACACAATCTCCTCAAATCAATTTCTTGAATTATAAAACCTTTGGATTTAAAGAAAATGCACATCAAAACAATTCTGATAAATTTCTGAACAATCGAATTAAAATGGTTTTAGAGAAAAGAGGGCTGATTTATAGTGCGAAAAATCCAAATTTATTTATTTCAACAAATGTATTGTCTTATAAAGAAGGAGAAGAATTTGTTCGCATTACAATTAGCTTTATAGATCCAAGATATTCAACGGAAGAAGAACCTTATATTATTTGGCAATGCACAGCTAAGGATTATGAAATCATTCCTGATTCTGATATTTCTCTTATGTTGATGCAATATCCTTTCCCTCAAACATTTGATGAGGCGCGTTTTCGTCACTTCAAGAAAAAATATAATTATACGGGCATCATCTACGATATGAATAATTTCCGGAAGATTTTTTATGTCGACCCGGTTTCTCCCGCATCATTAGCCGGAGTTGAAACCGGTGATGTGATTCTGAAAATAAATAATATCAAAATGGTCGAAAATTTTAAGAGACAAGGATATAATAAAGTATTTTCTTATTTATTCGACTTCAAACCTTATCAAATTAATTTCATTTCATTCAAGTTGAAAAGAGGGAAGAAACAGTTCAATATTCAAGTCGAGCCAATAACGATGGAATATGAACAGTTCGAAATTTTTTAGAGATAATATCCTTGCAAATAAAAATGAAAGAACCCCAAAAGTTTTTATCTAACTTTTGGGGTTCTTTCAAATATTCAAGACGAAAGAGATTCTTCGTCTTTCATGTCAAATTCATTTTTATCCCAATCAAAAAATTTATATTCCAAAAAACCTAAGCTTTGATCGGGTATAATTTTCATACTCAGGGAATACTTCATTTTCCATTTCATTTTAAGAGAAAAGAATCCCTGATTCACAAATGCTGCAATGTAAGGATGTACATGCAATTTGAATTTCTTCACTTTCAAATTTTCGACCACATTTTTGATTTGCTCTTCCAATGTATCGGTAAACAAGATGGAAGATTGGATTTCACCTTTACCGAAACAGGTAGGGCAAGTTTCTGCCGTATTGAAATCCATTGCTGGGCGTACGCGCTGGCGGGTAATTTGCATCAAACCGAACTTGCTCAACGGAAGGATATTGTGTCGGGCACGATCTAACGCCATGGCATTACGCATGTGTTCGTATAATTTATTGCGATTTTCGGATTCGTGCATATCGATAAAGTCGATAACAATAATCCCTCCCATATCGCGGAGTCGCAACTGACGAGCAATTTCGTCGGCAGCTGCAATGTTTACATCAATGGCCGTGTTTTCTTGTCCCGTACTCGATTTAGAACGGTTTCCGCTATTTACGTCAATAACATGCATCGCTTCGGTAGATTCGACAATCAGATAGGCTCCGCTTTTGAACGTGACTGTTTTTCTGAAACCTGATTTAATCTGTTTGGTTATCGCGAAGTTGTCGAAAATAGGAAGTTCTCCTGAGTAATGTTCAATAATTCCTTTTCGATCCGGTGCAATAATGCTGACATAATCGTGTATTTCGTTATACACATCTTGGTCATTAACATAAATGTGTTCAAACGAAGGATTAAAAATATCACGGAGCAAAGCGACCGCCCTTCCTGTTTCTTCAAAAACGAGTGAAGGAACTTTGGCTTTCAGCAATTTCCCCATGTTATCATCCCAACGTTTGACAAGTGTTCTCAACTCGGTATCTAATTCAGCCACCTTTTTTCCTTCGGCAGAAGTGCGAACGATAACTCCAAAATTTTTCGGTTTAATACTCAAAATCAATTGTCGGAGTCGTGCGCGTTCTTCATTCGATTTAATTTTCTGAGAAACAGAAACTTTGTCTCCAAAAGGAATCGCAACCAAAAAACGTCCTGCAAAAGATATTTCGGACGTGAGGCGCGGGCCTTTGGTAGAAATCGGCTCTTTGGCTATTTGCACCAGAACTTCATCGTTCTGAGTAAGTAGATCGGTAATACTTCCTTCTTTGGGTATTTCCGAATTCCGTTGCATTTTCCCGATAGCCGGTAATTTCTTCTTTTCGGCAGAAGAAACTGTTTTTAAAAATTTTTGAAGTGTACTGAAATTAGAACCTAAGTCCTGATAGTGAAGAAAAGCATCTTTTGAATATCCTACATCAATAAAGGCAGCATTCAAGCCGGGCATCAGTTTCTTAACTTTGCCTAAATAAACGTCTCCTACCGCAAATGAAACATTGCGCGCTTCTTTTTGGATTTCAACCAATTTCTTGTCTTCCAAAACAGCGATTGATATTTCTTTGGGTTGGACGTCGATGACTAATTCGCTAACCACAATGTTTTTATTTATTTTAAAAGATGAATAATCCAGTTGAAAGTTGAAAGTTGAAAATTGAAAGTTAAAGATATATTTGGTTTCTTAACTTTCAATTTTCAACTTTCAATTTTCAATTAATAAAGAATAAACTTATTTTTTCTTTTTATGTCTATTCTTTCTTAGTCTTTTTTTCCGTTTATGGGTAGACATTTTATGTCTTTTCCTTTTTTTACCGCTTGGCATTGTTCAATAATTTAATTATTAGTACTCGATTTATTTTTTCTTGCCGTCTAAGTTATTTCTCAACTTTTCAGAGAAATACTGAGATGGTTTGAAAGTAGGAACAAAGCGTTCCGGGATAATGATAGTTGTTTCATTTTGGATGTCGCGCGCTGCTTTAGCTGCTCTTTTTTTAACAACGAATGAACCGAATCCACGCAAATAAACGTTTTTACCTTCGGTCATAGAAGCCATAACTTCATCCATAAACGCCTCAACAATACTGAGGACAGTACTTCTGTCAACACCTGTGTTCTTAGCAATTCCGCTAACAATATCAGCTTTTGTCATGATTTAAATGTTTAATATTTAATGTATTAGTTTTTTTTCGGACTGCAAATATACGGCTTTTTATCGAACTGAGAAAAAATTCTTTATCTATTTTCAAAATTAACTATAAATAAAAAAATTACCTCATATCTTTTAGGAAAAACTGCAATTCCTGACGGGCTAAAAAGATTCTACTTTTAATTGTTCCTAACGGCAGATTCAAGTTTTCAGAAATTTCATTATATTTATACCCGCTAACGTACATAGAAAACGGTAATTTCAGTTCATTGGTTAAAGAAGTAATAGCATTATTGATTTCCTTAATTGTAAAAGCACCTTCGGGAGTATCTAAGCCGGAACCTTGAGGGAGATTCAGGTGATAAAAATTTCCGGTTTGGTCTATGACAGTCTGATTACGAACAATTTTTCTGTAATTATTAATGAAAATATTACGCATAATTGTTAATACCCAACCTTTAAAGTTGGTATTGTCAATATATTTTTTGTAGTTATCTAACGCTTTTAGGGTGGTGTCTTGCAGTAAGTCTTCGGCATCATCTTTGTTAGCTGTCAGTATCATTGCGAATCTGAGCATATTATCTTGCATGCTCATAATTTTATTTTGAAACTGTAATGCATTCATGATTGCAAAATTCTTAAGCGTGTAATTAATTATGCTGCAAATGTAAGAATCTTTATGATAGTGGTATTATTACAAGTGTTAATTAAAGCAAAAACTTTCATATTTGTGTATTTTTTTGGTACTTTTGTTGTGATTTTAACAACTGCAAAAAAGCGTTTAATTATTAATAGCCAGTTTTTTACGAATAAAAATTATATAAAATTATATGAAAACTCATTTATCATTTTTTTTCGCGTTATTTTTCCTTTCCGGATATGTTTTTGCTGAGAATTCCGTACCTCTTGTTTATCAGATTACTATTGACAAAGAGATAAATCCTACCAGTCGGATTTACCTCCTAAACGGATTGAAAGAGGCCAAAAAATTGAATGCCGATCAGGTGCTTTTACGTTTAAACACATACGGAGGTTCTGTGGTCGATGCCGATTCGATGAGATCTGCCATATTGTACAATCCGATTCCTGTTTCGGTTTTTATTGATAACAATGCAGCCTCTGCCGGTGCTTTAATCTCTATCGCTTGTGAAAATATATATATGCGAAGAGGGGCCAATATTGGTGCGGCAACAGTAGTAAATACAACGGGAGAACAAATGCCTGATAAATACCAATCATATATGCGCTCAACCATCCGGGCGACGGCCGAAGCACATGGAAAAGACACCATTTTTTCAAAGAAAGACACTATATTGGTATGGAAACGCGACCCGCGTATTGCAGAGGCCATGGTAGATGGTTCGATTTACATTCCAAATGTGGTCGACAGTGGAAAAGTTTTGACACTTACAGCACAAGAGGCCCTAAAATTAGGATTTTGCGATGGCATTGCCGAATCTGTTCATGAGGTGATTACCAAGTTCATGGGATATCCTGAATATAAATTGGTAGAATACAAACCTTCTGGTTACGATAACCTGAAAGGATTTCTGATGAATCCTGCATTTCAGGCTATATTAATTATGCTTATCATTGCTGGAATTTATTTCGAATTGCAATCTCCCGGTGTAGGAATTCCTTCCATTGTCGCCGTCACTGCTGCAATCCTATATTTTGCACCGTTATATATGGATGGTTTAGTCCAAAATTGGGAAATTATCGTTTTTATTATCGGGATTATTTTAATCGGGGTGGAAATATTCATAATTCCCGGATTCGGAGTTACAGGTATCGCGGGAATTGTATTGATAGTAACGGGATTAAGTTTTGCGCTGTTGGATAACGACGGTCTTTCTTTCAAGGAAGTCCAAGCACCTGATCTTTCTCGTTCGGTATTGACGGTTTTATCCGGCATAGTACTCGGTTTTGTTCTTATGATTTATCTTTCTTCTAAAATAGGGAGCAAGGGAATATTCCGGAAAATCGCATTAACCACCGATTTGGAAAACTCCATATCCATTGATACCGAAGTGAAGACATTAGTCGGAGCCGAAGGTGAAGCTGTAACGGTTTTACGTCCATCGGGAAAAATCATGGTTAATAATGAAATATATGATGCCGTTTCTGAAATCGGATTCATAGAAAAAGGAACCAAAATAAAAGTAAACAAGGTTGAAAGCGCACAATTTTATGTAGAGCCGGTGTAAAATTATTATCTTTGTACGGTTTTCGTAAAATTGACTTACATAATGAAATATATCATCATATTGGGAGACGGAATAGCTGATGAACCAATTGAAAGTTTAGGTAATAAAACTCCGCTACAAGTAGCTGATATTCCTAATATTGATAAATTGGCAAGTCTGGGAAATTTAGGATTGTTACAAACCATTCCCGCAGGATTTCAGCCGGGTAGCGAAATTGCCAATCTCTCTGTTTTAGGATATAATGTAGCTGAAGTTTTTGAAGGCAGAGGTTCGCTTGAGGCCGCCAGCATGGGTATTGAAATATTTCCGGGCGAAATGGCGATGCGTTGCAACTTGATTTGTATTGAAAACGGAAAAATCAAAAATCATTCAGCCGGGCATATTTCCAACCAAGAGGCTGAAGAATTAATCGCTTTTCTGAATGAAAATTTGGCCGACGAGTTTGTGCATTTCTTTCCGGGAATTTCATATCGCCACCTGTTGAAGTACAAAAATGGCAATAAAAACCTGATTTGTACTCCGCCTCACGATGCTCCGGGAACTCCGGCAAATAAGGTAATGATTAAACCTGCAACTCCGGAGGCCAAAGCAACAGCCGATCATTTGAACCAATTGATATTGCGTTCGCAAGAATTACTCGAAAATCATCCGGTAAACCTGAAACGGAAAGCGGAAGGAAAAGACCCGGCCAATAGCATTTGGCCATGGTCACCGGGATACAAACCTCAAATGCAACCATTGACCGAATTATATCCCATCCAATCGGGAGCCGTTATTTCTGCGGTCGATTTAATCAAGGGAATCGGTGTGTATGCAGGTTTGGAACCGATTGAAGTTGAGGGGGCAACAGGCTTATATAATACCAATTACGAAGGTAAAACACAAGCGGCTTTAAATGCTTTGAAAGACAAAGATTTTGTTTACCTCCATATCGAGGCCAGCGACGAGGCCGGGCACGAAGGTGATGTAGATTTGAAAATTAAAACAATAGAATATTTAGATCAGCGAATAGTAAAACCCATCATGGAAGAAACGGCTAAGTGGAACGAGCCGGTTACAATTGCGCTGCTGCCCGATCATCCGACTCCGTGCCGTATCAAAACACATACGTCTGCCCCTGTTCCGTTTATCATTTATAAACCCAATACAAAAAGTGATAACATTCAGAATTACAATGAATTTTCGGCACAGAAAGGCTCTTTTGGTTTATTAAAAGGAGATGAATTTATGAAATCCTTATTTAAATGATGGTAAACATGGAAGAAAAATTTAACAAGCAAATATTAGATTTCTGTTTCGATAATTCATATCATATTCATTTTGATATGATGCTGGATTCGGATTTTTTCAGGCAACCGTCTGATAAAAACATATCGTGGTTCAAAAGTAATATTGATAAATTAATCAGCTTTTCACATCATATTGAAGAATATACCAATATGAATGGGAAAAAAGTTAAAATTATATTAGTAGAATTAGAATATCGAGAAAAAAGCATCACCCAGTTGGTATTATTTAAAATGTTGCATTTGCATTATCCAAGATTTGAAGAATTAATAGGAATATGAAAAAAATAACATTAGTCTTCATACTTGCTATAACATTAGTAAATACAGCCATAGCCGAAACCATTTCGACTATTGATAGGGACAACCCTCAAAGTATTTTATATGTTTTTCAACGATTTGCAGAAATCTCTACGGATGTCATTGTTGATTCTTTGGCAAAAAATGGTGAATATATTGTATTTGAAGTATTTACCGATGATGATGAGAAAGTTGTGTATGGAGAAGAAGATTATAATCCTTACGATGAAAATATTGATGAAAATGACCCACCGGAAATTTGGAGAAGTGCTTATTATTTGCATACTGATATAAACGCTATTAATCACGAATATACTTGCGTGCGAAATTGTGCTGGAAATACACAAGCAACATATAGATTGTTACCCTCTGAAACAGAAACTAAGTTTTTGCATTATTTTTTGAATTATGGATCAAATGTTCAATGTATAGGGGAACTTGATATTTATGATTTTAATTCTCTCACGGAAAGTTTCTCTTTGGATACTACTGTTTATGAAATATTAGATGTTTCTCTTGATAATTTCTTTAAAGAATCAACACCGGATTCTCTTATGGGATTTTTTGATTATTGTTTTTATCCTGCTTATTATACAGATAAATATATTGCACAGTATCGGTTTCGTTCTTATGTAGGTTCTTATTTTGAAGAACGAAAAGAAGAACTTGAAAAATGGATGTTAGGCAATGTAATAGATATTTATTTTATTAATGGAAAATTCGTTCGTTCAGAGCCTTATTTTGAAGACGATTGGCAATGGAACTACTGATAATAACCCCTGTAAGGGCGTAAGGAAACTAAAAACAAATATTTTTATGAAATATTATAGCACCAATAAAAAAGCACCGCTTGCAAGTTTACAAGAGGCAGTTACTAAAGGCTTGGCAAGCGACAAAGGCTTATATATGCCGGAAAAAATCAAACAATTGCCTGATTCTTTCTTTGAGAAAATGAAAGACATGTCGTTTCAGGAAATTGCATACGTTGTTGCCGATGCTTTTTTCGGAGAAGACATGGAAGCAGATATGCTGAAAACAATTGTTTATGATACATTGAATTTCGACACTCCGGTTGTTCATGTGAAAAACAATATATATAGTTTGGAATTATTTCATGGTCCGACGCTTGCGTTCAAAGACGTTGGTGCCAGATTCATGGCGAGAACGCTTGGATATTTCATCAAAAAACAAGGATTAACCGATATTAATGTGTTGGTTGCCACTTCGGGAGATACCGGAAGCGCTGTTGCCAACGGATTTTTGGGAGTTCCGGGTGTCCAGGTTTTTGTGCTTTATCCGAAAGGAAAAGTAAGTCCCATCCAAGAATGTCAATTCACTACTTTGGGGCAAAATATCACTGCATTGGAAATCGACGGAACATTCGACGATTGTCAAGCATTAGTCAAAGCTGCCTTTATGGATGAAGAACTAAATCAAAAAATGCAATTGACTTCGGCTAATTCCATCAATGTTGCACGGTTTTTACCTCAAGCATTCTACTATTTCTACGCTTATGCTCAATTAGCCAAACAAGGAATTATCGAAGATAATCGACCTGGCTCAAAAGACAATGTAGTCTTTTGCGTTCCCAGCGGAAACTTTGGAAACATCACAGCCGGATTATTCGGTAAACGTATGGGATTACCGGTCAAACGTTTCATTGCGGCCAACAACAAAAATGATATTTTCTTAAAATACCTGCAAACTAAAGAATATACTCCGCGTCCGTCGGTGGCTACACTTGCCAATGCAATGGATGTAGGAGACCCAAGTAATTTTGTACGTATTCTTGATTTGTACAATCACAATCACGATGCGATTAGCAAAGATATTTCGGGATACAGGTATTTAGACGAAGATATTCGTTCTACACTCAAGAAATGCTACGAAGAAACCGGATATTTGCTCGACCCGCACGGTGCTTGCGGTTATCAAGCATTAGTAGATGAACTAAAACCCGACGAAACCGGAGTGTTTTTGGAAACAGCACATCCTGCCAAATTCTTGGAAACGGTAGAAAGCATTATCGGAGAGAAAGTAGAAATTCCACAAAAACTGCAAGCTTTCATGCAAGGAAAAAAACAAAGCTTCGAACTAACCAAAGATTTTGGAGGGTTCAAAGCCTTTTTACTTGCTAAATAAGTTCCAAAAGGTTTTTTACGACAAGCCTTCGATATACCCATTTACGATGTCGATATTTTTGGCTTGAGGTTCTTTGGGAAGTCCCGGCATCCGCATGATTTGTCCGGCAATGGCGACAATGAATTTGGCTCCGTTATTAATCACGATGTCATTTACCTTGAACTCGAAATCTTTGGCAACACCGTATGCTTTTTCGTTATCGGAGAAAGAGTATTGTGTTTTAGCGATACATATCGGGAAGTGATTAATGTCTAAAGCATCAATCAATTTCAACATCTTTTGGGCTTGTGCACTAAAAGTAACGAATTCCGCACCGTAAATATTTCCGGCAACTTTTTCTATTTTCGTTTTTATAAGTTCTTCGTCGTTATATGTGAACTGTAACAGTTTGGAAGGATTTTTCTCGATTGTTTCGACAACCACTTTGGCAAAATCAACAGCACCTTCTCCTCCTTTGACAAACGCCTCATTGATGGCGAAACCAACACCTTTTTTGTCGCAATATTCTTTCAATAAAGCCATTTCATCATCAGTATCACCGGCAAATTTGTTGAAAGCGACTACAATGCTTTGTCCGAATTTCTGCATATTTTCGATATGCTTTTCGAGATTAGCCAATCCTTTTTGTAATCCTTCAATATTTGGTTTTTTAATGTCTTCAATAGATACGCCTCCGTGCATTTTCAAACCTTGAGCAGACGCAACGATAACGGTTAATTTAGGTTGCAATCCCGATTTACGACACTTGATATTGAAGAATTTTTCGGCTCCCAAATCAGCTCCGAATCCTGCCTCGGTAATAACATAATCGCCATAAGTCAACGCCATTTTAGTTGCCAACAAAGAGTTGCAACCGTGAGCAATGTTGGCAAAAGGACCTCCATGTACGAATGCAGCCGTGTGCTCGGTCGTTTGAACGAGATTAGGACTGATGGCGTCTTTTAACAATACGGTGATTGCACCTTCTATTCCTAAATCTTTTACTGTAAATGGTTTGTTATCGTAAGTAAATCCCAGCAAAATATCACCGACACGTTGCTTTAAGTCATCAAGACTTGTTGTTAAACAAAGAATTGCCATGATTTCGGATGCAGGAGTAATATCGAATCCTGTTTCGGTAGGAATTCCATTGACAGTGCCTCCCAAGCCGGTAACGAGGCGACGAAGAGAACGGTCGTTTACATCGAGAACCCTTTTCCACAAAACCTCCTTGAGTTGTTTTTCTGCCACGCCTCTGTTTTGATACAAATAGTTGTCGAGTAAAGCTGTTATCATGTTGTGAGCTGAAGTAACCGCGTGGAAATCACCTGTGAAATGCAGGTTGATATTTTCCATGGGCAATATTTGCGAATATCCGCCACCGGCAGCACCGCCTTTCATTCCGAAACAAGGGCCGAGCGATGGTTCTCTCAAGGCAACAATTGCTTTTTTGCCGATTTTATTTAATCCCAAAGCCAAACCGATAGAAACAGTCGTTTTTCCGATTCCTGCTTTGGTTGGAGTGATGGCAGTAACCAAAATCAGATTGCTGTTTTTTATCTTTTCTTCATTAATTAAATTGATAGGAATTTTGGCAATATATTTTCCATAATTCAAAACTTCATCTTCAGGGATATTGATTCCGGTTGCTATTTTTTTTATTTTATCAAGCTTGATACTTCTTGCAATTTCGATGTCTGTCTTCATTTTTATTTTTATTAAAAAGCCCACAAAAGTAATATTTCTTGTATTAAATCCATAATAGAGAGCAGAAAAAATGTTGAGGAACTCTCCCTCAATTGATCATTTTTTCTAATTTGATTAATTCATCTCGATATTGTGCGGCTTCTAAGAAATTGAGGTTTTTGGCGGCAAGTTGCATGGCTTTGCGTGTTTTTTCAATTAATTTTGTGATTTCGGGTTTGCTCATATACTTAACAACAGGGTCGGCAACCAAACTTATTGTTTCAGGCTCCATATAAGCTTTAGCTTGGTAAGTTCCTTTTGTCAGCGAAGAAGTAGTATAACCTTTTTTAATTTGCTGCGGAGTTATTCCGTGTTCTTTGTTATAGGCAATTTGTTTTTCCCGGTGATGATTGGTTTCGTCAATGGTTTTCTGCATACTGTCGGTTATTTTGTCGGCATAAAAAATAACTTTGCCGTTGATATGACGCGCAGCGCGCCCGGCTGTTTGCATCAACGAGCGATGCGAACGGAGAAATCCCTCTTTGTCGGCATCCAAAATCGCAACCAACGAAACTTCGGGTAAATCCAGTCCTTCTCTCAATAAATTGACACCGATAAGTACGTCGAAAACCCCATGCCGGAGATTTTCCATGATTTCGATACGTTCCAACGTTTCTACATCCGAATGAATATAACTGCAATTGACTCCCATTCTTGAAAGATAATCATTCAATTCTTCGGCCATGCGTTTGGTCAGAGTTGTTACCAGCACCCGTTCTTGCACCTTTATTCTTTGACTGATTTCTTCCATCAAATCATCTATTTGGTTGAGGCTCGGACGTATTTCGATAACCGGGTCTAACAGTCCGGTTGGACGAATTAATTGTTCGATAACAACGCCTTCGCTTTTATAAAGTTCGTAATCGGCAGGAGTTGCACTTACATAAATGGTTTGTCCGGAAATTGCTTCAAATTCTTCAAAATTCAATGGCCTGTTGTCAATAGCGGCAGGCAAACGAAAACCGTATTCCACTAAGTTACGCTTACGGGAATTATCTCCGCCAAACATTCCTCTGATTTGCGGAATGGTTACATGGCTTTCGTCAACAACCAATAAATAATCTTTTGGGAAATAATCCATCAGGCAAAAAGGCCGGGTTCCGGCATCTCTTCCGTCGAAATATCGAGAATAATTTTCTATCCCCGAACAATATCCCAATTCTTTTATCATTTCCAAATCGAAAGTTACCCTATCTTCGATTCGTTTGGCCTCTAACATTTTACCTTGTGATTTGAAGAAGTCGATTTGTTTTCCCAAATCAATTTGAATTTCGGCTACGGCACGGTTGATGCGCTCGCGTGTGGTAACAAAAAGATTGGCAGGAAAAATATTATAATCTTCAAAAATATTCAACCGGCCTCCTGTTATCGGGTCGAAAGAATAAATATTTTCGATTTCATCTCCCCAAAAAGAAACCCGCAAAGCAAAATCGGCATAAGCCAAGAAAACATCTACCGTATCGCCTTTTACCCTGAAATTTCCTCGATTAAATTCTCTTTCATCGCGTGAATAGAGGCTATCGACCAATTTTCTCAAAAAAGTATCTCGTGCTATTTTTTGCCCTTTATAGATGGAAACTTTATTTTCCTCAAAATCATCCGGATTTCCGATGCCATATAAGCAAGATACGGAAGAGACGATAATCACGTCTTTTCTTCCTGATAGCAAGGCTGATGTTGCGGAAAGACGCAGTTTTTCGATTTCCGCATTAATCGACAAATCTTTTTCTATATAGGTGTTTGAAGATGGAAGATAAGCTTCCGGCTGATAGTAATCGTAATACGATACAAAATATTCGACGGCATTATCCGGAAAAAAATTCTTGAACTCCTCATATAACTGCGCTGCTAACGTTTTATTATGACTTAAAACCAACGTCGGGCAATTAATCTCTTGAATAACATTAGCTACTGTAAAAGTTTTTCCGGAGCCGGTAACTCCCAGTAAAGTTTGGTATTGAACATGCTGATTGAGTCCCGAAACTAAAGCGGAAATGGCTTCAGGTTGGTCGCCTGTGGGCTGATAATCAGAGGTAAGTTTGAAATCCATATACAAAAGCGAAAATTGTCTTGCAAAGGTAGATTTTCTTTTGAATGTTCGGAATCTTTCCTCTATGTATTTGCATCATTCAAAGCAAATGATTTTCTTTGCACCAAAATTTCAAACCAAAATAATATGGAGTTACAACCAATTCAAAACAAAATTTTTGAGATTAGAGGCTATAAAGTAATGTTAGATTTTCATTTGGCGGAAATCTATCAGGTAGAGACAAGAGTTTTAAATCAAGCTGTGAGACGAAACATTAAACGATTTCCGGAAGATTTCATGTTTCAACTCACAAAAGATGAATGGAAAAACATGTTGTCACAATTTGTGATGACATATCCTACAAAACGGCCTAAGATGGCATTACCTCTTGTATTTACAGAACAAGGAGTTGCTATGTTATCAAGCGTATTAAGGAGTGAAACTGCTATAGCTGTAAATATAAAAATCATGCGTGCCTTTGTTGCTGTACGTCAATTGATACTTAATCCACCTGTTAACGAGGTCAAAGAGTTACAGCAAAAATTTGAAAAGTTTCAGGAATATATCGAAGATGTGTTTACTGACTACAACGACATCAACGAAGATACTCGTATGCAACTTGAACTTATTAATGAAACATTAGCAGAATTGCAAATGAAAAACAGAGAGTTGAACAAGCCTCGTAATCCGATCGGATTTAATGCTCCACAATACAAACAACAGTTAAAATAGTTTCATGAATTATACTCAAACATTGGATTATTTATACAATAGTCTTCCAGTATTTCAAAAAATAGGAAGTTCTGCCTACAAAGAAGGATTGGAAAATTCGCATGCTATTGACCAAAGATTAAATCATCCTCACCAAAAATACAAAACAATACATGTGGCAGGAACCAATGGGAAGGGCTCTACCTCTCATCTTTTGGCTGCAATTTTACAAAAATCGGGATATAAAACAGGGTTGTATACTTCTCCACATTTAGTTGATTTCAGAGAAAGAATCAAAATAAACGGGAAGATGATTTCTGAGGATTATGTCGTTTCGTTTGTTGATAAACATATTGATTTTTTTGACCAAATTCATCCATCCTTTTTTGAAGTTACCACAGCTATGGCGTTTGATTATTTTGCACACGAAGAAGTGGATGTCGCGGTAATCGAAGTCGGACTGGGAGGCCGGTTGGATTGCACCAATATTATTACTCCCGATGTGAGTATTATCACAAATATCAGCTTCGACCATATTGCTTTACTCGGAAACACTTTGTCTGCCATTGCTGCCGAAAAAGCAGGTATTATTAAGCCGAATATTCCGGTTGTTATAGGTGAAACGCTCCCGGAAACCAAAAATGTTTTTCTACAAAAAGCACATTCGGAAAAGGCTCCGGTTGTTCTTGTTGAGGAAGAAAATCCGATTTTGAGTGCAGAATTATCCGATACCGGAAAATGGATATTCGCAACGAAAGATTATCCGAATCTTATTGGAGAATTAGGAGGATTGGTTCAAGAAAAAAATGCGGCAACAGTTCTTTGTGCCATCCGTATTCTAAAAGAAAAAGGATATAAAATCAGTGATTCCGCAGTTTACGAAGGATTTGCCAAAGTTGTTGAAATTACAGGATTACAAGGTCGTTGGCAATGTATTGGTACAAATCCGAAAATCATTTTAGATACAGGCCACAATGTCGATGGGATCAAATTTTTAGTTAAACAACTTGAAAAAGAAAAACAAAATCGACTGAATATTGTTATAGGTATAGTAGAAGACAAAGATGTTGACTCGATCTTAAAATTATTGCCTAAGGATGCGATTTATTATTTTACAAAAGCGTCAATTCCTCGGGCATTGAATGAAACGATTTTGGCAGATAAAGCGCTGTGTTTCGGACTGAAAGGAAAGTCTTATTCTACGGTAGGACAAGCAATTGATGCGGCAAGAGAAATTGCGGGAGTAAAAGATGTTATTTTCATAGGAGGAAGTACTTTTGTTGTAGCTGATGCTTTGTTGACTCTGAAAGTTTAATTTTTTGTGTAATTTTCAGGTTAAAATAAATATAATTTTATATAAAGTGTGTTTATTTGCTAATTTTATTGAAATAGATGTTAGTTTTTAACTATCTTTGTGGGTTCAAAGTTAATATATGGCATTTTTACTACACCAAATAATATGAGGAGGTAAATATGAAAGAAACCATTAAACAAAAACTTCGATATATCGTTGTAACAACGTTTTCTTCCTTTAAGGAATTTCCCTATTTACCGAGATGGACGGTATTGTCTATAGATATCTGTATAGCTATATTTGCCTTTACTGTTTCCTATTTACTTAGTTATCAGTTGATGCATCAAGTGGTTGTTACAGGTCCTTTTTTGGCAAAACTGTTAGTAAACACTTTTGTAACCCTATTTTTCTTTTTGATTTTTAAAACCTATGCTGGAATTCTTCGCTATTCCAGCTTTATGGATGCTTTACGGATATTGATAACATTGTCTTGTATAACTGCAACAATGTTTATGCTCAATTTTCTGTCGGTAATTTTTTGGAAATACACAATAATTCGATACAGTGGATTTTTTATTAATTTCTTGCTGACTTTTTCTTTGATGTTTATCTTCAGGATGTTAGTGAAATTAGTATATGACCAAATCGGAAATGGTGAATTGTCGTACAAAAAGGGAAATATACCTCTATTAATATTTGATGTTACACCTTCGGCTGTGGCAATCGCCAAAATGATTAAAAATGACATAACGATTCCGTATCGTGTTGTCGGTTTTATTTCGCCTAATAAGAAAGCTATTGATAAGTTTATCCTGAATGAGCCGGTTTATTCTATGGATGAAGATGATGTTTTGAAAATCAAAAAGAAAAGAGTAGAAGCATTATTGGTTAATCCGATGGAATTAAGCAGAAAGGAAAAACAAGTCATTGCAGATTACTGTTTGGGAAATGATATTCAAATGGTATCTTTACCTCCTGTTTCTGAGTGGGATAATGGTCGACCGAGGGTAGATAAAATCAAAAGCATCCAAATTGAGGAATTATTAGGCAGGATTCCTATTAAAATTTCGGTAGAAGAAATAGGCAGAAGTTTGGAACAAAAATGCGTAATGGTAACCGGTGCTGCGGGTTCTATAGGTAGTGAGATAGTTCGTCAGGTTGCACGTTTTAATCCGAGTTTGTTATTGTTATGCGATGCTGCAGAGAGTCCATTGCATCAGTTACAATTAGAGATTACTGAAAAATATCCAAATTTGAATTTCCGTCCTGTTATTTGTGATGTTCGTGATTACGACAGAATGGAACAGATTTTCAAGGCTTATCATCCGCATCATGTATACCATGCTGCTGCATATAAACATGTTCCATTAATGGAAAACCATCCGGCAGAGGCCATTCATACCAATGTGATGGGTTCTAAAAATATCGCTGACTTGTCGGTAAAATATGGAGCAGAAGTGTTTGTTATGATTTCTACCGATAAGGCTGTTAACCCAACCAATGTAATGGGTGCATCCAAACGGATTGCAGAAATATATGTTCAATCTCTGTCTAAAAACTTGAAAGAGAATCCGACAACAAAGAACAAGAAAATAAAAATAATCACCACCCGTTTCGGAAATGTATTGGGCTCTAACGGCTCGGTAATTCCGCGATTCAAAAGTCAGATAGAACAAGGTGGTCCGGTAACTGTTACACATCCCGACATCATCCGTTATTTTATGACCATTCCGGAAGCTTGTCGTTTGGTTTTGGAGGCCGGTAATATGGGAAAAGGAGGCGAAATATTTGTATTTGATATGGGCGATCCTGTTAAAATCGTTGATTTGGCCGAAAAAATGATTCGTTTAGCGGGACTTATACCATATAAAGATATAGACATTAAATTTACAGGATTGAGACCGGGCGAAAAATTGTATGAAGAATTATTGGCAGATGAAGAATCTACCAAACCAACGCATAATGCAAAGATTATGATTGGTGCTGCCCGCGAATACGATCTCCTTATTGTACAGAAGAAATTAGACAAATTATTTTCTTCCGTTGCTAACAACCATGACGAAAATGTAGTGAAAATAATGAAAGAATTGGTGCCTGAGTTTATAAGTGCTAATTCTACTTACGAAATACTTGATAAAGAAAAACAACAGGAAATATGCTTACTCTTAAAGTAATCACAGAAGATACAACCGGAGTCATCCGACGATTAGCAAAAAAGCATTACGATGCTAAAGATATAATTAACCAAGTTATTACAACCGACAAAAAGAGGAAAAGTACTCAAACTCAATTAGATGCGAATTTAGCAGAATTGAACCAACTGTCGAAATCCATAGGACAATTGATGAAAGAGGGCAAAAAAGAAGAAGCAGAGGCTGCCCGGAATCAAGTTTCATCAATGAAAGAGGGTAACAAGCAATTGGAGAACGAGATGAAAGACGCTGAAAAAGTGTTAACCGAATTGCTCTATCAAATTCCTAATCTTCCCTCAGATGAAGTTCCCGAAGGTCGCATAGCAGAAGATAACGTTGTTGAACGTGAGGGTGGAGTTATTCCCAACCTTTCTTCGGATGCCGTTCCTCATTGGGATTTGGCAAAAAAATATGACTTGATTGATTTTGAAACAGGAGTGAAAATTGCCGGAGCAGGTTTTCCTGTATATAAAGGAAAATTAGCCCGCCTGCAACGAGCTTTAATCAATTTCTTTTTAGATAATGCCCTCGAAGCCGGTTATTTGGAAGTACAACCTCCTTATGTGGTAAATGAAGACTCCGGCTACGGAACAGGAAATTTGCCTGATAAAGAAGGACAAATGTATCATTGCGGATTGGATGATTTATATCTGATTCCTACAGCAGAAGTTCCTGTAACCAATATTTACAGAGATGTTATCCTCGAAGAAAAAGACTTACCCATAAAAAATACCGCATATTCGGCTTGTTTTCGCAGAGAGGCCGGCTCTTACGGAAAAGATGTGAGAGGTTTAAATCGTTTACACCAATTTGATAAAGTCGAAATTGTGAGAATCGACAAACCCGAACATTCTTACGAATCGTTGAAAGAAATGGTCGATTATGTTCAGTCTTTAGTCGAGAAATTAGAATTGCCTTGGCGAATTTTACGCCTTTGCGGAGGAGATATGAGTTTTGCTTCTGCTTTGACATTCGATTTTGAAGTGTTTTCAGCAGCACAACAACGATGGCTGGAAGTAAGTTCGGTTTCTAATTTTGAAAGTTTCCAAGCCAATCGACTCAAATGTCGTTATAAAGACGAAGCTAAAAAGACTCAACTTTGTCATACTTTGAATGGAAGTGCTATGGCTTTGCCAAGAATTGTGGCTGCTTTGTTAGAGAATAACCAAACTCCCGAAGGAATTCGTATTCCTAAAGTTTTAGTTCCATATACCGGGTTTGAGCTAATAGATTAATTTACTCTTGATGTATTATCAAGTCTCCTACGGAGACTTGCGTAATTTCAATTATAATACATCAACATTAAGATTAATTTTTTAGTCTTCAAATTTTATTCTTCGATTATTTTGTTGTAAATTTGCAGCCATTTTATTTCAAGACAATATAAAGTCTAACTTATTAATTAACAACAATTATTTAACAATGAGCGAAGAACTGAAAAATGCAGAAACTGTTGAAACTCAAGAAACAGTAACTCCTGCTGAAGTACAAGAAGTGGCAGCTCCTGCTGCAACTGAAGAAACCGCTGCTCCTGCAGAGGTTCAAGAAACACCTGCTCCCGCTAAAGCTAAAAAAGAAGAACCGGTTGCTAAAAAAGCTGCTACTGCTGCTGAATTTGACTGGGACGCTTATGAACAAGGCGAATCTTTCCGCGGTGTAAGCAAAGAAGAGTTAACAAAAACTTACGACGAAACATTGAACAAAATCAATGATAATGAAGTCGTAATGGGACGTGTAACTTCAATGAACAAACGTGAAGTTGTAGTTAACATCGGTTACAAATCGGATGGCGTAGTATCTATGAACGAATTCCGCTACAATCCGGATTTGAAAATTGGCGACGAAGTAGAAGTTTACATTGAGAGCCAAGAAGACAAAAAAGGACAATTGCTCCTTTCTCACAAAAAAGCGCGTGCTACCCGCTCTTGGGATTTGGTAAACGCTGCGCTTGAAAACGACGAAATTGTTAAAGGTTACGTTAAATGCAGAACGAAAGGCGGTATGATTGTTGATGTATTCGGTATCGAAGCATTCTTACCGGGTTCTCAAATCGACGTTAAACCTATCCGTAATTACGACGTATTTGTAGATAAAACAATGGAATTCAAGGTTGTTAAAATCAATCAGGAATTCAAAAACGTGGTTGTTTCTCACAAAGCACTTATCGAGGCTGAACTGGAACAACAAAAGAAAGACATTATCTCTAAGCTCGAAAAAGGTCAAGTACTTGAAGGTGTGGTTAAAAACATCACTTCTTACGGAGTATTCATTGACTTGGGTGGCGTAGATGGTTTGATTCACATTACCGACCTTTCTTGGGGACGTGTTACACACCCGGAAGAAGTGGTTAAATTGGACGATAAAATCAACGTGGTTATCCTTGATTTTGACGACGACAAAAAACGTATCGCTCTCGGCTTGAAACAATTAACTCCTCATCCTTGGGATGCTTTAGATGCAAATCTCAAAGTAGGTGATGTTGTGAAAGGTAAAGTAGTGGTTATGGCCGATTACTGTGCATTTATTGAAATTGCTCCGGGAGTTGAAGGTTTGATCCACGTTTCTGAAATGAGTTGGACTCAACACTTGAGAAGTGCTCAAGATTTCATGAAAGTTGGTGACGAAGTTGAAGCTGTTATCCTTACTTTGGATCGCGAAGAAAGAAAAATGTCGTTGGGTATCAAACAATTGAAAGCTGATCCATGGGAAAACATCGAAACCAAATATGCTATCGGTTCTAAACATACAGCTAAAGTGCGTAACTTTACAAACTTCGGTGTATTTGTTGAAATCGAAGAAGGCGTTGAAGGTTTGATTCACATTTCCGACCTTTCTTGGACAAAGAAAATCAAACACCCAAGTGAATTCACAACAATTGGTGCTGAAATCGAAGTTCAAGTATTGGATATCGACAAAGAAAACCGTCGCTTGAGCTTAGGTCACAAACAATTGGAAGAAAATCCATGGGATGTTTTTGAAACTATCTTTACTGTAGGTTCTGTTCACGAAGGAACTATCGTTGAATTGATGGATAAAGGTGCTGTAGTTTCTCTTCCTTATGGTGTTGAAGGTTTCGCAACTCCGAAACACCTTATCAAAGAAGACGGATCTTCTGCTCAACCGGATGAAAAATTGATGTTCAAAGTGATTGAGTTCAATAAAGATTCCAAGAGAATTATTCTTTCTCACAGCCGTATTTTCGAAGACGAACAACGTGCTGAAGCGAAAAAAGATAAAGAAGTTGTAACTGAAAAGAAAACAACTAAAAGAGCTAAAAAAGAGAAAGAAGAAGCTCCTATAACTCAAACAATGGAAAAAACCACACTTGGTGACATCGAGGAACTTGCTGCTTTGAAAGAAAAATTGGAAGGTAAATAATCCAAATTTCTATAAAAACGAAAAAGGCTATTTCATTATGAGATAGCCTTTTGTTTTATGCGATTTCCTGATTCACTCCCAATTTAAAATAACCTTTCCGCACTCTCCGCTCTCCATCACATCAAATCCTTTTTGGAAATCGTCGATTGAAAAATGATGTGTAATAATTGGAGATAAATCAATGCCCGAAATAAGCATTTGTTCCATTTGATACCAAGTTTCCCACATTTCGCGACCGTATATTCCCTTCAAAGTCAATGCTTTGAAAATAATTTTGTCCCAATGAACCATTGTTGTATTGGGCAATATACCCAATAAAGCAATCTTAGAACCATTGTACATATTTTCAATCATGCTCTCAAATGCGACAGGTGAACCCGACATCTCAAGACCAATATCAAAACCGTGCATGTGTAAGTCTTTTATGGCCTGCTCGATTGTTTCTCCTTTTGTTGGGTTTACAGTGTATGTAGCACCCATTTGTTTGGCAATATTCAATCGGTAATCGCTCAAATCACTGACCACAATATGGCGTGCCCCTGCGAAACGACAAATAGCAGTCGCCATCGAACCGATTAATCCTGCCCCTGTAATCAATACATCTTCCCCAATCATGGGAAATGAAAGTGCTGTGTGTGTGGCGTTTCCGAATGGGTCCATGATGGCTGCCATATCGTCAGAAATGCGGGAATCCAAACGAACCACATTTTGTGCCGGTAACGATAAATATTCAGCGAAAGCGCCGTCGCGATTTACTCCCACGCCAATACTATTTTCGCAAACATGCAATTTTCCTCGACGACAATTCCGGCAATGCCCACAAGCGATATGTCCTTCACCGGTAACACGATCACCTATGTTGACATTTTCAACACCGCGTCCTTTATCTGCTACCACACCCACATATTCGTGTCCGATAATCATGGGAGTTTTAATCGTGCGTTGCGACCATTCATCCCATTTATAGATGTGCAAATCGGTTCCACAAATGGCGGTTTTTTTAATTTTTATCAATACATCATTGACTCCTATTTTCGGCACCGGGACATTTTCCATCCAAATACCTTTTTCAGGACGAAGTTTTACGAGAGCTTTCATAATATTACTTTAAAACGTTCAACTCTTTACCTGTTTTGATAAACGCTGCAATACATTTATCTAAATGTTCTTTTTCGTGAGCGGCAGAAATCTGTACCCGAATGCGTGCTTGTTCTTTGGGAACAACAGGGAAATAAAATCCGGTTACATAAATACCTTCCTCAAGCAGACTTGCTGCCATATCTTGCGATAGTTTTGCATCGTAAAGCATAACGGCACAAATGGCTGATTCAGTAGGTTTAATATCAAATCCGGCATCAATCATTCGTTTTACAAAATATTCGGTGTTGGTGTGCAGTTTATTTTGTAAATCGTTTGTGCTGTCCATCATTTCAAACATCTTTATTCCGGCAGCAGCAACCACCGGAGGAATGGAGTTGGAGAATAAATAAGGACGTGAACGTTGACGCAACAAATCGATGATTTCCTTTTTTCCGGTAGTAAATCCGCCGATAGCACCACCGAACGCTTTTCCTAAAGTGCCTGTAATGATTTCTATTTTTCCTTTCAGATTATATCTTTCAGTTACTCCATGACCTGTTTTTCCGACTACACCTGCCGAGTGAGATTCATCGACCATAATCATTGCGTCGTATTTTCCTGCCAATTCATAGATTTTATCCAATGGAGCAACATTTCCGTCCATCGAAAAAACGCCGTCTGTAACAATCAACTTGAATCGCTGTGCTTGTGCTTTTTTCAATTGATTTTCCAAATCTTCCATATCGGCATTGGCATATCGGTAGCGTTGTGCTTTGCTTAATCTTACGCCATCAATTATTGATGCATGATTTAGTGAATCGGAAATGATTGCATCTTCTTCTGTCAGCAAAGGTTCGAATACTCCTCCGTTCGCATCAAAACAGGCAGCATATAGTATTGAATCTTCCGTACCGAAAAAATGAGCAATGGATGCCTCTAATTTTTTGTGCAAATCTTGTGTGCCGCATATAAATCTGACGGAAGACATGCCGAATCCATGTGTATCCAATGCTTGCTTGGCGGCATCTTTTAATTGTTGACTGTTAGATAATCCCAAGTAATTGTTGGCACAAAAGTTCAACACTTCTTTTCCATCGGCCAATCTGATTAATGCGTCTTGCGGAGAAACAATAATACGTTCGTTTTTGAACAATCCAGCTTGCTTGATGTCTGCCAGTTCTTTTTCCAAATGTGATTTAAATGACTGATACATAATCTATAGTGTATTTAGTGCAACATTTTTCAACCATGAATAGAGGCTTCGTTTAGTTCTATTACTTCCAAATCTTTAATTGTCTTCCCTTCGATTGCGAAACGAACCAGTGTTCTGACCTGATGAAATCCTTGCATTCCGGCAGCTCCCGGATTGACATGCAGCAGTTTGAGCGTATTGTCGTACTGCACTTTGAGAATATGAGAATGCCCGCAAACAAACAATTGAGGCGGATTGGTGAAGATATCGGGACGAACATCGGGAGCATATTTTCCGGGATAACCACCGATATGCGTAATCCACACATCCACTTCTTCTGCCTTGAAACGCAAATGTTTAGGGCATTCGCTACGGATTAAATGTCCGTCGACATTTCCATGCACTGCTCTCACTGGTTTGATTGTCCGCAATTTTTCCAACACTTCTGGACTGCCTATATCTCCCGCGTGCCAAATTTCATCGCACGAAGCAAAATATTCGGCATATTTATTATCCCAATAAGCATGAGTATCTGAAAGCAATCCGATTTTCAGCATAAAATTTTGATTTGGATTACAAATTTAATACATTTACGGGAATATTTTATAAGGTTTGAACAATAGGATGAAATAATTGTTTTTAAATATCATGGAAAATCAATATAAATATTTCAATCGCGATGTCAGTTGGCTCTCTTTCAACTATCGGGTGTTATTGGAAGCTACCGACCAAACTTTACCACTCTACGAGCGCATCAAATTTTTAGCCATACATGCGTCGAATCTTGAAGAATTCTACAAAATCAGAGTTGCTGAACATCAGGATATTATTAAGAAAAAAAAGCGAGCAGAGGAAGATTCGGAAAATTCTGAACAGATATTGTCTGAAATTAAAACAGAAGTAACCCGACAACAGGAAGAATTTTCACGAATTTTTGAACAGATGATTATTCCGGAACTTCAAGACAATAAAATCTTCCTGTATCAAAATGAACAGGTCAATGATTTTCATAAAAACTTCATTCAAAATTATTTTAGTGAAGAAATATATCCTTTCCTCGAACCTGTTCTGATATTGAAAGATGAAATAAAATATTTCATTCGAGACAATCGGATATATTTGGTTGTGAGGATGATAGAAAATAAAAGCGGTGATTTCCGCTATGCAATAATGAAAATTCCTTTTGCAAAAGTTCCGCGTTTTGTTAAACTTCCTGTGCTTGATGATAATTATTATTTCATGTTTGTGGAAGATATTATCAAAGCCAACTTAAAAAAGATTTTCTACGGATTTACTATTGATTGCAGTTATTGTGTCAAGATTTCGCGCGATGCCGATATTATCATAGACGAAGAGAAATTTTCCAACAACAATTTAGTCGAAACAATCAAACAAAAAATAAAAAGGCGAAAGATAGGCGATCTTAGTCGTTTTGCATATGATTATAATATGCCGAAAGATTTTTTGGCATTTTTGGCCTCGGCATTTGAAATACCTAAAAATGAAATGGTGCCCGACAGTCCTCATTTAAATATGCAGGATTTAATGAAATTACCTAATCCGGTTGGAGAAAAGCTTGTTTCGAAAACGCGAAGTCCAATCAGAATTCCAATATTAGACGATTCAAAAAAGGTTTCCAGTGTGATTCAAAAGCAGGATATTTTCCTGTTTTATCCCTATCATTCGTTTAATTATTTTCTCCGGTTTTTGAAAGAGGCAGCCTCTCCCGATTCGAAAGTGGAAAGCATCAAAGTAACTCAATATCGCGTGGCCGAACAATCAGATGTAATTAATACACTGATTTATGCTGCCCAAAACGGGAAAAAAGTTACGGTTTTTGTCGAGTTGAAAGCCCGTTTCGATGAAGAAAATAATCTTGAGACAGCCGAGCGCATGGAAAAAGCCGGAATCAGGATTATTTACAGTTTGTCTAAATTAAAAGTACACGCTAAAGTGGCTTTAATCAAGGAAAAATATGGTTTAGCGGGAAAACAAAATAGAAGTTACGCTTATCTGAGTACCGGTAATTTCAATGAAAAAACGGCAAAACTTTATTCGGATATGTCGATTTTGACCTGTAACAAACAGTTAACCAACGAAGTAGGCCGTGTTTTCGATATATTGGAAGGAAATCTTACTAAATACGAATTCAAACATCTTTTGGTTACGCAATCCAACTTGGTGCCAAGTCTGCAACAGATGATTCAGCGCGAAATCAAACATGCCAAACAAGGTCAAAAAGCCCATATTATTTTGAAAATGAACGGACTACAAGATCCTGCTATGATTGATGAATTATACGAGGCAAGCAAAGCCGGTGTAGAAATTGACTTGATAGTGAGAGGAATATGTTGCTTGGTTCCCGATCAACCATACAGTAAAAATATTCGCATCACACGAATTGTCGATGCTTATTTGGAGCATGCCCGCGTTTGGTATTTTTACAATGCCGGCAAAGAAGATTTATTCCTGACTTCGGCCGATTGGATGAAACGTAATCTTTACAGGAGAATAGAAACAGCTTTTCCGGTTATCAATCAAACCATCAAAAAGAAAATCATTGAAATTCTTAATATTCAATTAAAGGATAACGTGAAAGGATGTTTTATCGATGAAAACTTGAATAATGTTTTTAAAACAGAAGTAGGAGAGGAGCCAATAAGATCACAGAAGAAAATTTATACGATTTTGTAAATACTCCTAATTATTACCCCACACTTTATCATTATAGCCGATTCCGTGCTCCGTTCTTAGTTTACGAATATGCTTACTTAATTCATCAATTTTAACTTCAATCTCTTTTATTTGTTCTTGGTTTGAATCCGGTTGGTCTAACAGCGATTCCTGATAACTCAGCAATGCTCCCTGATATTGTGTGTAATAGAAGACGGCCATTTTGTAATCCTTCAAATCATATTCCAACAAGACGGACAAATTGAAAAATAGTTCCATTCTTTGCGCATTGGATGAGGCATAAGGAACGGCATTTGAATAGTACATAGCAGCATCCTGAAATAAATTGTCTTTCTCGTAAGCCTGAGCCAATCCATTGTAATAAGTATAGAGCGCATTTCGATTGGGGAGTGCATTTTCGATCAATTTTTGATACATTTGAACAGCCTCCGGATAATAACCCAAATTATGGCTGACCTGCGCTAATGCATATAATACCGTCATATTTGTTGAATCACGTTCGTAAGCTTGTTGCAAATATGGATAAGCAGCCGCGTCGTTTTTCAAAAAGAAATGTGAAATTCCCAAACTTCGATTTACTATCAGAGAAGAGTCTCCGGCTGCGTGGCATTTTTCGAACCGGAGGACAGCTTCTTTGTAATTGTCCAAATTATAATAAGCAAAAGCATTCAAGGCATTCATTTGAACATTAGTAGTATCGATAGTCAGAAAAGTTTCGGAATGTAATAAAGCCTGTGCGTAATCTTTTTGCTGAATACAAAGTTTTACTATACTTAATGCAGAAAAAATGTCGTTAGCATCCAACTCCCAAGCGGCTTGATAGTAAGCTTTTGCGCTATCCGGTTGGTTGAGTTTTTCGTAACAAAGCGCAATGCTTTTTTTTAGATAGGAGGGATTATAAGTTTCAGGGTCAATTTGCAGGTAGTTTTCCAAGGCTGTCCTATATTTTTCGGATCGATAAAGCAAGTCGGCTTTTCGTACCTGAAAATAAGTATTGGTAGAATCCGTTTCTATTAATTTCTCATAACAATGAATACTTTGTGAGTATTGCAAACGATTTTCATAACATTGTGCCAATTCTAATTGAATAAGAATATCATTCGGATAATTTTCCCGTAAGTGTTCTAAAATTTCGATGGCTTTGGAATAATTACTTAACCATTTATAACACAGAGCTTTTTGACATTCTAAATTTCGTGTAGGCTCCAGTGTGTTGATGTATTCAATCCCTTGTTGGTATTGTGCTTTCCGAAGATAATTTGTCAGTATAGAATCTTGTTCCTGAGCCTGAGAAATACTTACACCGAACAAGAAAATGCTTGCGAAAATCCATGTGATACTTTTTTTCATACTACAACTATGTCATTTGCGTAAATTTACGCATTTTGCGTAGAATAAGGCGGATGTCACATAAGTTATTTTATGGCATTAACGTAGTTTAACTTAATTGTCGCTTTTCCTGATGAATAATAAAGCAATCCGGTTAAATAAATTCAAAAAAAATCAATTTTTCTTTGGCGTTTAAAGAATAATTATTTTTCTTTGCGATATAATTGTGACAAAAAGTTATAAAAAAGAGATGAAAAGTATCGTTATTTCTAAAAATTGGTGGTGGCAGTATCAATCTTAAAGGTGGATGCTCCATTGTGTGTGTTTTTAGTTCAACAAAAAATATAAACCGTAGGAATCCACCCCTGCGGTTTTTTTGTATCAAAAAATTCTTCAAGTAATATATAAACAATTAAAGATTAAAATTATGAGTACAAAAACGAAAAGATTCATTTTACCGGAGAGCGAAATACCAACAGCGTGGTATAATATTGTGGCCGATATGAAAAACAAGCCGTTACCTGTTTTAAATCCCGGCACTAAGCAACCGTTGAAAGCAGAAGATTGGTATCCTCTTTTTGCGAAGGATTTGGCTGACCAAGAAATGAATCAGACCGACAGATTTATCGAAATTCCGGAAGAAGTCAGAGAGTTGTATAAATGCTACCGTTCAACTCCTCTTGTGCGGGCTTACGGATTAGAAAAAGCTTTAGACACTCCGGCACATATTTATTTCAAAAACGAAAGTGTTAGTCCGGTTGGTTCGCATAAGTTGAATTCGGCTTTAGCGCAAGCTTATTATTGTAAAAAAGAAGGAACTACCAATATTACAACAGAAACCGGAGCCGGACAATGGGGTGCCGCTTTATCGTATGCTGCCAATGCTTTCGGATTGGAATTAGCTGTTTATATGGTTAAAATAAGCTACGAACAAAAGCCTTATCGTCGGTCGATTATGCAAACGTATGGAGCGCAAGTGATTGCCTCTCCTTCCATGTCGACTAAAGCTGGACGTAAAATTCTTACCGAACACCCGAATTATCAAGGAAGCTTGGGTACGGCGATTTCCGAAGCAATAGAATTGGCTATGCAAACTCCTAACTGCAAATATACTTTGGGAAGTGTGCTCAATCATGTGTCTTTGCATCAAACGATTATCGGATTGGAGGCTGAAAAGCAAATGGCCATGGCAGGAGAATATCCCGACATCGTGATAGCTTGTTTCGGAGGTGGCTCCAATTTTTCAGGGATTGCATATCCATTCCTTCGTCATAAAATATCAGGAGAAAAAGATACTCGTTTTATTGCTGCCGAACCGGCATCTTGTCCGAAATTGACTCGTGGAGTTTTTCAATACGATTTTGGCGATGAGGCAGGTTATACCCCACTGATACCGATGTTTACTTTAGGACACGATTTTGCTCCCGCAAACATTCATGCCGGAGGATTGCGTTATCACGGTGCAGGAGCAATCATCAGTCAACTGAAAAGAGATAATTTGATTGAAGCGGTAGATATTATGCAATTAGATTCATTTAAGGCTGGGATTTTGTTTGCTCAGACAGAAGGAATTATCCCTGCTCCAGAATCTTCTCATGCTATTGCGGCTACAATCAACGAGGCACTGAAAGCCAAAGAAGAAGGAAAACAAAAAACTATTTTGTTTAATTTATCCGGACATGGCTTGATTGATATGACAGCGTATGATGCTTATTTATCCGACGACTTGACTAACTATGAGTTAAGCGACGAGATTATCAAAGCGAATACATGCAAGTTGGAGAAATTAATCTGATTTAAGAAGATAATTTCGAGCTGCCTCAATGAATGGGTCTTGAGTTCTATCTTTATCATCCCATTCTTCTATGAGAATGTCAGGGTCTATTCCTGATTCAACCGGCTGTTTGTCAGCATCATAGGTCGGACAAGCAGAAAATCTCACCGCCCATCCGTTGGGCAGTTCGGAAGACATCGGTAAACCACTTCCTCCACCCGTTTTGTCGCCCATGATAGTTACCAATGGGAACAGGCGCATGGAACTCACAAAGTCGTTTGTTGCACTGTAACAACTTCTGTTAGTAAGAACCACAACAGGTTTTTGATAGCGTATCCGCGTGGATGGGTCTAAATATATTGGGAAAAGGTCGGAAAAATCATTGTGGCCTTTTCCTGTTTTATGTTGGATATATCCGACGAGTTTTCTCTCGTTTGTAAATCTGGAGGCAAATTCGGTAGCATTGCTTAGCAAGCCTCCTCCGTTATTTCTTACATCGATAATAATTCCATCGCAATCGGCAAATTTATACAAGATATAGTCTAAGGAAGTTGGACTTATTCCTGAAGAAAAATTGCCATAATAAATATAGCCTATACTGTCTTCCAGCATTTTGTAACGCATTCCGGATGCAATTGAAAAATCGGTTCCCAAGTAATGTTCGTTAAGTATTTTTCCGTCGAAGTTTTCGGGGTAATCTTCAAACCATTTCCAATATCGCCCAAGGTCGAATGGGGTTATCAAATTGACGTGCCCATCCTGCAGTTCTTGCAACATTTTGTTTAATAATTGGAATAACTCGTCTCTATTCATTTTATCTTTTACTTGTGCAGAATAACGGTCGTGTATTTCATTCCAATCGACCTCTTTATAAGAAAAGAAACAATATCTTTCATCCATGATTTTCCAAAGTGCCTCGAAATTACCACGAGGAGTGTCTTTAAACTCATCAATTTCTACGCACGAAGAAAAAATGTAGAGAAAAGATAAGCATATTATTGAGATTGTTTTTGTCATTGCCGCTGTTCGGCGTAGTCTCTGACTACGTCGTGTTAAGAACAAAGCTCTGCTTTGTAAATTGCAAGTCAGAGACTTACTTTTAGCTGCGACGTAGTCAGAGACCAATGTCGTCAACTTAAGAAAATTTGTGTCCGTCATTGCGAGGGCTTTGCCCGAAGCAAGCCAGTTTAAAGCTTTCTGGTTTGTTTCGTCGTTCCTCCTCGTAATGACGAATCGCTTAAGTTGACGACATTGGTCAGAGACTACGCCGAACGAACTCCCTGTAACTTCGTTTAACTTCCTGTAACTTCGTCTAACTTCCATAATCTTTATTCAAAAACCCGTTTAAAATTCCCTTTAACCTGTTTTTTGCCCGGAATTGTAAAAAATTCCCGGGAAAAACCTATCATAAAACTGTTATTATAAATGCGAGTGTTTATATAATTAACACGAGTTTCATAAAACGAATTGGCGTACATCAATCTTATAGTCATGAAATTAAATGGAATCTCAAGAGAAAGATTATTTCGCAGAATGATTTGGTTATGATAAGAGGCAAAATGCACTAAATTTTCATTATTCCCTATCGAAATTTCGTAAAAAGATTGTCCGAAATTTTGGGAAAACATGGCCCCCACAAATGGAGAACTGATTTGATAGCGTAATCTGAAAGGCTGTGATTTTATCCTGAAATCGTATGATGCGGCAGCTGATAGAGTCAGGTTTAGATGCGCTTTCGCGGTTGCCGGATTATTGGAGTTTCTAGGATTATAAACAAATCCGGCAAGTGCGTTGATTTGACTACCTGCAAAAACTTTCAGATCGGGCAAAGGTGCCAACCGGTAAAATAATCCGGGACTATACTCTAAGAATCCTGCATATTGAATAGCATTTCCGGGCGGATTTAGTGTTGAATAATAATCGAGATAAAACAGTTGTTGAACGGCAATATTCCCATTCGATAAACCGGTCATGCTTATGCGCTCTTCCATGAAACTATATGAATTTCCCGAATAATTCAATGGAGAAAGATACGAGTCGTAAACACTTGCTTGCCCCAAGCCGAGCATCGACGACCTGTAGTTTAATCTTAGCGGCTTATCTTCTTGCGAAAAACAAGGAAACAAGGTAAAACATGACAAGATCAAAAAAGCTAAATATTTTTGCATAAGGTTTATATAAAAAATTCTACATATCTTCCAACGACAGACAGATTGTTCCAATCCGGTATTTGGGTAGGAGTTTATGTTTAAGATGCTCCACTTTTGCAGCCAGTAATTCCGGTTTAAAATTCTTCTTCTGTCGTTTTATTTCTGCAACTACCGCCTGATTTTTCTCTAATTTCAATGCAACGATATCTATTTCATTCTGACTGTCTTTAGGTTCCCACCACGATCCGATAGTTTGATATTGGAAACTTTCGGCAAATTGTTGTTTGAAATAGAATTCCAACAATTTACCGGAGTAAGTCGGATAGTCGGATTTAATAATGGATTGCAAGCCAACAAAATTTTTAATCTCAATCAGGAAACGATAGCGGTCGAAATAGTTGAACCAAAAACGGATAAAATTATCTTGTATTTCGTAGCGGACGGTTTGACTGCCTTCTTTTGCTAATATCGGACGTTGGCGAATGATAATGTTATAATCCTCTATAAGCCTTTTGAGTTGTCCGCCGGCACTTTTATTTCCCAACGCAGATTCTATTTCTGGCTGTGTGTTAATGCCTCCGGAAATAGCACTTAAAATAGAAAAATAGGTAGCATAATTTTTTCCAAATTCTTCTATCAGCAGGTTTTTTCCTTCGTCTGTAAACGGAGAATTTTCCCGAATCATAAAGTTAATCATTTCATCAACACTCAATGCTCCGTTATCGCAAAACAATTCGACATATTTGGGGATTCCACCTGTAAAAGAATACAATGCCAACAAATCATCATTGATATATTGCGGACGATAGTCATGTATGATTTCTTTCAGAGTTGACAAATCGAAAGCCGATAATTTGATAATATTGTCTGCTCTCCCGAACAATGGCTCTTTTGAATGTTGGAATATTTTCTGCATCAATGAGTAAATAGAGCCGGAAACAATCAAGTTCATTCGAGACTTCTTTCGGTAAGAGTCCCAAATGTTTTGCATATCGCTGTAAACCGATTCATTGATATTGTAAAATTCTTGAAACTCGTCAATGACAAGATTGAAAGGTTTATTGACCGCCAATTCCATCAGATATTGGAACAACGACCGGAATGTGCGGATTTCATTCGGCACAAATACATCAAGCGACTGTGCAATGACCGGAATAAATTCCGAACAAAGAGTTGTTTCATTTTTTCGGCCTACAAATAAATAAACAGTTGGCAAATCCTCAACCGATTTCATGATGAGGCTTGTTTTGCCGATCCGTCTTCTTCCGGTTACTACTGTTAAGCGAGAATGGTCGTTAAACGACAAATTTTGTATTCGTCGCAACTCTGCTAATTCGCTTACCCGGTTGTAGAATTTCATAATGTTTATTCCCTGTTATAGCCGTAACTGTTACGGCGGTTACAAAGTTAAGCGAAAAATTGGTATTCACATAACAATCACGAAAAAATTTTAATCAAACAATTTCTGTCTATGTTTTATCGACGACCCCTACAAATATAAGGGATTACTCCAATGTCATCACGCCCCATCTATATTTTGTTTTGAAGAATCCTATATCAGTGGCTCCCACTAAAAACTTTCCATCACCCAGATAAGTGGATAAAAGAGGTGAGAAGTTTTTTCCATCGTTGCCTGTGGAAAGTTCTATAAATGATTCTTTTCCATCTTTATCCAACGACAGGCAAACCGTTTTCTTAACCGAACCTAATCTTATTTGTGTAATACCGGACGATGTTAAATTATAAATGAAATTCAGCCTGTCATCCTGATCAATATTTCGTATATAGCCGCCATAGAAATTAGCGGAATTTATCAATCTTTGCGTTTGAGGTATTTTCTGCACCCACATGATTTTACCTTCTGCATTGTATGTAAGTACGATAATATCATCATAGTAAAAATTGTAAAAGATGGTTTTTCCTGTTTGGCGGTTGTAAATAGTAGTTATGATTAATTTTTTCTTTTGAATGACATGAGATGTTCCTCCATCCTTACGTTTGATTTTCCCTCCGAAATCGTATCTAAAATCTTTTTCAAATTCTTTGTCATTATCTATTTTTTCTTCCATTTTTTGAACGGATTTTTCATCCATTCCTTTGGTAAAGAACGATTTGTCAAAATCGCGACTATCAATACTTCTAATAGATGTTTGTCCTTGGTTGCAGACAATTGAAAAATTACCGACAGCACTCTCATTTCCTTTTTTAGCATATAATCCGATGCATACCAATTCATTCTTTTCATTTACATGAAAATCTTGTGCTGTGATGAATTTATCGCCCGAGAGAGACAACTCTTGATTTGTTCCTGTGGAGCCATCTTTATTAATGAGTTTTACATACAATTTGCTTCTCTCATAGTGCTTATTGGCATCCTTCGGATCTTCAAAGGCGCGCGAGGTCATGTAGACATTTGCGTCATGGTCGATTATGTATTTATATAAAAACCATTTCCCTTGAACTTTAGGAATGTCGTCTTCAAATTTCCAGATTTCATTAAATTGCAAATCCAATACCTTAAACCCATAGCGAAGAATACTGCCGTCTTTGGACTGAAGCGTATAGGATATGAGAATATGTTTCTCATCGTCGGAAAGCCACAAGTCAAAATCGCTGCTTTTCAATCCTTTCACATTTTCATAATCAATCTCGGCAATCATTCGAGGGTTATTTTTTAACACAAACTTATTTATATCCACATTTTCTACAAAAAAATAATATTTATTTTTCTTGCTGTTTTTGAAAGAAGAAAAGATACAAATCGTATCATTGAGAGTGTTAACTAATCGCCAATCTCGCTCAACGCCTTCTGTTTTAAGCTTTAATGGAAGATTTCTTATTTTATTGGCTTTAGCATTATATTCCATTATTTGGGAGACTCCTTGATAGTTTTTTTGAAAATAATAAAAGAGATTTTCATTACCTTTTAAAAAAGTATAATCCCACATGGATGTTATAAGAGGTTGTTTTGGCTCCGGATTCCATGAAAAATTGGCTCCCGTAGGAGCTTGTGCAAAAAGGGTAGTTGCAAAGAACAATGTAACAACAAATGAAATAATTACTCTCTGTGTCATAATTGTATTGTATTAAAATTAAACATTAAAACCAGTATCCTATTTTTACAGAAATAGGGAAAGTAAGATATAATATGTCGGGATAAGATCCTTCCAATCCAAGATTCTCAGGATAATCATACCTGTCTTCCGCATTAAAAACATAACTTTTTTTGTCAATAGAAAATTGACAAGTTAATGCAATTCCGGCAGAAATATCTATCGTCAACCGGTTATCAAACATCCATTGTTTTCCCAAAGCCAATCCTCCATCGAATAAAACTAATTGTCCCGGGTAAATTCGTAAAGAAAGAGGAAATGAAACATAGTAGGCTTCAAAACCATTTCCTTGATTGCTAAATAGTTTTTGGCTAAATGCGTTGAGAATTTTTGGCGACAAATGCAAGCTGCCTCCCAGACGGGGCGATTTTAATGAGTTTTGTCCCAGATCTCCTCCATATATTAAAGGACGATTGTAGAAAGGCAGAACCACTCCCGCTCCCATCTCCAATGAAAAATTACGGCTAAACAGATGTTCCCAAATGAACGGAACAGTACCTTGATAGATTAAAACAGGGTCTGTTTTCAGAATGTTGGTAGCTTTAGCACGTCCTCCATCATCAAGATATTGTGCAATAGAATTTGTCTGATTGACGTCCTGTGCTATGACACTACTGCTGAATATTACCAAAAAGATTAAAAAAAATAATTTCTTCACAAAACAATATATTTATTAGTTATTTTAATGCACAACCAAAGATTAACGACAAATTAATTTGTGGGATAACTTTATTGTCAGAACTGAGCGGATTAGGATCCATCTCATACAGCAAGGGATAATTTTTTGATGGCCATTGAAAAAGAAGCCCTGCACTGGCTGAAATTTCAATAAAAACCTTTTGGGATAAAAAGAAGGTGTATCCACCTCCATAGCCGATTTCGCCTGTGGTTAGATGTTGATATTGTCTGAATCTGAAAAACGGGAAATGAGCTATGTCGGAAAGAAACCAATGAGTATAAAATCGAGGCTTAAGCATCAAACTGAACCCGGCATTGCTTTTGAAATCGTCTCGACGCTCAACACCGACAATCGACATAATGGAAAATTCTGTTGGTTGAAGTAAAAAACCTGCTCCGCCTTCAAGTCCGAACTTATCGGAAAATCGGTGTTCATACAGCAAGGCAAGATCGCCTGCTGCGAGAGAAATCAAATCCGTTTTGATCGTATTTTCAAAATAAGTTGATCCTTTTTTTTCCGGATACACTTCTTTCTGATAATAGTATGATTTTTGCGACAGCAAACTTCCTGCCATCAAAAATGCAAAGCAAATCGTCATAACATACTTCAAAAAGTCTGTCTTTTTCATAATCTTAATCAAACAATTTTCCTTGCCCAAGAATTTCGTCTAAAATATCCGAGGGCGATTTTTCTTCTTCGGAAATAATATCTACTTCGATTGACACTTCCGTTTGCTCCGGTTCGAGGAAACGGGTAGGTTCCAACTCGTTAACCGTACTGATTTCGTAAGTAGTGAGGCGTTTTCCTTTGGCCTTGTAACTTTTGACTGCGATAAATTCTTCCGCATCTACTACCATTGATTCCCTGAAACTGTCATGTCCGCCATATACTACTTCGATACGAGGATATATTTCATCGGTGAGCAAAATAAGATTTGAATTGCCGTTATCACCTAAAAAGTTCATTTTTCTTGAGGTTTCCTCAAATATAAATCTTTTAAGATAAGGCTTTCCTTCCTGATCGGCATCGAACAGAGCAGCAGACCATATTTTGTTAACATTGAATTTTTCAATAATCAGTATGTTGTCTTCGTAGTGATTGCTTACATCGAAATTACTTGTATAAAATTCGCCATTTTGACACACAACTAAAATCAAATCATTAGCGAAAAATTCGCCCAACAATTCGCCCCGTCCTTCGTAATTCAAACGCAGTACGTCGCGGTCGAACCAAACTTCGCGTCCGCCCAGTGTAGAACCGCCTTTTTGTTTCAGTGAGATCTTATGCACCTCGGCTTTAGTCAGGATATTACCCATAGATTGACGTCCTTTGATAGCAATTTCACTGAAATTTTTGTCGAAAACGAGTAATTTCTGACGAGGTTTCGGTTTAAGGATAACCTTGATTGTTTCGGCCTCACCATTGGGATTGGCAGAAAAATAAATGATGCGACTTCCGGGAGTGCCTTGTGTCAAATCGTATTCTTTATCACGAGTAACTCCTGTTACGTTAAAACGTTTGATGTAATATGGAACAACTTTTCCATCGCGATAAATCACATTGTAAATGGTGCGATTGTCGTTCTTTTTGAATACGTTGATGTAGAGGATATTTTTCCCGACGAACAATTTTTCGGCAACTTTCACCACTTTATATTTTCCGTCGCGGAAGAAGATGATAATATCGTCGATATCCGAACAGTTACAAACATATTCGTCTTTTTTCAATCCGTAGCCGATAAAACCTTCTTCGCGGTTGATATACAGTTTTTCGTTGGCCTCTACTACTTTTGTTGCCTCAATCGTGTCGAAACTGCGGATTTCCGTTTTGCGAAGATGGTCTTTGCCGTATTTTTCTTTCAAGTTGGCAAACCAATCGATTGTATATTCTACGATATGGTTGAGATGAAAATCGATTTGTTCTATTTGTGTTTTGTAAGAGGCGATTTGTTCTTCGGCTTTATCTTTATTGAATTTCAGGATACGCCCCATTTTGATTTCCATCAAACGCAAAATATCGTCGCGTGTGATTTCGCGAATAAATGAAGGCTTGAACGGAGTCAGTCTTTTATCGATATGCGCGACGGCCTCGTCCATTGTTTTGGCGTTTTCAAATTCTTTATCTTTATAGATACGTTCCTCGATAAATATTCTTTCTAAAGATGCAAAAAGCAGACTTTCCAATAATTCTCCTTTTTGAATCTCCAATTCCATCCGGAGCAGTAGCAAAGTGTTATCTGTGCAATATTTCAGTACATTGGAAATGCACAAGAAATGCGGCTTGTTATTTTCGATAATACAGCAATTCGGAGAAATACTGATTTCGCAATCGGTAAAAGCATAAAGCGCATCGATTGTTTTATCCGAAGAAACTCCGGGGGCCAAATGGATAACAATTTCCGCGTTTTTGGCAGTCATATCGTCGACTTTGCGAATCTTGATTTTACCTTTTTCATTGGCTTTTAAGATAGATTCGGTCAAAGAAGAAGTCGTTTTACCGAAAGGTATTTCGGTTACGGAAAGCGTTTTGTTATCGACTTTATTGATTTTTGCGCGTACTTTCACGGAACCACCTCTTTCTCCGTCGTTGTATTTGCCGACGTCGATATATCCTCCTGTCAGAAAATCGGGATATAAAGTGAAACCTTCGTTTTTAAGGTGAGCGATAGAGGCATCCAACAATTCGTTGAAGTTATGAGGCAATATTTTTGATGAAAGTCCGACGGCAATACCCTCCACTCCTTGCGTTAATAATAATGGAAATTTAACGGGAAGTGTTATCGGCTCTTTGTTACGTCCATCGTAAGAAAGTTTCCAATCGGTTGTTTTGGGATTAAAGACAACTTCGAGTGCGAATTTCGAAAGACGAGCCTCGATATAACGAGGAGCAGCAGCGCCATCTCCGGTCAGGATATTTCCCCAGTTTCCTTGGCAATCGATTAACAAGTCTTTTTGTCCGAGCTGCACAAGTGCATCACCGATTGAGGCGTCGCCATGCGGGTGAAACTTCATGGTTTCTCCCACGATATTTGCCACTTTGTTGTAGCGACCGTCTTCTAAGCGACGCATCGTATGAAGAATTCTTCGTTGTACGGGTTTCAATCCGTCGTTGATATGCGGAACGGCACGCTCCAGAATAACATAAGATGCGTAATCCAAAAACCAGTTTTGGTACATTCCCGACAAGTGGTGTTTTATTATTCCGTCTCCACCGGTTGGAACTTTATAATCGGAATGAGTGGTTGAAGAAGATTCGTTTTCTTCGTTGCTATTATGTTCAGGAGGTTCCTCGCTGTGCTCGGAATGACGATCAGGTACTTCTTCGTTTAACTCTTCGATGCTCATAGAATAGATTATTTAGCATTGTAAAAACATTCAAAAACGATGACAAAGATAATCTTTAATTATATGTAGATAGTACTTCTTAGCTTAAAATTCTATATTTGCAAACGCAACAGTTCATTTTGGGAACTAAAATACTTGAAGTGTTAGGAATAATAACTACATTTGCCGTGCCGGTGAATTCATAACCGGCATAACTTATTGGTAAAATCAAACATGGAAAGTGTTTGACTTATTTCTCTCAAGTGAAATCTAGTAAATTTTGGAGTGAGAGTAAGTTGAATAGTTCTCATGCCTTTACAGGCGTGGACTGTTGCTTATTTTAACTCCAAGGCATACTAGAGCCCCACTTGATAAAGTATGGCAAAGGTTCACGCTTTCTTCTTGTAAAACAATCTCCTTTTTTGAACCAGAGGATAATTGACATTCGCTGTATGAAGCAATTATTTCCTGTCGAAATTGTCGAAAATTCCGTTCAAACACACTGGACAAAACGACATTCCAAATCTAAAATCATTTATTTCATTATTATTGTCAGTCTGATAGCCACTTTGGGCAGCTTGCCTTTTATTTATGTAGATGTATCCATACAAAGCAGAGGGATAGTCAGGTCGGTAAATGAGAACAATAGCATACAATCGGTTGTTTATGCGGAAATTGTAAAAATAGAAATATTTGAAAACAAAGCTGTTAATGCCGGAGATACCCTGATATGGCTCAGAACTGATGAATTAGATGAACAAATATGCAGATTAGAAGAAAGGCAAATCGAAAACAGCTTATTTATAAAGGATTTGAACAATTTACTGTCGAATTCACACAAAAATGTATCAACGCCCAAATACAAATCCGAGTTGGTGCAGTATAGAACCAAACTTGCGGAACAAGATGTAATATTAAAACAAACCAAAACAGCATATGAAATATCGAAAACTCTTTATGAAAAAGGGATTGAAGCACGGTTTGAACATCAGCAAACAGAAAGCAAATACCAATCTTCCAAATCGCAAAAGGAACTGGTTCACCGGCAGCAAATGAATAACTGGCAAGCCGAAATGACACGCTTGGAATACGAGAACAAAGATTTGCACTCTCAACTACAACAATTGATAAAAAGAAAAAAGCAATATATCATAACAGCTCCTGTCGGCGGGAATATTGTACAATATAATAGTATTCAACCCGGCAATTTTACACAAACAGGACAGACTATTGCCCAAATCACTATATCCGATACTCTATTAATCGAATGTTATATATCTTCTGCCGACATTGGCTATATCGAAAAAGGGCAAAAAATACAGGTGCAAGTCGATACCTATAACTATCAACAATGGGGACTTTTAGAAGGAAAAGTCGCAGAAATTTTGCCCGATATAGCAGAAATAAATAATATGCCATGTTTCCGGGTCAGGTGTGCAATGAACAGCAATTATTTAGAATTGCCCAACGGATATAAGGGTTATATGAAAAAAGGCATGACCATTACAGGCAGGTTTTTCCTGACAAGACGTTCATTGCTTCAACTGTTATTCGACAAGATAGACGATTGGATGAATCCTAAAATAATAAACCATGGGAATAAAAGTTAAACAACGCGATATAACAGATTGCGGAGCAGCCTGTATAGCCTCCGTTTCGGAATATTACAAACTGAAATTACCTGTCGCAAAAATTCGACAAATAGCAGGAACAGACCAAAAAGGAACAAATGTTTTGGGAATGATTAAAGCTGCCGAGCAGTTGGGTTTTGAGGCCAAAGGCGTGAAAGGCACAATCGATTCGCTTTCTAAAATTCCCTTGCCGGCAATAGCGCATATTCTTGTAAATGGGATACTTCAGCATTATGTAGTTATTTATTCCATCTCAAGGGGCAAGGTAAAGTATATGAATCCGTCAGATGGTAAAATACATAAAACGAGTGTTGAAGATTTTGCAAAAATATGGACAGGCGTACTCGTTTTGCTTATACCTTGCGATGATTTCAAACCGGCCAATGAGAAAATCTCAAATCTGTCGCGCTTTTTCTTCCTGTTGCGCCCGCACAAAGGCATATTGCTGCAATGTTTGGTTGGAGCCATTATTTATACTGCATTGGGGTTATCCACTTCTATTTATGTAGGTAAGATAACCGATTATGTGCTGATTGGCGGCAATACAAACCTGTTGAACCTGATGAGTATGGGTATGCTCGTCATACTGGTATTGAGGGTTCTTTTGTCGGTATTTCAAAGCTTGTTCATGTTGAACACAGGGCAGCAAATAGACGCCCGGCTTATACTTGGCTATTACAAACACCTGCTGAAACTACCGCAACGTTTTTTCGATACTATGAGGGTAGGGGAAATTATTTCCCGCGTGAATGATGCCGTAAAAATCAGGGCGTTTATCAATGACGTTGCTATTGCGTTAATCGTGAATGTTTTTATTGTGATATTCTCATTTGCGTTGATGTTTATATACAGTTGGAAATTGGCTTTGGTGATACTCATCACAATTCCACTTTATGCAATTATTTATTTTATTGTAAACAAGTTGAATAAAAAGCAGGAACGCAAAGTGATGGAAAGCGCCGCCGAATTGGAAAGCCAGCTGGTTGAATCTCTTAACTTGGTAAAAACAATCAAGCAATTCGGGGTCGAAGAATTTACCAACCTGAAAACGGAAAATCGTTTTATCAAGTTGCTCAATACGGTTTATCGCTCAGGAATCAACTCCATATTTTCCGGTGAAAGTTCCGGATTTATCAATTTTCTTTTCACGATAATTTTATTATGGACAGGTGCATATTTGGTGTTGGATAATGAACTGACAGCCGGAACCTTGTTTTCGTTTTATGCCATTATCGGTTATTTTACCTCTCCGATAGCGTCGCTGATTGGCGTAAACAAAACAGTTCAGAATGCTTTGATAGCAGCCGACCGTCTTTTTGAAATTATGGATTTGGAAAGAGAAAGCGACGACGACAAAGAAAAGATAACATTTAACCCCGAATTAACCGGAAATATCCTGTTTGACAACATTTCCTTTAGTTATGGAACGCGCACACAAGTCTTCGAAAATTTCACATTAGAAATACCCAAAGGAAAAATAACGGCTATCATCGGAGAAAGCGGTTCGGGAAAAACAACGCTTGCCGTACTTTTACAAAAACTGTATACGCTTAATGGCGGAAAGATACGCATCGGAGAACACAACATCAACTATTTCAGCAATAGCAGCATACGCGAATGTGTGGCTACCGTGCCTCAGCAAATTGATTTATTTTCGGGAACAATCATCGAAAATATAGCTTTAGGAGAGTTTAATCCGGATATGGAGCGAGTTATTGAAATCTGTAAAAATCTGGGCATTATGCAATTGATAGAAAACCTTCCCGGAGGCTTTGCCGCCCGCATCGGCGAGCATGGCGTAGGATTATCGGGTGGAGAAAAACAACGGATTGCCATTGCAAGAGCATTATATCGCCAACCCGAAATATTGATTATGGACGAGGCGACTTCTTCGTTAGATTCGGATTCGGAATATTGTGTACAGCAAACTATCTCGAATTACAACCGGCAGGGAAAAACGGTAATTATCATTGCTCATCGTTTAAGTACAGTTATGTCGGCAGATAAAATTGTAATTCTCGAAAAAGGAAAGCTAATCGAAGAAGGTACCCATGCTCAACTTTACAAAGAAGGCACAATATATTATGATATGTGGCAAAAACAAATCCCGGTTACATGAATATTTTCAATACAATAGAACGAATAAACCGGTTACATGTTTTGATAAAGACAGGCAGAACCGGAAATCCCGAAACTTTGGCAAAGCGATTGGGAATAAGCAGGGCAAGCCTGTATAATTTGCTCGAAGAATTAAAATCCGTTAAAGCTCCGATAGCATATTCACGCACTCTTGAATCTTTCTTATATACAAAAGAGTTTAATTTAGAACTGAAGTATATTGTTGAAATTGAAATGAATGAAGAATTAACAAAAATTAACGGCGGCGAATATTCTTTTTTTCTTCCGTATAATTTTTTAGACGGAAGGATGATATTTTTGCCTCATCTGACAAATTTTTAAGTGCACATGAAAATTTGAATGATTTGTAGACAAAAATTGTTTGCAAAATAATATTAATTATTTAACGTTTATAATTTTATGAAAACATTGGATTTGAATGCCTATGGCGTGGAAGAAATGAATCAACTGGAAATGAAAAATGTTGATGGTGGTCTTGTAGAAACAAACACCTTAGATATACCAGATGGTGTGGATGAGTCTCGTTGGCGTTGGTATGCAGCTGCTTTGATTATTATAGGAGTTATAACATTTGACCCTGTGGTCGTACTTATGGGATCGATTTTGGGTGGAGCTGATGCTATTACCGGAGGTTAATCTATATTGAGCGTTGATTATCAATAGAATTTGTGAAGGTGTGTCAAAAGTATTTATGTCAACTTTTGGCGCATCTTCATTAATATTTAACTGCTGTTCAATATGAAAATACGATGTTTGATATTTGTTTTTTGTTTTTTTTCTGTCTACTCTTGGGCGCACAACGTGCACATAACTATCACTGCCGACGGACAAACAGCTTTGGGTGCCAGTATATTCGTTAATGGAACAATAAAAGCCATAGCGAACGAACAGGGAGAAGCGCAGCTAAAAAACATCCAATACGGCGATACCATACAAATTTCTTACATAGGCTACAAAACCGAAAGAATTGTTTTTTCTTCTCAACATAAAGAATTGAACATTAATCTCATTCCTGATATTTTTGCGATAGGAGAAATCTCCGTATCTTCTACAAATGACAGGCATCTTTTCAGGAAAATGATGAAACGAGGTTTAAATGTTGCAATTCTATCTCAAAAGACTTCCTTTTCTATTATCGACACATTGTCGTATATTTCTATTCCGGATCAAATTTACCGGAAAACTACCGGAAGTTTTGTTTATCCCTTGAAAGGTTCGGTAATTACGGTAAAAAATCAACAAACAAAACTCTTAGATTCCACTTCGGAAGAGGGCAAAAAATATTATTTATCCAAGGGAGACAATTTGTATGAAAATTATAAAGAATCACCCCATTGTCCCATTAAAGGTAGAAGTATAGAGTGTAGAGATATTGAAAACTGTTTTTCTGTCTTGTATTCACTAAGCAATTTTAATAATAATATAAGATGGATTTATATAGGCAAAGATTCAACGAAGTATTATGATCAATTCTACTATTATGTACCGGATGGCAAGTGGGTACACAATTGGGAAAAGACTAAATGCTATTACGGAGGGATTGTATATTTAAATCCTGATGGAATAATTGAAAAAGTAAAAAAACATAGAATCGCGTTAAATTTCCATGAAATTAGCCATGAAGCAGAAATGGATTGTTTTTATGATAAAAAATATAATGAAGTTATACCTTATCGAGTTACTTTGCGGGATTACTTTTTCGATGAAGGCTTAAATGTGATATTGACAAAAAAAGCGTGTATTGAAATATATAGCAGACAAGCAGTTGCCGCAGGCATAATTACACCTCAATAATTAAAAGGAATTTGAAATAACATTTATATTATATTTTGACCTTATATAAATAATTTTTAATTTTACATCGAACCCTGAGACAAAAATTCTATTTTATGAAAATATATCGTTATTTATACAAATTGAAACCATATCAACTTGTACTTATAGGAACATTACTCGTATTGGCTTTTAATTATACAATTTCAATTTATTATGAATGGTTAGGTCTAGAAGATAATACAATAACTGAAGAAGATAGAGTATCTATTTTAACAATAATTGACGCAACAATAATTTCTCCTTTATTGGAAACTCTTATTTTTCAGTATCTTCCGTTGATAATTGTATATTATCATTTCAAAAAGTACAAATATCGTTATTGCATTGTTATAGTGTTGTCTGCTATCGCTTTTGCAGCCGTACACCCGCATGAACTTCCTTATTTTACATATATACTGTTTCTCGGATTAACTTTGTCTTTCTCTTGTTTTATTTTTATCCGAAAAAAACGATACCCTATACTGTACACTTCTCTTATCCACGCAGGATATAATAGTTTTCTTTTAATAGGAAGAATGTTCTTATTAGATTTTGACCTTATCAAGTAACATTTGCATATTTATTCTCTACTGATTGTTTTGTGCAGTGAGTCCTGTTACCTTCGCCACATCATTCGATATTCTATGTGCACATAGAAAAAACGAATGATTTAATTATTGTTTAACTGAAAAATATTAATTTTATGACAAGTTTAAATTTAGATGCTTATGGTGTTCAAGCTATAACGCATGATGAGTTAATGGAAATTGAAGGTGGCGGTTTTTGGAAAGATTTTTCGAAATGGGTTGGTACAGGAGTAGGCGAATACTTAAAGATGATGGGAAATAATCCTGATATGGCAACCGCAGCTATGAATTCTTTAAATTAAAACCCAATGTGAGGTTGTCTAATTTTTTAGATATTTAATTTACAGTGGCTGTTTGTCACAGATAGCCACTTTTTTGGTAATGCCCCCCGTTCACTTGAATATGTTGCTGCACCGTTAAGCGGCTTTTCCGAAAGCCGTTTGAGAAAGTAAGCGTTTGCAACGTCTCTATCAAATATTCGCTTTATGGAAATCTGTTATAAATATCTTTACGGTGTTCAAATGCGGAAAATATTACTCTGTCATCTTCAATGAAGAGTCCAATTCGATAATCGCCCAATCTGATCCTGTAAGCCGAAGAGTGTCCTTTTAATTTTTTCAAATTAGGGATATCTCTATCATCAGAGGCAGTCATAACCGCACGCACTACTTTGCGCAATCTCCCACGCAATACCTCATCGTGTAGATTGTCAAGTCGCTTGGAGAAATGTTTTGTAAAATCAACCTGCATAATTGTTTATAAACCAAGCTTTTCTAATGTCTGTGTTCTGTCGGCTAATCCTTCTTGGCGAGCATTGCGCATAATGTGAAGAAGTTTAAGGTCTTCAATTTCTTCGATTTCCCCCAAAGAAAGAGGAAGCACGTCAATGTTCATTTTTTCAGCCAATTTGCTAATTAGCCTAATGTCTGCGCCAGAATTTCCTTTCAATACAATAGTAGTCATAATCTCTACATTTTAATTTACTAACGCAAAGGTAAACAATTTCGCCCATTTTTCACTAACTAACTATCGTTTAAAGTTAATTTCATATCTCATATCCCCAAAAGTTCATTAACCTGTTCGATTGTCATCCTTTTCCCTTTTCCTTCTTTGATGCTTATATTTAATAATAATCAATTTTTCTTTCTACTATTACAAATTTATCTAAGCCGATTTGATTCCCCCATTGCACCGAAGTTTATGATTGATAAATGAGAGTTCACCTATAAAAGTTGTGGAGTTGAAAAAATCCGGAACGGATTAAATCTTGGTAGCCCGATGTGAAACGTCGGGAAACGAAACAAACAAGCCACATCCAAGTGGCGAAGCCCCGAAATAAATTTTTCTAAAACTGAGATTCTAAAAAAAATAATGTATTTTTGCGCTAAAGTATTAACCAATAAACATTTTTTTTATGGCTGGAACCTATTCCCAAATGCACATACAATTAGTATTTGCTGTAAAAAATCATCAATCCTCCTTTATTAGGAAAGAACATAAGGATGAAATTGAAAAATATATTGCAGGCATTATTGCAAACAATAACTGCAAATTATTAGTAATATATTGCAATCCTGATCATGTCCATATTCTAATTGGCTCACGCCCCAGTGTATTATTGTCAGAATTAGTCCGGAAAATTAAATCTTCATCATCCAAATTTATTCACGAGAAATTTGATCAAAACAAGCATTTTGCATGGCAAGAAGGATATGGAGTGTTTACCTATAGTCGGTCACAAGTGGATTTGGTGATAAACTACATATTAAATCAAAAAGAACATCACCACAGGAAAACATTTCGTGAAGAATATATCGATATGTTGAAAAAATCACGAATAGATTTTGATAAAAAATATTTGTTTGATTGACATAACATAAATATTTGGCTAATGCCGAACGTTATTTCGGGGCTTCGCCACTTGGATGTGGCTTGTTTGTTTCGTTTCCCGACGTTTCACATCGGGCTACCAAGATTTAATCCGTTCCGGATTTTTTCAACTCCACAACTTTTGCAGGTGAGCCTAAATGAGCAAAAATGAATCTTTAACTTAAGCAACGTTTTCAAACCATGGTCGTTAGGTTAAGCGCGTAAATAGCTCTGAAAGAGCGGCATCAATAGCGATGGGCGTTGCCCTACGCTATTGATATACAAGGCTTTTAGCCTTAACCTGACTGCAATAGTTTCCGAACGTCGTTTGATAAGTTCATTGTTTTTAATGACATGATAAAAATGTCAATGATTAAAAGGAATTTGAAATATGAATTGCTTTATAATGCAATTGCCCTTCCGGGAGAAAGCGATGGCGTTACCCCAAAAGTTCATTAACCTGTTCGATTGTCATTCTTTTCCCTTTTCCTTCTTTGATGCTTTGCAAACCTCTTTCAAGTTTTGTAAAATATTCTTCTTTGCTCATTAAGGTGTCATCTTTGGTTATAGGAACGATTTTATAACATTTTCCTATCCTTTACCTCTCTTAAAATCCTCATCTGCTGGATCGCAATCTGATTTAACTTTATCAATCGTTCTTGTTGCGGAAGTCCTTCGTTGACAAAAACTGCATTCAAGTTTTCCATATTCGATAGGCAAATTAATTCATTAATGGTAGCATAATCTCGAATATTACCTTTTAGGTTAGGATTGGTTTTTCTCCATTCTTTGGCAGTTATGCCAAATAGAGCAACATTCAATACGTCGGCTTCGTTGGCATAAATAATGGAAGTTTGCTGCGGTGTAAGTTCTGCAGGGATAAGATTATACTTAATGGCATCGGTGTGAATGTGGTAATTAATTTTTGCCAATTCTCGCTTGGCACTCCAAGCAATTGCCTTTTGTTCTTCAATTTTGAGCCGCTTAAATTCGGTTACAAGGTAAAGTTCAAATTCTGCCGAAATCCACGCTGCAAACTTGAAAGCAATATCCGAGTGAGCATACGTTCCTCCTCCATAACGACCTGATTTTGAAACTATTCCAATAGCATTTGTTTCAAAAATCCATTTTTGGGGAGACATCCAAAAGTGCGGTTTTGCCGACTCATTTTTAAACCCCTCATAAATGTGGGGGTTGAAATTCGGATTGTTCAGCATTTCCCACAAACCAAGATATTCAATAGTATTGTAAGTTCTTAGCCATAAGCTGATTATCTGCGAAGGATTCCCTTTGTCTCGAGTCTTGGCAATGTCGGTCAGCGAAATATAATCTTCTTGTTCTTTTTTGTAAAATACTATTTCGGTATTTTTTACTGTTATTTTTTCCATACTGTTACGTTTTAGAATTTGCTTGGTTAGTTTTCGCAGAATTACACTTTTTTGTTAATTCTCACGCATGAATTTAGATTTTCATTGTATGATTCTCCCTGTTGCTTATTTATTACTTATTAAAAAGTAAATTAATATTGGGACAGTGATACCTGCCAATAAAGTACTAAGTGTAACTATTTCACCAGCTTCACTCTCAGTGTTTTTATATTTTTTATTAAATAATCCAAGAGTAGCAGCAGTTGGTAGTGCTTGCATTAAAACAAGTACACTAATTACAACAGAGGGAGCTCCAAGCATTCTAAGAAGTGCCCATGTAAATATTGGTGGAATAGTTAACTGTGTTAAACAAACAAAAACTACTTGCCAACGTTTAAAGAGAACTTTTAGTTTTGCTTCACTCAACATAAACCCTATACATAGTAATGCTAGTGGAGTAGTTAATCCGGCAATCATACCAACTGTTTGATTTATTATTGATGGCAACCGAATTCCAAATATAAAGAAAACAGCACCCAAAATAATTCCAACAACATTTGGATTTATAAATCCTTTTAAAGTATCTTTCCAAGTATAATTATCATTAAAAAGCCATATACCATAAGTAAATAAAGCAATTACCCATGGTAACATAAATCCTGCATACGCTATTAGTCCATCTTGACCAAAAGCCATAGAAACTAAGGGATATCCAATAAACGAAGTATTATTGAAAGCAAATGCAAATTTATACTCATAATTATTGTTTTTAACTATTTTCTTAGAAAAAAGTACTTGTGAAAGCAATATTAGTAAGGATAAGATAATTATACAACTTATTAATCCCCAAAGAAATAATCTGAGATCAGCAAAATTAAATTCATCCGGAAATGAATTAAAGAATGCAATAGGCAATGTAACAGTTAAAATTAAATTGCTTAAAAATTTAACACTCTCATCGCGAATAATTTTAATCTTACTAAGAAAAAAACCTATAAAAATTAATATAATTACAATAGCCAATCCGGCATAAAAATCAGTTAACATATTTAATAATAATCAATTTTTCTTTCTACTATCACAAATTTATCTAAATCGATTTGATTCTCTACCGTTGCTTTTCGAGTCCAGTTTCCGTATTTATCATAAGTACACTCGATAAAATACTTGTCGAGTAAAGCGCCTCGTCCATCATAAAACGACCATCCGATGCGATTGCCTGCCATATCGTATTGATAGGTTTCTCTTTCACAGAAAGAAGGACTTTCTATTCCTGTAAAAATCTTCTTAGGATTACCCAAAGCATCGTGACTGGTCCATTCGATTAATTTTCCTTCGCTGTCATATTTGAACCTGATTACATTGATTACATCGTTGGCGCCCAAACCGATTTCTTCTTCCGGCCGTTCTTTGCTATCGTATACAATCCGGCGGTTTATGATTCCTTTGTTGATGTAATCTGTTTTTGTACGCTTACCGTAAGTATAACTTTCTCTCATGGAAATATCTCCGTCTCTGTCTGTTCCGATTTTTTCAGACAAGAGCCCTAACTTATCGTAATGATACGTTTCCCGGTAAACTTCATACAATTGGCCGTGTCTTTCATAGACAATAAGTTCAGATAATTTCCCTGCCTCATTATACCGATATTCTGTTTTCGTTCTTAAATCAGGGTTGTTAAAGTCATAAATAGCTTTATCTCCCGACAGACGGTAAGGTATGGTAGATTCCACTTTTTCCAATAAACGTCCGAAGGAATCGTAAACATAATTTGTGATTCTCCGGTAGTACTTTTGGTCGTATTCTCCTATTTGATCAACAACAAGCAGGTCTCTGTTTTCATTGTATTTATGTGTCGTTACTTGGTACCCGGGACCTTCGACACGTTCCACATCGCCCGACTTTGTATAAAAGGTGTTGATTTGATAAATAGGCGATTTTCCGTCTTTTTTCATCTCACTACCGGATTTTCGGGGTGCAATATTATAAAACTGTTGTTTGACAGATCTCACCCAGCCACGATAGTTGTTGTTATATTTCCCGAAATTGGCCTCATTTTGGTCGATAGAAAGGACATTCTGTCCATTGATTGTTCCGGGAACAATTAAGAACATCAGAAAAACAAAAACTTGACATAAATTTTTCATTATTGTATAAATTTTGATTTTATTCACCTCTGCGTATTCTTATTTGGATAGCGTTTTCAATCGGAGTTTCGCTGGCAAAGATGAGGTAACCGCCTCCGCCTGCTCCGCTCAGTTTCCATCCCAAAGCATATTTTTTATATTTATCTAACACTTCGAAAATATCTTCCGACATCATATTCGGATACATTGCTATCTGAGCCTCGAAACTATTCCGCACAGCCTCTCCGAATTGGTGTACATCTTTTTTCATGATGGCATTCCAACATGAAATGGCAGCATCGGAAAGTTTTTTCGCATACTCAGTTGTTATATTGGTATTGGCAAGCACATCGTAGCCGCTGTGTCGTGGATATAACGGCACTAACCACAATCGTTGCTCAATCCAACTCAAAATATCATTATCTTGAATGCTCTCAATTTCGGAAGGCCAAAACTCTCCTGAATAATACAATCTGTTCAATCCGGGCATCACGATTCCCAATGAATCTTGCGAACCGCTGACGTATTTGGTTCCCGGAGGATTTTCAAAACAGAAAAGTGTCTTAGCCAATTTTTTCTTATCCCCTGCAGGAATATCTACTTGCCATAATTCAATTGCTTTTTTCCGCGAACTGGTCGACATTCCGCTTCTGTCGTTGAACTCATAATCCGGTTCGATGGAGATGGTCAACACCGGCCCCGGATACAATTTGCTAACATTGGGCTGGTCGAGCCATCCTCCGGCTAAGTCGATGCGATAGGGTATGCGACATTCTTCACGCAATGTAGTTGTAGAGCGAGCCGGCAAGTTTCCGTGCGGAATTCTCTTGCTTACAACATATTCAATCCCCATTTCTTTGCACAATTCTTCTTTCAGATTGCTGTGTCCGTCACTGTTTACGAAAAAAATATCGGGTTTTAATTGTTCTATTTCTTTCAGGAAATCAATCAATCCGCTGCCTTTGTTTACCCAAGCGTCTTTTACCGATTTGAGCGATTTTACCATATACAGCCGTTCCTGTTCATTGTTGACAGGCCGGCGGGCTTTTAATTCATGAATGGTTTTATCCGAACCGATACCTACATACAAATCACCGTGTGTAGCTGCCTCCTCAAAAAAAGCAACATGACCGCTATGGAGCATATCGTAACAACCACTGACAAAGACCTTTTTCATTCTGTTATTATATTTGGTTTTATTCGATGTATGAAACAAATGCAAACTGTTTGCTGTTGGGTGACCACGAATTGACATTGATTGTTCCTTGTCCGCCAAATAAATTGACCAAGGTTTTAACCTCGCCACCTTCTGCCGGCATCAATCGCAATTCGACATGTTTGCGAGGCGGATGATCACCGGGAGCAACATCCCCTGCTCTATAAACGATAAAAACTACTTTTTTATTGTCCGGAGAAATATGAGGAAACCATCCGTTACGGTCGGAGTCGAAAGTCATTTGCGTTTGTTCCGTGCCGTCGACATTCATTCGCCACACTTGCATCAGTCCTGAGCGAACCGAGTTAAACCAAATATATTTTCCGCAGGGAGAATATTCGGGGCCGTCGTCTAATCCTTCGGCAGTTGTCAGGCGAGTTTCTACTCCTCCATCCGCAGGAATGGTATAAACATCATAATTTCCGTTGCGGTCGGCACAATAAGCCAATGTTTTTCCGTCGGGCGACCAACCGTGTAAGTAACTGGGAGCTATTGGAGTAATCAAAACGGGTTGTCCGCCTGTCAAAGGCAAAGTGTAAATACGCGACTGACCGTCTTCCGCGGTATGATGGCTGATTGCAATCCGGTTGCCGCAAGGCGACAAAACATGATCGTTGTTGTTGCGTGTGGCAAATCCGGTCGGGATTTCAACATCCGAATCAGGATTTTGAATATCTATCCGGTAGATTTTTCCACCACTGTTATATATTAAATATTTTCCGTCGACTGTCCAGTTTGGAGCTTCGATAAGGTGAGGGTATTCTTTTAAAACCTTGCGTTGACCGGTTTCAAGGTCGTAAATTTCTAATTTACTAACTGTATTGTTTTGTGCCGATAATCCTGCCATCATACAAAAAAAGATAAGTATTAAGTTGACTTTCAATAATCTAAAGTTTTTCATATTTTTATATTATTGTTTTTTTTCATACAAAAATACAGAAATCTTTTTATCAGGCAAAATGTGCATGGTTAATAAAGATTTGGAACAGCTCTATACAGAATGCGATTGTTACGATTTAAGAGTATTTTATTAATTGATATGTCAAATATCATGTATTGTCAGAACAAATTAATTTTATATTGTAATATTTGAGGACTATCATAATTCCTTTGGGCTTAAAACACCTTTAAAAGTATTAGTCATGTCCATAACTTTGTTGAAAATTTTACATCCATATACTCCAAATAAGAGTTAAACTATTAATAAATTAAAATTTATGGAAACAAATAAAGTATTAAATCAGGTAAGTCTTTTAGATACAAAAAAAGAAGTTTATGAAGCTCCTGTTATAGAAGCAGTAGTAGTAGAAGTTGAACGAGGGTTTCAAATGTCAGTGGCACGATCCTACGATCCTCTTGTTTGGCTATTGAGAACATCAGATATGAGATAAATTATCTTCGGTTGTGTTGTTCTTATCCGGTTCTTTGTTTTCTTGCAGGTTTTCTTTTAGAGGTTCCGGTAAATATTCATTGAGTTTTTGAGCCTCTTTGATAAAAGGGGAAATTAATGGAACCATTAATTCTACTTTGTAAAACAAAACGGATTCATTTTTAACTTGCTCCTTTAAGACTCTCGAATCCGAATCAAAAACAGTTAACAAATTAAATAATAAACTTAAAAACAGCAAAGTGAAAATACATCCCACTACGCCTCCTAAAACATGATTAATGAAGGATATAGGACCTAACATCGCTTTGTTTAACAGTTTACCTAACCAACTGAAAAGAACAATGATGAGGATAAATGCCAAAATATAACAAACGGCAGTTATGATGTGTGGAGATATAATATTGGTAACTGAATCGTGTGATAGGAAATCACGCATGGGCCGGGCAATCTTACCTGCAAAAAAAATAGCGAACACAAATGATACCAATGAAATAACCTGTTTGACGAATCCGTCAAACAGGCCTTTTATCAGTCCAATGGCAACGAATATTATTATTGCTAAATCCAGCCAATTCATATTAAGTGGAAAACGAAAAATGAAAAACGAAAAATGATTGTTTTTATTTTTCACTTTTCGTTTTTCACTTTTCACTTTATAAAGTTTGTTTTACTTCGATTTCTTCGAAAGCTTCGATGATGTCTCCGACTTTGATGTCGTTGAAGTTTGTGATATTCAATCCGCATTCATATCCGGTAGCGACTTCTTTTACGTCTTCTTTGAAACGTTTCAAAGAGCCAAGTTCTCCGGTGTAGATAACAATACCGTCTCTGATCAAGCGTACTCTGTTTCCTCTCTTGATTTTTCCTTCACGCACTTGACATCCGGCAACTGAACCGACTTTTGTAATCTTGAATACTTCCCGTACTTCGACGGTAGCGGTGACTTCTTCCTTGATTTCAGGAGAAAGCATACCTTCCATAGCGGCTTTAACTTCTTCGATAGCATCGTAAATAACAGAGTATAAACGAATATCGACTCCGTCTTTTTCAGCATTTTTACGCGCTTGAACGGAAGGACGCACTTGGAATCCAATGATAATGGCTTCTGAGGCTGCGGCCAAGGTAACATCCGATTCGGAAATTTGGCCAACGCCTTGGTGAATCACTTTTATTTGGATTTGTTCGGTCGACAAACGGATTAAGGAGTCGGATAATGCCTCGACCGATCCGTCTACGTCGCCCTTAACGATAATATTCAACTGTTGGAAGTTTCCGATAGCAATTCGACGACCTATATCATCCAAAGTCAACATTTTTTGAGTTCTCAATCCTTGTTCACGTTGGAGTTGTTCGCGTTTGTTGGCCACTTCGCGTGCTTCTTGCTCTGTTTCAAGGACATTGAATGTGTCTCCGGCTTGTGGAGCGCCATTCAATCCGAGAACCACTGCCGGTTCTGACGGGCCGGCCTCTGTGATGCGTTGGTTACGTTCGTTGAACATCGCTTTCACACGTCCGAAATGGGTTCCTGCCAAGATTACGTCACCAACTTTCAGTGTGCCGTTTTGAACGAGTACGGTTGCGGTATAACCACGTCCTTTATCCAAAGTCGATTCGATGATAGAACCGATGGCGCGTCTGTGAGGATTTGCTTTCAAGTCGAGCATTTCGGCTTCAAGCAAGATTTTTTCGAGCAATTCATCCATTCCGATTCCTTGTTTGGCCGAAATATCTTGCGATTGGTATTTCCCTCCCCAATCTTCAACCAAGTAATTCATACCGGCCAAAGCTTCTTTTATTTTTTCCGGATTGGCACTCGGTTTGTCTACCTTGTTGATGGCAAAAATCATTGGTACACCGGCAGCCGAAGCGTGGTTGATGGCCTCTATGGTTTGAGGCATCACGCTGTCGTCGGCAGCAACAATGATAATGGCGATATCGGTTACACTTGCTCCGCGTGCACGCATGGCGGTAAACGCTTCGTGACCGGGAGTATCTAAGAATGTAATATGGCGACCATCAGGAAGTTTCACGTTATAAGCCCCAATATGTTGGGTGATTCCTCCGGCCTCTCCGGCAATTACGTTTGATTTGCGGATATAGTCGAGCAGTGAAGTTTTACCATGGTCGACGTGTCCCATTACGGTTACAATCGGTGGACGAGGTGTCAAATCTTCTTCTTTGTCTTCATCTTCCGAAATGGCATCGACAACTTCGGCACTTACATATTCTGTTTTATATCCGAATTCTTCCGCAACAATGTTGATTGTTTCTGCATCCAAACGTTGGTTAATAGAAACCATCATACCGATGCTCATACAGGTAGATATAACTTTAACAACCGGAACATTCATCATGTTTGCCAAATCATTAACCGTTACAAATTCTGTGATTTTAATGATGTGGCTATCTTGTTGTTGAAGTTCGTCTTGCTCATATTGACGTTGAGAAATCGCATCGCGTTTTTCTCTGCGGTATTTTGCCCCTTTCTTTTGTCCTTTATTGGTTAAGCGGGCTAATGTTTCTTTTATTTGCTTTTGAACATCTTCTTCGCTCACTTCCGTTTTTCCTCCTACGGGTTTTCTGAGTTTTAAGCGGGAGTCTTGATTTCTGGCAGCACCGGGAACCGGCTGTACGCCTTTTTCTATATCAACTTTTTCTTTCTTGATACGATTCCTCTTTTTCTTTTTTTCGTCGGAATCCATATCTGCCTTTTTCAAAAGTGTTGGTTTATCTCTTTTCTCAACCGGCTGTTGTTGCTCTACAGGTTTCTTCGGAGCTTCGACAGGTTTGTTTGGAGCCGATTTTGCCAATCTTTCTTTCTTCCTTTCCTCTTTAGATTTCTTTTTCGGACGAGTAGTCTGGTTGATGGTCGATAAATCTATTTTTCCGGTAACCTTGATGGTTGATTCAATGACAGGTCTGTTTAGACGGAAAACATCGCCTTCTTCTTCAGAATCATTATCTTCTGTTTCCTCTGTTTCGTCATCTTCTTCAATTTCATCATCTTCGTCATCATCCGAATCATCAATATATTCATCTTCTTCGGAATCGTTGTCGGGAATGAAAATTTCTTCAATTTCTTCTTCAAATACGACAACGGGTTTGTCTTCTTCTGCCTTTGGCTGAGGAACAATAACTTTTTCAGGTTCTTTAACTTCCTCTATTATCTCCTCTATTTTGGGTTCAGGTTTTTTCTTACCTATTGCATCCAAATCAATCTTTCCTTTTGTTACAAATTTAGGTTTGTATTCATCTGGAACTTCGGTTTTGATTTCTTCAATCACTTTTTTCTCTTCCTTTTTCTCGTAACCTTCAACGGTCACCGACTCTCTTTTGTCTTTTGTATGACGATCGAGGCTGATTTTTTCGGATTCGAGTTTCAGATTTTTATCGGTGTTGAATTCCTTGACAAGAAGTTCATATTCCTCATCACTAATCTTTGTATTGGGATCCTCTTTCGTAGGGAATCCTTTCTTTTGCAGGAATTCCACAATCGTGGATAATCCTACATTCAATTTTCTTGTTACTTGATTTAATCTTATGGACATACAATTTTGTTAGGGGAATTTCTTTTTATTCTTCGTCTTCAAATTCAGCCTGAAGTACTGCCAATACTTCATCAACCGTATCTTCTTCCAAGTCTGCCTTATCGATTAATTCCTGACGATTTTTGTTCAGAACACTTTTCGCAGTATAACATCCGATATTTTTCAAGGCTTCAATGACCCAAGATTCTATTTCATCAGCGAATTCATCCAAGTAGATGTCTTCTCCGTCGATGTCGATGTCGCGGAACACATCGATTGTGTATTCTGTAAGCATACTCGCCAATTTGATATTCAAACCTCCTTTACCGATAGCCAAAGAAACTTCTTCCGGACGAAGATATACTTCTGCTTTTTTATCCTCCTCATTAATCTTGATGGAAGATATTTTTGCCGGACTTAATGCTCTTTGTATGAACAATGCCGTATTGGCTGTATAATTAATTACGTCGATATTTTCGTTGCGTAACTCTCTCACGATTCCGTGAATACGTGCTCCTTTCATACCTACGCAGGCACCAACCGGATCGATGCGGTCGTCGTAAGACTCAACTGCTACTTTGGCTCTTTCTCCCGGTATGCGAGCGATGCGTTTGATGGTGATTAAGCCATCGTAAATTTCTGGCACCTCCAACTCAAACAATCTCTGCATGAAAAGATTAGATGTGCGAGAAAGAATGATTTTCGGATTATTATTCTGATTGTCGACTTTCACCACAACTGCACGCAACGTTTCGTTCTTACGGAAAAAGTCGCCCGGAATTTGTTCTGTTTTGGGCAAAATCAATTCGTTTTCTTCATCATCTAAAAGAAGTAATTCTTTTTTCCAGATTTGATAAACTTCTGCCGCTACGATTTGACCGATTCTGTCTTTGTATTTGTTGTAAAGGCTATCTTTTTGTAATTCAAGGATTTTAGTCGACAAAGCCTGACGTAAATTCAATACCGCACGACGTCCAAAATCAGCAAAATGCACTTCATCGGTTACTTCTTCTCCCACTTCGTAGTCTTCATCTATTTTTTTCGCCTCGGTAAGAGTAAGTTGTAAATTAGGATCTTCCAATTCTCCGTCGGGAACCACCTCGCGGTTTCTCCAAATTTCAAAGTCGCCTTTATCAGGATTGATGATAACGTCGTAGTTTTCATCTGTTCCGAACATTTTAGTGAGCACGCTACGGAAAGCTTCTTCAATAACACTGATTAATGTTGTTCTGTCGATGTTTTTGAGTTCTTTGAATTCCGCAAATGTATCGATCATACTAATCGTTTGCTGTTTCTTCGCCATAAATTTTTACTTGAATCTGATTAAGTATTTTGTATATTTTATTTCATCGTGAGTAAACGTCAAATTTTCTTTGACGGTCACTTTTCTTTTCGCACCTTCGGGTTTTACCTGTTTTTCGGTTGTCAGCACTATGCTCTGTTCATTGGCGTCTTGGAGCACACCTTGCAGTTTTTTACCCGCTTTGGTTAGCACTTCCACCTCTCGGCCAATATATTTCCGGTATTGACGTAATACTTTGAACGGCTGCGAAATCCCTGCGGAACCGACTTCCAGTTCAAAATCTTCAATATCCCGATCTAATTTCGATTCGATAAATTTGTTCAAGGCAATGCAATCGTCGATACTAACCGAGCCATCGCTGTCGATTTCTACCACGATGATGTTTCCGGGTTTGACTTCAACAGATACAAGAAAGATTTCTGTTTCTTTTGTGAAATCTTCTACTGCTTGCCTTATAATTTCTTTATCTATCATATCTTGAATCTTCTGCGTTTTGTTCGGCGTAGTTTGTGACTACGTCGAACGAGAGAGGGGGACTATCAGTCCCCCTCATCCTCCTCTACCATAATAGCCGGCACAAAATTAGTGTTTTATATTGTTACTTCCAAATAATCAGCGAAAAAACTTAGTTTCTCCTTTTGAGAGGCCTAACTGTTTTATACAGTCAAGTGAAATTTTGTGTCTTTCTTATCCATTGCTTTTTTGTTGATTATTGTTTTCAATCCATTTTCTTGCATTGACAAACGCCTCAATCCATGGCGAAACTTCGTCTTGAGCCTTCCTGTTAAGCGGGTAATGTGCCCACTGCCATGGGAAAATCGCTCTTTCCAAGTGAGGCATCATGGCTAAGTGACGACCATCACGCGAACAAATACCTGCTACTGCATAATCCGAACCGTTCGGATTGGCAGGATAACCCTCGTAATTATATTTAGCAATCACATTGTATTTATTTTCGGGATAAGGTAAGCTGAATTTACCTTCTCCGTGAGCGACCCAAATACCTAATTTGTTGCCGGATAAAGAGCCAAACATTACCGATTTATTTTTTGGGATATGTAAACTCACAAATTCCGATTCGAATTTATGCGATTCGTTGTGCAACATTTTTGTTTTTTTCTTGTGAGTTGGATTAATCAATCCTAATTCGGCCATTAATTGACAACCGTTACAAACGCCGAGGCTTAAGGTATCTTTGCGGGCATAGAAATTATCCAAGGCTTTTTTAGCTTTTTCATTGTAGAGGAATCCTCCCGCCCAACCTTTGGCAGAGCCCAACACGTCGGAATTAGAGAAACCTCCGCAGAAAACAATCATGCTTACATCTTCCAGTGTTTCGCGGCCCGAAGCCAAGTCAGTCATGTGAACGTCTTTTACGTCGAAACCTGCTAAATAGAGTGAGTATGCCATTTCGCGGTCGCCGTTTGTTCCTTTTTCACGGATAATAGCAGCTTTCACGCCTGATGCTTTTTCCCTGTCGGCAGAGATGCCATATTGTTGCAACGAACCTTCAAAATTTTTGTTGAATTTGAATTGTAGTGGTTGTTGTTTATAGTTTTCGAAACGGTCTTTAGCACATTGTTCGCCACTTTGTTTTCTGTCTAATAAATACGAAGAAGAATACCATACATCACGCATATAGTCGATGCCGAAATGATATTGGATACCGTCTTTGCTTATTAAAATATGACGCTCCTTATCGGGTTTTCCGATGCAGGCGAAAGCGACTCCGTTTTCGTTCAGGATTTTTTCAAATTCCTTTTTGTTTTGTATCTGTACCAAAATACCCGGATTTTCGCTGAAAAGAATTTTTATCAGATCTTTTTCTTTGATTTTATCGAGATTAATATCTAATCCGCCTTCCACGTTTCCAAAACACATTTCGAGCAATGCAACAAGCATACCGCCGGCAGAAATATCGTGTCCTGCCAAGATTAAATCTTTGTTGATTAATTCCTGAACAGCATTGAAAGTCGTTTTGAAATAGGCAGCATCTTGAACGGTTGGCACTTCATCTCCCAATTTATTCAATGATTGAGCGAATGCCGAACCTCCCAATTTGAAAGCATCAAAAGAAAAGTCAATATAATAAATGCTTGTATTGCGTTTGTTGACGATAACCGGAGAGACGATTTTTTTCACATCAGAAACTTCTGCACCGGCCGAAATAATAACTGTTCCGGGAGAATAAACTTTCTCTTCTCCATATTTTTGAGTCATCGAAAGAGAATCTTTTCCGGTCGGGATATTGATGCCCAGTTCGCAGGCAAATTCGGAGCAAGCCTCAACTGCTTTGTACAAACGAGCATCTTCGCCCGGATTTTTGCAAGGCCACATCCAGTTGGCACTCAACGAAACACCGGATAATTGGTCGGTCAACGGAGCAAAAACAATATTTGTCAAAGACTCTGCAACGGCCATAACCGAACCTGCAGCCGGGTCGATTATTGCGACTTGAGGTGCATGTCCGATAGAAGTGGCAATACCTGCTTTTCCACGGTAATCAATGGCAACTGCTCCCAAATCGCTCAAAGGCAACTGGATTTCTCCTTGACATTGCTGACGAGCGACTTTCCCAGTAACAGAACGGTCGACTTTATTGGTCAACCAATCTTTACAAGCCACTGCTTCGAGTTGCAATACATTTTCAAGATATTCGTGCAGATTTTTCACGTCATACTTCAACGACTGGAAATTTTCGACAATCGTTTGGTCGTTCATAATTGTGCGTGGCGGTTTTCCGAAGAAATCTTCGAGTTTCAAATCGAGCGGTCTTTTGCCGTCTTTTTGCTCGAAGACAAATTTCATATCGTTGGTGGTTTCTCCTACGACATACATCGGAGAGCGTTCGCGTTCAGCGATATTTTTAACCTTTTCGATATCTTCTTTTTTGAGTAGCAAGCCCATGCGTTCCTGACTTTCGTTGCCGATGATTTCTTTGGCAGAAAGTGTCGGGTCGCCAACAGGCAAAGCATTCACATCGATTTTTCCACCGGTTGATTCAACTAATTCGGAAAGACAGTTGAGGTGCCCTCCGGCGCCATGGTCATGTATGGAAACGATAGGATTATTTTCGGATTCAGCCAAGGTGCGAATAACATTCGATACGCGTTTTTGCATTTCGGGATTTGCCCTTTGCACGGCATTCAGTTCGATTCCGCTTTCGTATTGTCCGGTATCTACAGATGAAACGGCGCCACCGCCCATACCGATACGATAGTTATCTCCGCCTAACACGACTACTTTTTCGCCGGGTTTGGGTTCGCCTTTCAAAGCATCGCGCATATTGGCAAAACCAACGCCACCGGCGAGCATGATTACTTTATCGTAGGCAAATTTCTTGCGGTTTTCTTCGTGCTCGAAAGTCAGCAAAGAACCGCAAATCAACGGTTGACCAAAGTGATTCCCAAAAGTAGAAGCTCCGTTTGAAGCCTTTATCAAAATTTGTTCAGGAGTCTGGTATAACCACGGACGAGGTTGTATGGTTTCTTCCCATGGACGTTCTTCTTCTGTACGCGGATAGGAAGTCATGTAGACAGCAGTTCCTGCCATCGGGAGTGAAGCTTTCCCTCCGCCGAGACGGTCACGGATTTCTCCTCCGGATCCTGTGGCTGCACCGTTGAAAGGTTCAACTGTGGTAGGGAAATTATGCGTTTCCGCTTTCAGCGAAATAACTGTTTTGATTTCTTTTGTTTGGAAGAAATCGGGCTTATCGCCCGATGCCGGAGCAAATTGTTCGGCTGTTGGTCCTTCATTGAAAGCTACATTGTCTTTATATGCGGAAACCAATTTGTTGGGATTGGTTTCGGAAGTTTTTTTGATCAGTTTGAAAAGCGTACTCTCTTTTTCTTCTCCGTTGATAACGAAAGTTCCGTTGAAAATTTTGTGGCGACAGTGTTCGGAATTCACCTGCGAGAAACCAAAAACTTCGCTATCGGTCAGTTTTCTTCCCAAACGTTGGCTTACTTCATTCAGGTAATCGATTTCGTCTTTACTCAAAGCCAAACCTTCTTGCTCGTTATAAGCGGCAATGTTGTCGATTTCGAGAATGGGTTCGGGCTTTTTATTGACAGTAAATATTGTTTGGTCAAGACCGTTATAAACACGTTGCAACATGGGATCATGTTCGGCATATTTATTCGGAGCAACAAAAAACTCCTCAATACGTGCAATACCCGAAATGCCCATGTTTTGAGTAATTTCTACGGCATTGGTACTCCATGGCGTAATCATTTCGCGCCTTGGGCCGACAAACCAGCCGCTAACGGTTTCTTTTTTTAACAACTCGGCCTCGCTGAAAAGCCATACCAATTTTTTTACATCTTCCTTGGGAAGTTTTCCGATCGCATCAACAGCAATTATTGTATCTGTCGTCGTTTTGAAGAAAAGAATCATATTTGTTATGGAAAGTTATTTTCCCGCAAAATTACTACTAAAAAACGAAAAAATAGAGAATTAAAACAAAATAAGTATATCGTTACCCAAAATAATATTTCACCTTATATAATGCCCTCCATCTCCTTTGGAATTGCGATAAAAGTTAAAAAAAAGTTAAATTCAAAACCTTTTTCCTTTAGTGTTGTTTTAAGTATAGATTATTCGATAAGAGTAGTTTTTGTTTTTCATTTTGTTAAAGTTTAAAGGTTAGTGATGGAAGAAGTTGTCTGTGAAGATGGCTTCTTCTTTTTTATTCAGGTTATTTTAAAACGAAAACAAACAAGCTGTTTTAAAGCTTGCTTGTCTATCTGTCGGGGTACCAGGATTCGAACCTGGGACCCCCTGCTCCCAAAGCAGGTGCGCTAGCCGGGCTGCGCTACACCCCGATTGCATTTTGCGAGTGCAAAGATAGATATATTTTTTATAACCCAAAAGAATTCGTATGATTTTTTTGTATCCCGCTTCTTTTCAAATGATTTTCTTACTTGGTCATTAATTGCTATTCACTTACGGTTAGTTTTTACAACAGCAAAAGCGGCTTCAATTGAAACCGCTTTTATATATCGTTAAAAGCGACTACCTGCTACGACGGCGATACAATCGCAACCTTTACCTGCGCTTGCACAGATAAGGATATTAGAGACAAGGATACGAAGGACGTTAGTGTCAATAATCTTACACTTAATTTTTGAATTGTTTTTATAACCTGCTCTTTTATTTATGTGTATTCTATTTAGAAGAAATTATTTTGCTCCTTCTAACGCTTTCAAACGAGCTTCCAATTGTTCGATAATTTTTTGTTGAGCCTCAATCATTTGTTGCTGTTCTTGAATAGCTTTAGTCAGCACGGGAGCGAATTCGGCATAAGAAACTGATAATACATCTTTTTTGTCGACATCACCTTCATTTCCAACTACGACCTCCGGTATTATCGGTTTAACCTCCTGAGCAATAAAACCTATACGCGAAACTCCTAATTCATCTTTCATTTCATAATTTACCGGTTTTAATTTCATTACTTCCGATAAACCGTATTTTAATGTGGTAACATTTGTTTTCAAACGACCATCCGACTCATTTGTCCATGCTTTATCACCACCAATTTGAGCTGCACTCATACTTAATCTTATAGTATTGGTGCCGTTACAAATTGCAGAAATTCTTGCCTTAAACGGATCAAACGCACCGTTAAATCGCGGCCAAAAAATTATACTTCCAATATTATCATTGAGTCCGGTATTTATAGGCGCCGCTTTAGTTCCTCTTGCACTCATCATACTAAATGCTGGAGAATAAATATCTCCGGTACCTGTACCCTTATATGATTCAATAGTAATATCATCATCGTCTTCACCTCTATTGTCATTGAGAACACGTATGGCAGAACCAGGATCAGTACCTTGAGGAACTTTAACGCCTATACGATATCCAACCCATGCATTGTCTTTAATATAAGTCGATCCGTCAACATGTAATTTTTGAGCAGGCGCATTTGCTCCGATACCGACATTCCCATTGCCACCACCGGTTGCATTTGTTCCATATATTAAATTACCTATGGAAATTTGATTGTTTGATCCTGCTGTCGGTACTTGTGCGTTATTTCCAATCGCAATATTACCTGAACCCGATGTAATCGTATTTCCTGCATCACGACCTACAACTGTATTGTATGAGCCTGTAATCTTATTTCCCGCATCACGACCCATGGCTGTATTATGTTCTCCGGAAACATTACCCGCAAGAGCATAATAACCTACTGCCGTATTATCTATTCCCCCTACGTTTTTATTAAGAGCCTCATGACCTACCGCTGTATTGTTATTGCCATTTGTATTAGCAACAAGCGTATTGCGACCTAAGGCTGTATTAGAGCTACCTCCTATATTTTTACCAAGAGCATAAGGGCCTACAGCCGTATTAAAATTTCCCGTAGTATTTGCAGTAAGAGCCTGAAGACCTATAGCAGTATTATCCCATCCACCATTATTTGCTTTAAGAGCATCAGCTCCTATGGCAAAATTATCACTTCGCCCTTCTCTTCCTTTTCCAACTGTGATGCCATTGATAACAGCATCTCCACCTGCAACAGTCAACTGTGCACCGTTGGCAACGCCATTAACATTGGCTGCGTTATTAGTTCCAATAGCCACTTTGGCATTCAAAAAAGAATTTTGAGTATTGGCAGTTGACTGATTGGTTGTTCCCATCTGATACCAAGGTTCGGGATTATCATTATCCGCAGCAGGCGCCCATCTTGAGTTAGCATTATCCCATTTCAGCACTTGTCCATCGGTTGGTGCAGTTGTATGTATAGCTTTCCCTTGCAGTTGGTTGGCATTCCACAGAGGAGCCGTGTTATTGACAGTAAAAGAAGGATTGGCTGCACCTACTGTTTGAGCAGTAGCATTGGCAAGTACCAACGGCGCAGTAGCCGTAGCAGAAGAAGCTCCGGTTACAATATCTCTTTTTGTGATAGTGGCATTGAGATCTTTCCATGTTGCATTTCCGGTAGTACCGTCTGTTGCTAACACCCTGTTAGCTACTGTATGATTTCCGTCCGTAAGCCTGAAACCTATTATCGGAGCTGTAGAGGTGCCGCCTGTAGCAACGTGAAGTTTTACAGCAGGCGCAGTAGTTCCAATCCCCACATATCCGACAGTATCGATCATCATTCTGGTTGCTCCACCTGTTCCAAAATACATATTTCCAACAAGACGATCGGCAGTTGGAGCGTTAGCATAAATGTAAGCATGAGAAGCTGTTGTTCCGGTGAAATTATTCGTTCTGCCAAAAGCCAACATTCCCAGTGTAGTACTTGTACCTGCATTAGCTACGCGCAAAAGAGGATAAGAAGAACCTGAAGTAGAATGCATTGTTAAACTGGAGTTTGCCTGATTAGCGCCTGCGATATGAACCCTTGAAATAGGAGCAGTTCCTTGTGCAACACCAATGCCTAAATTTCCGGCGGTAGTAGTTCCAATCCAGCTATTACCTGAGACATAAGCTGTTCCGGAAACATGTAATCTTTCAGCAGGAGCTGTTGTGTTGATACCTACATAGCCGGTTGAATCAACCGTCATCCTTGTAGCAGTAGCAGTACCACTCCTTGTTCCAAATCTTAATTGTCCGCCGGTGCCAGCTGTACTGTATGCACTAATGGAAGCATTGGCATCGGTGGTAGTCATACCGGTGGTTCTGCCAAATAGCATAGTTCCAATCAGAGTATTCGCTCCGGTATTAACTATACGCAAATAAGGATAAGCAGTACCAACAGTATGCTGCATTGTCAAACTGGCCGCAGCAGCACTTTCACCACTCAAATGAAGTCTTGTAGCCGGAGCTCTTGTTCCGATACCGACACTTCCTGCGCCAAGGCTATTAGTTAAAACACCGGTTGCTCCCGTTGCATTTATCAAATTAGCTATAGATATCTGATTGCTGGATGTTGCAGTAGGTACCGAAGCATCAGTTCCTATAACGATATTATTTTGTCCTGACGATATGACACTTCCTGCACTATTTCCAATAGCTATATTGCGTTGACCCGAAGTAATACTAAGCAATGCGCTATCGCCCAATGCCACATTTCTGCTGGCAGCTACAGTGGAGGTAGAGGTTGATCGAAGTGCCTTATAACCTAAGGCTGTATTACCCAAACCGAGATTATAAAACATAGCGCTATCGCCTACCGCTGTATTTTGGGAACCTGTATTATTACTGTAAAGTGCACGCATACCTACAGCCGTATTGCCATTAGCTGTGTTCACTTGTAAAGCACCATAACCTATGGCTGTGTTATTTGACCCTGTCTTATTCGAATTAAGAGCTTGACTTCCTATGGCCGTGTTAGATACACCTATAGAGTCTTTTTCCATGGCACCATTACCCATGGCTGTATTATGGTTACCGGTTACATGATTACTCAAAGCACTGGTACCCACCGCTGTATTATATTGGCCGCCAACATTTTTAGCAAGAGACTGAGAGCCGAAGGCGCTGTTACCTCCTCCCGTATTAACCGAAAGCGCATTAACTCCGAAAGCGGTGGCACCACTTCCAGTAGCTGTAGTTAAAGCGTTGTATCCAAACGAAGTATATGCCGATGCAAGTCTTCCACTATATGTATTGTTTACTTTGAATATCAATGCTTGATTATCCGTTGTGCCAATAAAATTAGTTGTAGGAGATGATCCTGCATTTCCGGTTGTTAACCAAGCGTTGGTAATCGTATTATCATCCGCAGCAGGTGCCCATGCCGTACCATTCCATTTCAAAACTTGTCCGTTTGTCGGTGCAGTTGTTGCTACGTTTCTGCCTTGTATTCCTGTAACGGTAGCAGCATTACTTGCTGCGGCAATGGTAACATCACCTGATATGGTGGCTCTCTCTAATTTGTAAGGAGAAGCAGCTGTTCCGCTACCGCTACGAACAAGTGTCCCGTTTGCAGCATCGGTTACTTCGTTGCCAACAATATTGTCAGCATCGTTTATATTTATAGTAATAGTTTGTGCTGTTCCGGAACTGGGAGTCAGCGTTACGGCTCCAGCTCCCGCACCTGTACTAATGGTGTAAGTAGTGTTTGCATCTGCAGGGACTTCCCATGTGCCGTCTTCACGAAGATATTTTGTTGTTCCGGCTGTTGTGCTCGGAGCGGGTACTAAACCGGCCGCAGCACCAGTACCCGATCCTACAAAATTAGTATAGGTGGTATTATTATCTGTTCCTGCTACCCAAGTTGTACCGTTGTGTTTCAACACCTGTCCGTTTGTTCCGGCAGGTAAGTTTACGGTTTGAGTTGCTGTAGTACTTCCGGTTATTACCAGTCCTGTGGTACTTGTTAAAGCAGGGAATGTATTTGTATCCGCAGCAGGCGCCCATCTTGAGTTAGCATTATCCCATTTCAGCACTTGTCCATCGGTTGGCGCTGTTGTATGTATAGCTTTACCTTGCAGTTGGTTGGCATTCCACAGAGGTGCTGTGTTATTGACTGTAAAAGAAGGATTGGCTGTACCTACTGTTTGAGCCGTGTTGTTGGTAAGTACCAACGGCGCAGTAGCCGTAGCAGAAGAAGCACCGGTTACGATGTCTCTTTTTGTGAGGTCGGTAGGAGTTCCTTTTACCCACTTTGTTCCATCCCAGTAATAAATACCGACTCCGGTAGTTGTGTTGGTATTATAAACGACCATGCCTGTTAAGGCTGTTTTTTCTCCTGACGTTAACGTATTTTCGGTGAATCCCGTAGGAATGGCATTCAAATCCGTTATTGATACATTCGGTAGCCGCAAGCCGCCGATATAATTACCGGTACCGGTAGCACTGTTCAATTCCAATACTGCTCCTTTGGCAGGGGCAGCATCTTGGCCTATCTTTACCTGTGCTTGCACAGATAAGGATATTAGGGACATTAAGGACACGAAGGATGTTAGTGTCAATAATCTTACATTTAATTTCATAACTTGCTCTTTTTTATTTATTGTGTGTTTGTGCGGGCCGAAACCAGACAAATGTAGATGTTGTTCATTTAAAAATAATTATACAAAAAGGCCAAAATATTATATTTTTAGACCCATTTACTGTTGAGATGTCAATTTGAGCATAATTGTCCAAACTTTATTGACTTTTTTAAAAACTCTTTTTTTATCATTTTCTCCTTTTTATTCTATGTGTATAAATCTTTTTTATTTATGTGTGTGAATCTTCTTACATTTGTGTATATATCTTATTATTTGTTTTTTATATGTTAAAAAATACAATAAGAACAGCCAATAAAATAAGTATTACCTTCTACAGAATTAAGAAAAATATCATTTAAATGATACAAAATACCTATTTTTAATTTATAAACGACAAAAATCATGCCAAAAATAAAAATATTTAAATAGTTAAAATATACACAAACAAAACCGTGCATATCTTTGGTTCAGCTGAGTTTGTAGATTCAATTGTGAGCAAAAATGGGTCTTTCTAAATCATTTTTTTCGTATCTCACTTCTTTTCGCTATTTTTGCGAAAAATAATATAAACAATATGTACAGATCAAGGACTTGTGGCGAATTACGCATTGAAAATTTAAATGAATCAATCGTTTTGGCCGGTTGGGTGCAAAAAGCCCGCAAAATGGGGGGAATGATATTTGTTGACTTACGCGACCGTTATGGAGTTACTCAATTGGTTTTCAATCAGGAAGTAAATGCCGAATTGTGCGACAAAGCAGCTAAAATTGGTCGTGAATGGGTTATCCAAATAAAGGGAACCGTAATGGAACGTTCCAATAAGAATAAAAATATTCCGACAGGTGATATAGAAATCAATGTTGCGGAACTGAATGTTCTGAATGCTGCGGAAACACCTCCTTTCACTATTGAGGAAGATACCGATGGTGGCGATGATTTGCGGATGAAATATCGTTATTTGGATTTGCGTCGCGGTAACGTAAGAGCCAACTTGGAACTTCGTCATAAAATGGCATTTGAAACACGTCGTTATCTTGATGAACATCGTTTCTTGGAAGTCGAAACTCCGGTGTTAATTGGTTCGACTCCCGAAGGCGCACGAGATTTCGTGGTTCCTTCTCGCATGAATCCCGGACAATTTTATGCTTTGCCGCAATCTCCTCAAACACTTAAGCAATTGTTAATGGTTGCCGGTTTCGACCGCTATTTTCAAATCGTTAAATGTTTCAGAGATGAAGATTTGCGTGCTGACCGCCAACCGGAATTTACGCAAATCGACTGCGAAATGTCGTTCATCGAACAGGAAGATATTTTGCAAATGTTCGAAGGCTTGACCAAACATTTATTTAAGGTAATCAAAGGATTGGATCTGTCTGATTTCCCACGCATGACTTATGCCGATGCAATGAAATATTACGGTTCGGATAAACCGGATATCCGTTTTGAAATGAAATTCGTTGAATTGAAAGGTTTAACAACCGGAAAGAATTTCGCAGTTTTTGACGATTCGGAATATGTCGGAGCGATTTGTGCAAAGGGTTGTGCAGACTATACCCGCAAACAATTGGATGCACTGACTGATTTTGTAAAACGTCCGCAAATTGGTGCTAAAGGATTGGTGTATGTAAAATATGAATCGGATGGCAGTTTGAAATCTTCAGTCGACAAATTTTACAGTCAAGAAGATTTGAAATTATGGGCAGAACGTTGTAATGCTCAACCCGGTGATTTAATTTTAATCATCTGCGGAGCAACAGAAAAAGCACAAAAACAGTTGAGCGAACTTCGTTTGGAAATGGGTAGCCAATTAGGCCTACGCGATAAAACAAAATACTGTTGTCTTTGGGTTGTGGATTTTCCATTGTTGGAAGAAGACGAAGAATTAGGACGTTTCTTCGCTAAGCATCACCCGTTTACAAGTCCCAAACCGGAAGATATATCTTTATTGGATTCCAATCCCGGAACTGTTCGCGCCAATGCTTATGATTTGGTTATCAATGGAGTAGAAGTCGGAGGAGGTTCCATCCGTATTTATGACAGCGAATTGCAAAAGAAAATGTTTGGAGTGTTAGGATTCACGGAAGAAAAAGCACAAGCCCAATTCGGGTTTTTGATGAACGCGTTTAAATATGGTGCGCCTCCTCATGGCGGAATCGCATTCGGATTAGATCGGCTCGTATCTATTTTTGCCGGATTGGATTCTATCCGCGATTGTATCGCTTTCCCGAAAAACAATTCCGGTCGCGATGTGATGCTCGATGCACCGTCAACAATCGAACAAGAACAATTAGATGAGTTAAATCTAATCGTAAAATAAATTGACAATAATTATTCAAACTCCTGTCTGAGAAAGGATTACAGGTTGTTTGTCGCTAAAAACTTCCTTCATGCAAGCAATGTTTGCGTGGAGGAAGTTTTCTTTTATAGAGTATTGTTATCAAACTTTTAAAAATTACAACATACAAATTAAGAGTAAAAAAAATACGATTGTTACGATTTAAGAGGATTTGATTAATTGATATGTCACATATCGTGTATTATTCGAATAAATCATTTTCATGTTGTAATATTTGAGAGTTGTCATCATTTTTTTGACTCAAAACGTCTTTAAGGGGATTAGTTATGCCTGTAACTTTGCAAGTAAAATAAATAAAAGGTCTGTTTGGATAATAAGAAGGTTTTTAGGTATAAAGAAAATTAATAATATGTCACACACTTTTAAAACTAAAGATTTATGAGCAAAAAAAATATTTTTAAATCAAGTACAGTACAATGCTTGCTATCTACTTTTTATTGTATGAATATCCTTGCCCTTTATTACTGGATTGGCAAAGAAACAAATGAACAACAAAGTATAAAAAATAAATAAACATATTTCTAACTAACTAAATAAATAATAAGTATTAATTAAAAATTTACAACATGAAACGGAAAATAATTAAAACAACAGTTTTTTTATTGCTATTTTTCTTTATTACGGCAACGAAATTATTCGCAGGTCTATCTGTCAGCATAACAAACTCCATGAACGCTGCCGATATAGGGAACAATATCCAGAACGCTATTGCCGGTGTAACATCCGGCGATATTGTTACTGTCACCGGAAGCAAGACGGACGGGGACGGAAAGATTGAGTTAAATATTCCCACAGATATTACTGTGGTATGGAAAGCCGCATCAAAAGGCTTATATTTTGATATTACAGGCGGCGGAACATTTGAAGTAGCTGTGGACGGGAAAATTGAAGTAACCAGTGGAAAAGCTGTTCAATCCGCCACAGGCAATGTGATTGTATCGGGTGGTGAGGTTTCAGCCTCCGGGTTTGACTGTTTCGCCATCTTCGTCGATAACGGAAATGTAACGGTATTCGATGGAATGGTTTCAGCCGACGGAGATTATAGTTCGGCTATCGAAATCAATACGGGCAACGTGATTGTGGCCGGCGGAATGGTTTCAGCTGACGGGCATTATGGGCATGATTGCTATGCCATCTGTGTCAATACCTCCGGAACTGTAATGGTAACAGGCGGTAATGTTACGGCTACACACGCATATGGAGACCCCTATGATATTTATATGGGCGCCGGTTTGGCAGCGTTTTTGAAAGGTACATGTAATGACCAATTTGTCGTTTGGGGTGATGGGATTATCGTTGAAGTGGATTCTCTTGACATTCCTGCTTCATACGGCGGAACGAATAACGGACTGACCCGTAAGTATGGTAAAGCTATCTCGACTGTAAAGTGGGACACCTCGGGAGATAAACCTGTCATTGATTTTAGCAATGGAACCTTTACAATCGAGTGGGCAGCACCAAGCACCGAAGAACCGCCCGTAATTCCTGCAGACCATCCGGTGAGGTTGGTTGAGACCGGCGATTTATTCGACACGCTGAATGAGGCGATTGCAGCTGCTAAAGGACTTGGACATAATATGTTCACGCTTGAAGTCATTGGAGATGTAATCGAAATAAATGATGTTATTATCGGATCGGAAGACATAACAATAGTTGGTGCTGAGGGCAAACATACCTTTACCTTTACCAGCCCTTCCCCACCTTCCGGTTTTAAATTTTCAGTACAGGGCGGCGGCAGCCTTACCTTGGGCGATGGTACGGAAACAAGCCTCCTGACGATTTTACATTCCGTGAGCGTCACGGACGGTGAGATCATTGTCAATTACGGTGTGAAATTAGACGGCGGGCTGCACTTGAGCGGTACGACTGCGACCGGAAGTATCACCGGTGGGCGTTTTGAGGGACCAATAGCTCTGAATATAGAAAAAGGAGCTACACTCAGCGAAATAAGCGGTGGCGTGTTTATGGGGACGACCGATGCGGTTCATTTGTCTGATACAGGCACAAGAATTGAACTAATCTCCGGTGGTGCGTTCTATCAGAAAGGAACATACGAAGAGATCGGAAAGCTTCATGGTCACAGTATTTTCGTACAAAACGGATCAACTATCGGTGAAATCTCGGGCGGTTACTTTGATGCTACCGCTAACTGTGCCATGATCATAGTTCGTGGTGCATGGGTCGATAAAATCAGCGGTGGCGAGTTTGTAGCTGTGCGCCCCGGCACCACTCGTGAGCCGAGTGATGACCAATGGAATTCTGTAATTCATGTTGAGACCAGAGTTAGCGAAGGTTACTCATTGGCTGGTATTGGTACGATCTCCGGCGGACATTTCCATGGTGGCGCTCACTTTGGCATGCTGCTCATCACCGATGGTACCGGTACCACTAAAGTCAATGAAATCACCGGCGGGTTCTTTGAAGGGAACGTTGGTGTCCAAAATGATGTTGGTGGTCACATTGGTACAATCTCCGGCGGCAAAATCTATGGCGACCAAGGGATACTCAGTAACAGCACCATCGACAAAATCACCGGTGACGCCGATATTCATGGTTCTTCTTCTTATGGTATTTTTAATTATTCCAATGGATTGATCGGTGAAATTAGCGGTGGCAAAATCACCTCTAATAATAGTCATGGTCTGCAAAATTCCGGAGTAATTGGCACGGTTAGCGGTGGAACGATCTCCTCGATCAAAGGTAGCTCCAGTGGTATCAACAATTCTTTGCAGATCGACAAGATCACTGGCGGAACCATCACATCGGATCAATATGGTGACGGTATCTCCAACTCCGGCACAATCAACGAAATCTCCGGTGGCAAGATCACCGGCGGTCTGGGAACCGGTTCAATGCTCACCGGTGATACATACGGCAGTGGGATCTACAATTCCGGCTCAATCACTCTGATGTCGGGTGGAACCGTGATTGGTTACAAAAATGCCATTAATTGTGTTGGCTCTGGCAATGGTGGTTCTATCCATACTATTTCTAACGGTGTTTTCTGGGGGCAGACCAAACTTGCTATCAATTTGGCAAAAACTGTACTCCTTGAACCGGAGTTAGATGCTGTTATTGGATTTGGACGTTATTGGGGAAATAACGGAGTGATTTTTAATGATGAAGACTTGGTAGAATATCCGGGTGATTACTTCATGAGTATGAAAACGAAATCTGTAGAAGGCATTCAAGAAGTTGAGTTTAAGTATTTAAGATTGATGCCGGAATGTCTTGATTCTTTGGTTTGGACGGGCGCAATCAATAAAGACTGGAACAACAACGGGAACTGGATGAATCCGGATGCTACGGTTGCTGAATATGCTCCGAGATCTTGTACAAATGTCTTGATATCAAAAGGATTAAATATTTATCCTGATTTAACACCCGTAACAGGCACCGACTATACGCAAGAGTTTTATGAAATAGCAGCTTGTAATAACATTTGGTTTGAACATGGTGGCGAAGTTGTCCGTACCGACTTGCTGAATTATCAAAAGTCGAATGTAGAATTAACCCTCGCAGCCGACCGCTGGAATATGCTTTCTGCACCATTGCGTTACATGTTTCCGGGAGATTATTACAAAACATTCGCTTGTCCGCATGCAGATGAATTGCGTATCTATCAACAACTTTTTGCGATGAAAAATCCTCAAACCGGAGAAGCAGATACCAGTCCAACCGGAGATTGGACCAAACCGTTCAACGATCCCGATGTTGCTATGCCAACAGGTTTCGGATATGCCATAAGCTTGCAAGACAAGAGCGATTATCCGAGTGAAAGTCATTGGACACCGCTCCCCCAAGGAGAACGCCACTCTATCTGGTTACCCAAAGATGATGAATCATATAATATCTATTATATAGCATCATGCAATATTTATGATAACCGACCATTGGAGAGAAACAAACCTCTTAATTATCGCTTTATCTACGAAGGTGGAGATGACTTTGGTACCGATAATTGGACAGGCGATATTACCCTCAATACCGCTGGTACTTCAGATGAAGGCAAACAAGTGATTGTCGGAAATCCGTTTATGTCACATTGGAATTTCAATGATTTCTATCTGCAAAACTCAGAGAAGATAAAAGAAGAATATACAGTATTGGAAGGAGATAACGATGCTGCCTTTGTAACTTATTCACCCTTGCTGCCCTCATGGACTTCCGATAAGCTGATAGCACCTATGCAATCGGTATTGGTTACTTCTTTGAATAGT
>JAIRVZ010000109.1 GCA_031253625.1 Dysgonamonadaceae bacterium
GGAACTCCCTGATTTAATCGCAGCAATCTGGCATCCTTTCTGGATCAAAGACGTGGTGTGATGCAACAATTTATCGGGATTTTTAATGTCTTCGATATACAATATTTTGATGCGGGAATCTATGGTAATATCAAAGTTATTATCCATGTATTCCAGTACATCTTCAATAGTGATTTGAGCACCATTTCCAATCGACCATACAGAGTTGAAACGCAATCCCATGCGGATGGCAGATTCCATGATGAAAATGGCTGTCCCTCCGGAACTGGATATGATGTCGGCTCCAAACGGGTCTAATTCCGGAATGGGTAAAGTAAATAAACTGTGGTGATTTCTGTTGAGCAGTCCGATACAGTTAGGGCCAATTAAACTTGCCCCGGCTTTGTTAACCGTTTCAACAATTTGTTTCTCCATTTGAGCTCCGGTTTCTGTTTCTTCTCCAAATCCGGCAGTGTACATGATAAAAGCTTTCACATTTTTCTGTTCTGTCAAAATTGTAACCGTTTCTAAACAAAGAACCGCAGGAATGGCAATAATTGCCAAATCTGTATCGGGAATTTCAGAAACATTGTGATAGGATTTCAGGCCTTGTACTTCGTCTTCCTTAGGATTCACAACATAAAGTTCTCCGGCATATTTACCATTAATCAGGTTTCTTATACAACTACCACCGGGTTTTGAAGTATTATTGGAACCTCCAACAACAACAATACTTTTTGGATTGAGCAATTCTTGATTAATCATACATTCGGATATTAGATTGATAAATAATTTTGACTACAAATGTACAGAATATTTTAAATCTTTCTAATTTTTAAGGCGTCATTCCGAACGCAGTGAGGAATCTAAACAATTCCGATGGTTTATCAATAATCAATTTCGCTCCTGCCTCTTGCAATTCTTCTCTTGTGCGAAATCCCCAAGTAACTCCTACCGGAAACATTCCGGCAGCATTGGCCGTTTTTATATCAATATTGGTATCTCCCATGTAAATAATATTTTCGGGAGAAATATTTAATTTTTTTGCGATGAAAAGGGCAGAATCCGGATGAGGCTTGCGAGGAAAATCTTCTGTAGAACCCATAACGACATTGAACGACCAGTCTTTTAATAAAGCATTACAAATCTGCTGTGTCAGTTTATCTGCTTTATTAGAAAGTACTGCCATTTTCAATTTTTTTGAGTTTAATATATCTAACAATTCTTTTACTCCGGAATATAAACGGGTTTTATTAAGCAGACATTTTTGATATTTATCTATCATTGCTTCAAAGCATAATTGCAACAATTGCTGGTTTTCGAGAGTAGATTGCGGTACGCTGACTCTGACTAAATTCATCAATCCATTGCCGACAAAGTATCTGTAAGCATCATAATTGTGCGTTGGAAAACCAAATGAGGCCAAAGTGAGGTTCATTGCATCGGCAATATCTTCCAATGAATCAATTAAAGTTCCATCTAAGTCAAAAATAATTGCCTGATAATTTTTCATTTGAAATAAATTTGAAACTACAAATTTATATTATTTTTGCACATTACAAATAATACAGCTATGGTATTAAATTATATTTGGATAGGATTTATTCTCATTGCTTTCCTTGTGGCTCTCGTCCAGTTGGTGTTTTTTGGCAATGGGCAGGCATTTGTCGATATTGTTAATTCCACGTTTTCATCGGCAAAAACAGGTTTTGAAGTGTCACTTGGTTTGACAGGAGTTCTTGCGCTTTGGATGGGAATTATGAAAATTGGCGAAAAAGGAGGAGTTATTCAATTCTTTTCTCGCATGGCAAATCCACTTTTTCGCAGACTTTTTCCCGACATTCCGAAAGACCACCCTGCATCGGGTTCTATTCTGTTGAATCTGTCTGCCAATATTTTAGGTTTGGACAATGCCGCCACACCCGCAGGGTTGCAAGCAATGCGCGAATTGCAGGAAATAAATCCCGACAAAGAAAAAGCCTCCAATCCGATGATTATGTTTTTGGTGCTGAACGCTTCGGGATTGACCTTGATTCCTGTTTCAGTTATGACCATTCGGGCGCAAATGGGCGCATCGAATCCTGCCGATGTTTTTATCCCGATTATGATTGCCACGTTTTTATCCACTATGGTTGGCGTATTGGCGGTTTGCATTAAGCAAAAAATTAAACTCGACGGTGTTATTCTCGGTTTTTTCGGCATAATAACAACACTCATTGCTCTAATGGTTTGGGCATTTGACCAAATGGAACAAAAGCAAGTAGAAACCATTTCAAAAATTTCAGCAAGCGTTATCATTTTTTCAATTATCCTGTTATTCCTGCTTAGTGGAATTCGTAAAAAATTGAATGTGTACGATACCTTTGTTGAGGGCGCGAAAGACGGATTTACTACAGCCATTCGCATTATTCCTTATCTAATTGCTATTTTGGTTGCCGTTGGAATGTTTCATGCTTCGGGAGCATTGGATTTTTTAGTCGAAAGTTTAAAGTCCGGTGTCGCTTTTCTCGGATTCGACACTCGTTGGGTCGACGGAATGCCTACTGCACTGATGAAACCGCTGAGCGGAAATGGTGCGCGAGGAATGATGGTTAATGCGATGGAGGTTTTTGGTGCGGATTCTTTTGCCGGGCGATTGTCTGGCATTTTGCAAGGCGCAACCGACACTACTTTTTATGTCGTGGCAGTTTATTTCGGTGCTGTCAATATAAAAAACGGTCGCTATACAATTTCTTACGCCCTGTTGGCAGACTTAGCGAGTATTATTTGCGCTATTTTCGTTTCTTACTTGTTTTTCGGGCAAGTTTCCTAATCGCTATTGAGTTAAAAGTTTTTTAATTTCTTCTTCGTTGGGTTTAATAATGCCTTTTTCGGTGATAAATCCTGTTATTAATTCGGCAGGAGTTACATCGAAAGCCGGATTTTTTGCTCTTGAGCCCGGATTTGAAATAAATATGTTTTCAAATTTGTTTTCTTTGTTTTTTCCATAGAAATACAAAACCTCTTCTTCGTCGCGTTCTTCAATGATGATTTCGTTTCCGGTTTTTGTATTTAGGTCGAAAGTAGAACTTGGGGCGGCAATGTAGAAAGGAATACCGTAATATTTGGCTGCGATTGCTTTTTCGAGTGTTCCGATTTTATTGGCAGTATCGCCGTTGGTCGCAATTCTATCGGCTCCGGTAATCATGATGTCGACTTCTCCTTTAGACATATAAAATGCACCTGCATTGTCGGGAATAATGGCATGAGGAACCCCTTGCTGTTGCAATTCCCAAGCTGTTAAACGCATCCCTTGAAGTCGAGGGCGAGTTTCATCGACAAAAACGAAAATATTCTTTTTCCCGGTTTCAAAAGCGGTGTAAATAGGAGAGAGGGCACTTCCGTAATCAACCAAAGCTAACCAGCCGGCATTGCAATGTGTTTCGATTTTGTAGCCGTCTTTTATCAATTCATTGCCGAAGACCCCTATTTTCTTTGATTGTTCTACGCATTCGTCTGCGATGGCATAAGCCTCGGATATGGCAAATTCTTTTGAAACTTTTGAGGCCTCTAAAACCCTGTTGGTTGCATAAAACAAATTCACCGCAGTAGGGCGTGTTGAATCTATTTTCTGTTTTGCGATCTCTAATTCACTGTATAGATTCCCTGCATTTTTATTTTCCCAAATGGCTTGTAACATGGCATATCCACCGGCAGCACCGATACTTCCGGCTCCTCTGACGATCATCGTTTTGATTGCATGGCAAGTTTCATCAACACTGTTGCAACGATGAATTTTGAATTCAAAAGGCAACAAATTTTGTTCTATCATGCAAACGGTTGAACCTTCAACCCATATTGCCCTGTATGATTTATTATTTACTTTCATAGTCTTAAATATTGCAGATTTTATTACGCACTAAACCAATATGTTAAAACAATACAAAGATATGATGATTTTATTTATATTTGCAAGCTTAATAATTTTATATCTCCGAGTTTTATGAAAAACATTATCTTATTTCTTGCATTATTTACGTTCATGACTGCATGTACCGATATGAATAAAAAATCAAGTATCACTTCTGAAAGTGTTGAAAAAGTAATTAACGAACTTTCTTCAAGAGACAGCTTAAATAAACCGTCGATCGAAAAATCGGTCAAACAAGTTGCCAAGCTTTGGCAAGAAACCGATGGAACAAATGAAGATTTCGTGCAATTTTGTTTGGGAAATTACATTTCAGATCCTACGGAAAAAGAACAGACTTTCTTGAAAATCAGCGAGTATTTAGAATCCATCCATGGGAATTTCAATGAAATGTCGTTGCGATTACAACGCAATGTGCACGAACCCACAGGCCCACTACTCAATATTGACGAACAATTTGCCGCCTATAATCCTGCTACACATTTAAGCGATGATTTGTATGCCAACAAAATAGCCTTTTTGATTGTCTTAAATTTCCCTGAATTGTCTTTGAATGAAAAAGAGGCATTAGGAAATGATCGCTTGGCTTGGGCTTATGCTCGTTTAGGAGATATGTTCACTTCGCGTATTCCTGCCGAACTGCAACAGGCTTACTCGACTGCGCTTAGTGATGCAGATATTTATATTACGAACTATAATATTTTTGCAGGTCATTTGCTTAATAAAGAAGGAGAAAAAATATTCCCCGAAAGTATGGTCTTGCTTTCACATTGGAATCTGCGCGATGAAATCAAAGCCAATTACAACAAAGGAAACGAAGGATTGGAAAAACAACAAACCATTTACGAAGTAATGCAAAGGGTCATCTCGCAAGAGATCCCCAAAGAAGTAATCAATTCGGGTGATTATGAATGGAATCCTTTTGCCAATATTGTCTTTCAATCAGACAAACAAGTTATGGGAACTCCCGAAAATACAATCCGTTATCAGAAAATGCTGAATAATTTCAAAGCGTTGCAAGCCATCGATAAATATACAGGAAACACCTACATCGAACGGAATTTCTCGGAAGATATGGAGATTTCGGTAGAAGATGCCGAAGCTCTTTTCCATCACTTTCTTTCTTCTCCCGAATTAAAAAGAGTAGGAAAAATTATCGAAGAACGTTTAGGCCGGAATTTACAGGCTTTCGATATTTGGTATGACGGTTTCAAAGCCCGAAGTAATCTGAATGAAGAAAAACTAAGCGAGCAAACCCGCAAACTTTATCCTAATGCAAAAGCAATGGAAAAGCAATTGCCTGCAATCCTGTTAAAATTAGGATTTACTCCCGAGCGAGCTGCTTATCTCGCAGAAAAAATCGCAGTCGATGCTGCTCGTGGTTCCGGTCATGCGTGGGGTGGTCAGATGAAAGGACAAAAAGCGCATTTGCGTACACGCATCCCTTCGGAAGGAATGGATTATAAAGGTTATAACATCGCGACTCACGAACTTGGGCACAATGTAGAACAAACGATTTCGCTGTATGATGTCGATTACTATATGCTAAACGGTGTTCCCAATACTGCGTTTACCGAAGCTTTGGCATTTGTCTTCCAAAAACGTGATTTGGAATTATTGGGAATCAAAAACGATGATCCTGAAAAAGAAAAATTGGATGTGTTGGATAAAACTTGGCATTTGTTTGAAATAGCCGGAGTATCGATGCTCGACATCGCGGTTTGGAAATGGTTATATGCCAACCCCAATGCTACTGCCGAACAATTGCGAGATGCCACTCTCCGCTTGTCGAAAGAAATATGGAACGAATATTTTGCTCCCGTTTTTGGCATTGAAGACCAAACGATACTGGCAATTTATTCGCACATGATAAGTTATCCTTTATATTTATCAGCTTACGCTTTCGGACAAATTATCGAATTCCAGTTAGAGCAATATTTAACAGGAAAAGATTTTGCCAAAGAAGTAGACCGCATTTTTCGTATAGGACGTTTAACCCCCAATCAGTGGATGTTGGAGGCAACCGGAGAGCCGCTTTCTGCCGAACCTTTGCTGAAAGCTGTGAGTGCAATAACTTCTTGTCATGAATAAGTATCGAAGTCGACATTATACTACTCGCAGCAACTGGCTTCGTGCCGCTGTGTTGGGAGCAAACGATGGAATATTATCCACCACAAGCATCGTTATCGGAATCGCTGCGGCGAATCCCGAACGACAAGCGATTGTCCTTGCTGCATTGGCCGGACTTGTTGCCGGAGCCTGCTCTATGGCCGCAGGGGAATATGTTTCGGTAAGTTCGCAAACCGATGTTGAAACAGGAGACTTGAGACGTGAAAAAGAAGAACTGAAGGAATTTCCGGAGTTTGAATTACAAGAATTGGCAGATATATACCGTAAACGCGGACTCGATGAAAATCTAAGCATGGAAGTCGCTAAGCAATTAATGGCCAGCAATGCTTTGGAGGCCCATGCCCGCGATGAACTCGGTATCAATGATATGACAAAACCAAAACCATTGCAAGCTGCGATAGCATCTGCCTCAGCTTTCATTTCCGGAGGTATATTGCCGTTTTTAGTCGCCATATCTGCTCCTGTTAAAGAAATGGTATTTTTTCAATATGGTTTCGCTATCCTTTTCTTAGCCGTTTCGGGCGCAGTAGCTGCCAAAATGGGAGGTTGCCATATCAGGAAATCGATGCTCAGAATATGCTTTTGGGGAACGGTAGCGATGTTGACAACAGCGGCAGTCGGTTACCTGTTCGGCACAACAATCGGCTGAAAATAAATATTTTTGGTTTATTCAAAAAGAAGTCTTACTTTTGCCCCCGAAACAAAAAATGAACAAATTTATGGACTCAGTCCCCCGAGAATCTTCTAACTCAAGGCATTTGTTCACACCTTAAAATCATGGTTGATTTGCCGGTGTGGAAATGTCTCTAAAACATTTATGGTCATGGCATCAATCTATATAGTACAGCAGATTCCCTCCGAGCTTATTCACGATCACTTATCGGCTTTCACTTAACTTTTGGATCATACATTGAGATCAGAAGGATAAATCCTTTTGTGCAAATTTTTATGTATTCCAAACAGTTAGTTACGATCATGAAAAAAAATAAAAAAACTCAACAATACAACAGCGAAAAAGTATTTCTGACTGCGAATCGACCCATAGATTCGGTGTATAATCATTTCGAAACTTCGCGCGGAGGTTTGACCGACGAGCAAGTAGAGGATTTTAGAGACAAGTATGGAGAGAATGAAATTGCCCACGAAAAACGAGACGCCGGTTTAGTTGCATTTATCAAAACGTTCATCAATCCGTTTATCGGCATACTGATGCTGCTGGCCATAGTATCTTTGGTTATTGATGTCTTAATGGCCAACGAGGGAGAAAAGGAGTGGATTACGGTTATTATAATAAGTACGATGGTGCTGTTGAGTGCCATCCTCAGATTTGTTCAGGAACAAAAATCGAATAAAGAGTCAGAGGCTCTTCGCAAAATGGTTAAAAATACCGCTACGGTTTACCGTAACGGATCAAAAACAAGCATAGAAATCAATATCTCAGAGCTTGTTCCGGGAGACGTGGTTTATCTTGCAGCGGGAGATATGATACCGGCAGATATTCGTATCGTCGAATCCAAAGACCTTTTTGTCAGCCAGTCATCACTTACGGGAGAGTCTGATGCTATAGAGAAAATACCCGGGCTGAAGAAACAAGAGCACAAAACAGGCAGTGTCGTCGAACTGGATAATATCTGTTTCATGGGCTCAAACGTGATAAGCGGTTCCGGTATTGGGGTGGTTTTTGCCACAGGTCAATATACTTATTTGGGAACTATTGCAAAAAGCATTGTCGGAGTACGCGCTCAAACTAATTTCGATGTAGGGATAAACAAAGTCAGCCTTCTATTGATTCGCTTTATGCTGGTTATGGTTCCTTTTGTGTTCCTGATAAATGGATTAACCAAAGGAGAATGGTTTAACGCATTTATTTTTGCCGTTTCGGTTGCTGTCGGACTTACACCGGAAATGTTGCCGATGATCGTTACTTCTAACTTGGCCAAAGGTGCAGTCGCGATGTCTAAAAGAAAAACCATCGTCAAAAACCTTAACTCTATCCAAAGTTTCGGTGCCATGAATATACTTTGTACCGATAAAACAGGAACCCTGACCAACGACAAGATCATCCTTGAAAGATACATTAATGTCGATGGAAAGGAAGATAACCGCGTGTTGCGTCATGCTTATTTCAACAGTTATTTTCAAACCGGACTTAAGAACCTGATAGATCAGGCGATTCTTTCGCATACTCAGGAACTCGGATTTGAAAACCTCGAAGCTAATTACAAAAAAGTCGATGAAATACCTTTCGATTTCAACCGTCGCAGGATGTCGGTAATTATTGAAGATAAGGAAGGTAAACGTCAGATTATTACCAAAGGAGCCATAGAGGAGATGCTGGAAATCTGTTCCCATGTCGAGATTAACGGAGAAGTAATTCCTATGATCGACAAGGTGAAAGAACTCGCACTTATGGATGCCGGTGAGATGAACAACGAAGGTATGCGCGTTTTGGCCGTGGCACATAAAAGCTGGATCGAAAAAGAATTGGATTTTGCTGTTGAAGACGAAACTGATATGGTTCTTATAGGTTTTCTTGCCTTTTTAGACCCACCGAAAATTTCTGCCAAAAATGCTATAACCCAGCTCCATGCACATGGAGTAGAAGTAAAAGTACTCTCCGGTGACAATGCTGCTGTGGTAAAAACAATTTGCCAACAAGTAGGAGTAGATATTTCACATATCCTAACAGGGCCGGAAATCGAAAGCATGGATGATGAAGGACTCGGTAAGCGTATTGTCGACGCAAAAGTATTTGCTAAGCTTACCCCGATGCAAAAAACACGCATCATCATCTTGCTGCAAAACCAAGGTAATACCGTAGGTTTTCTTGGTGACGGCATCAATGATGCTTCTGCCTTGCGACAATCCGACATAGGCATATCGGTAGACACTGCGGTTGATATTGCAAAGGAAAGTGCCGATATCATCTTGCTTGAAAAAGACCTTATGGTATTGGAAGAAGGAGTACTGGAAGGGCGTAGAATTTTTGGTAACATCATGAAGTATATCAAGATGACAGCCAGTTCAAACTTCGGGAATATGTTCAGCGTATTGGCAGCCAGTGCTTTCTTGCCTTTCTTGCCGATGTTGCCGATCCATATTTTGGTTAACAACCTGCTTTACGATATTTCACAGATAACAATACCTTTCGACAAGGTGGATAAAGAGTATCTCCAAAAACCTCGCAAATGGGATGCCTCCGATCTTAGCCGCTTTATGATTTACATAGGTCCGATCAGCTCTATTTTCGATATAACAACTTATCTGTTGATGTTCTTCGTTATCGGACCGGCTGTTGTAGGAGGAGTATCTTACTTTGCTCTTTCCGGTGTCGATCAGCTTACATTTCAACAGGTATTTCATACAGGATGGTTCATAGAGAGTCTTCTCTCGCAAACGCTTATCGTGCACATGATACGCACCCGCAAAATACCGTTTATTCAAAGTCGCGCATCGTGGCCGGTATTATTGCTGACTTCGTCGATCATGGCCATAGGAATCGTAATCCCATTTACTGCTTTGGGAGCGAGAATAGGACTTGTTGCTCTACCGTGGAGTTTCTTCCCGTGGTTAATTCTTACGTTATTATGCTATTGCGGATTAACGCAAATTATTAAACAATGGTACGTTCGTCGATTTACGAGATGGCTGTAAAATGAAAATAACAATCAATACAATACTCTTGCTTTTGTATTCGCTAATCGCTGTAGCACAAGAAACAAAAGAAAAAAAGCTAATTTTTGAGCTTTTTTATACTGCCGAATTGCAATCCAACTTTAGCAATGGCAAGTATAATTGGGTAAATCTTATTGAGCCGCATTTGGGATATAAGCCATGGAAAAACGGGTCGTTCGATATAGAAACGCAAACAATATACAAAACGTATAAAAACCGCATTGCCAACGACCTCCAAGTTTTTTCCAATATCGACGAGGAAATTATGGCATTGAATATATCTTTCGGAGGTTATACGCATACTTTCGATAAAATTCTGATTTTTGGAGGATTACGCAATGTGAATTTCGACTATTTCACACATGAATACACTTCTGTTTTTACAAACAGTTCATGTGGAATATATCCTACAATTTCTGAAAATTATCCTTTGCCCAATTATCCCTTATCGGCTATGTGTATTCATGGGGAAGTCAAGTTTACTGACGCTCTGAAACTCAAAACGAGCTTTTACAACGGTATATCCCGCAAGCTGTTTAATGATGAAAAATACTCTATTTTGGCAATAAATCCAAATCGCGACGGGATTTTCAACATGACGGAGTTAGGATATAGCAATAACAAAAAATATGCATACTATGGCTTGGGAATAGCTACGCATACTTCTCTTACAAGTTATACGAATGACGGCGAATCTGTAACCCGTTTTGATTATTCGTTATGGAGTTCGGTTGAACAATCGTTTTATCATTCCGGGAAAAAGGAGATAGGACTTTTGGCTCAAGCATCCTTTTCGCCTGAAGATCGTTCGTTGTGTAGCCAATATTACGGCTTGGGAACAATATGGAAAGGATTTTTACCTGCAAAAAAAGCTACCAACCATATTGGAGTTTTTGCCAATTATGCCAAATTCGGCGAAGAAACGGAAAAATTTATCGAGATTACATGCAGATATGGTATTTTAGATAATCTTTCCATACAACCTGTATTTGACTACATTCTAACCGGTAATGAAGTCAATTGTATCGGAATGATAAGAGTAAATTATGTTTTCAATAATAAATAACAATAAAAAATAATGAACATGAAAAAAACGATTTTATTTATTATGCTGATGATAACAAGTTTTGTTATTCGTGCTGCTGAGCCTCAATCGGATAACACGATTTCCGAAAAGGAAAAAGCCGAAGGTTGGAAACTGCTTTGGGACGGCAAAACAACCGAAAGTTGGCGCGGAGCAAAACTGAAAACTTTCCCCGAAAATGGTTGGATTATAGAAGATGGAATTTTGAAAGTAGTAAAATCAGGCGGTGGAGAATCGACCAATGGCGGTGATATTGTTACCGTGAAAAAATATAAGAATTTTGAATTGATGGTAGATTTCAAAATCACTCCGGGAGCCAATAGCGGAATTAAATACTTCGTCGATACGGAATTAAACAAAGAAGAAGGTTCGTCTATCGGTTGCGAATTTCAAATATTGGATGATGATTTACATCCCGATGCTAAATTGGGCGTAGCCGGCAACCGGACATGTGCCTCTCTCTACGACCTGATTTCTGCCCTCGACGATAAGCCTATGGATAAAGAAGGCTGGAATACTGCCCTTATCAGAGTGAACGGCAACCATGTCGAGCACTGGTTGAATGGCGTGAAAGTCGTTGAATACGAGCGTTCGAACCAAATGTGGCGGGCTTTAGTGGCATACAGCAAATACCGCGATTGGCCTGCTTTCGGTGAGGCGATTGAAGGAAATATCCTACTTCAAGACCATGGTGATGAAGTTTGGTTTAAGAATATAAAGATCAGAGAAATTTAAAAATCCGAACGCCATTTGCTTTTAATGCTGTTCGGAATAGATTATCCGGTTTCAAAAGGGAGCCGGATTTTTCTTTTGTTAGCAGGTCTATTCCTGTGCCGATTTTTTTAGGTGAAATTTGTAAAAAGTCAAATACACTTGCGGGAATATTGATGCTTGTTTCAACATCTTTGTCCTCGAAGTTAACGACTATCAACAGAATTTCATTATCGGCTTTGCGTAAATAAACATATTGTTTGTCGGAGTTGAATTTCGAGTTCCCGTAATTGAGGTACATTAAATCATAAAATAAACCCTCTCTGATTGCTTTTTCGGAATTGCATAGATTCAACAGCTTTACATAAAACTCTCTAAGGTCTTTCTGTCCTTTAGATAGTTCTTTGCCGTCGTATTTTCCCTTGTTTCGCCATTTTCGGATGCTGTCTACACTCCAATAGTCGAAGATGGTTGTTCGTCCGTCGAGGCCGCTAAAGCCTTCTTGGTCTATTCCGGGTTCTCCTAACTCTTGTCCGCAATAAATCATTACCGGATTGGTGTTCATTGTTGCTGCGACTACCATTGCTGGAATATATTTTAAAGGGTCTTCGGCAAAGAAAACGGAGGCGATTCGTTGCTCATCATGATTTTCTAAGAAGTTCAACATTTGATGTTGAATTCCTTCGATTGATTGCCAACAACCGGTTATGGCACTTGCCGGTTTTTCTCCTCGAATAACGGCTCGAAGTGTATCATATAACCCGACTTTATCATAGAGATAATCAAATTTGCCGTTCCATAAATAATTTCGATATTCAAGAGGGTTATAAACTTCGGCAATAAAAACAATCTCCGGATATTTTTCTTTCACCTGTGGAATAACCCAGTTCCAAAATTCTACAGGAACCATTTCGGCCATATCACACCTGAAACCATCGATATTTTTAGAACTCCAAAACAGCAAAATATCCAACATTTTGTGCCATGTGTTGGGAATTGGATTGAAATGTTTATGCCCTCCGCTCAGGTAATCAATGCCATAATTCAGCTTGACGGTTTCATACCAGTCGTTGATGCCGGGATGTGCATCGAATTTGTCATTTCCGGTTGCTTTGGCAGGAAACTCTTTATACTTATGCAAATCGAAGTCGGGAGCAAATGCCTGTCCCGGAATGTAGTAAAAGTTATTATTGGCATCAAAAGATGTGTGAATATTATCATTTTCGCCGAGGTCTTTTATCCCGGCAGGTTTAGCATCGGAATGATATTGACGGGCTACATGATTAGGCACAAAATCAATAATCATTTTCAAATTAGCAGCATGTGTACGTTCAACCAATTCCTCGAATTCGTTCATTCGTTGTTTAACGTCGTCGGCTAAATCAGGGTCTACATCATAATAATCTTTTATAGCATAAGGAGAACCTGCATTCCCTTTTACCACTGTTGGATTGTCTTTCGAAATTCCATAAGCGGAATAATCTGTTTTGGTCGCGTGTTCAATCACACCGGTATACCAAATATGCGTAAAGCCCATTTTTTGAATTTCATTTAATGCGATATTCGAAAAAGCAGAAAATTTTCCGCAACCGTTTTTTTCGATTGAACCGTTGATTTCATTCGTTGGATTATCGTTCCCAAAAAGTCTTGGAAAAACCTGATAGATTACAATTTTTTCTGAATTGTTCATTGAGATTGTATTTATTTTATTTATAAAACCATTTCTTTTTTAAGAGAAAGCTTTCTGTTGAATCTCTTTTCGTTTTAGTCGGAAAAAACTCAGCTTTTTCTTCACATAAATTATTTGTGAAAGACGGATAATTAGCCATGTAGCCCAGATTAATATACTGAGGTTGTACATAGTCACTTATATTTACGATGTTTCCATCGGGTAAAATCCGGTAATCGCGAAAAATGACAAACCAGTTTCCTTCCGGCCGGATGGTTTGAGTTTTTATTAAGTCGCCCTCTATTCTGTATGTCCCCCAAAGTGGGTAGTTGCATATTTTTGATTTTCCTCCGGTTTCAAAACAGCTAATTAATCCGGGCTGTAACTGGCTGGTCGTTGCAATCGTAAACAGTCCATTCTCATAGAACATATACATTGAATAAAGAGTAGAATCACAACCATGACGGGAAACGTAATATCCGTTTATGTCAACCAATTGATTTAGTCCGGTATCCTCATTTTTATAAAAATACGTGAAGTTTTTTGGTCGTGAACCACAAGACCAAAGAACAACTATCCCTAATATGATTGTCAAAATCTTTTTCATCTCAAAACAAAGTATATGGTTTATCAACACCTATCTGAAAAAATTGCTCATTATAATCACCGGATTTAAAATCGGGAGAATTGAAAATGAGCCGGTGCCAAATGTTTTGTCCGATTTTCCCTCCCAATTTATTATTTATTCCATACCGCAAAATTAAATCATTAGTGGTATATCCCAAATAAACAGGACTTGATAATTGTTTTCCCGTGGCATATTTACCTCTGCGATTATCCGTCGAAACATCCGTTACTCCGTTAATATCGGTAGTATATACATTGGTGCCTATTAAAAATCCTTTATATCTGATTTCCATTGCTGCCGAACGATACCGGTCGTATACTTTAAATCCGGTAAAAGGATAAGCCAAAACATCATCTTCAAAAACAATCTGAAAATCCTCCAAATATAGTCTGAAAATTCCTGAAATTTGTTTATCTCCTTGATGATATTTATTCAGGTAGTAAGAAACTCCATAATCACGATTATCATATAGAATTCCGGCAAACGAAGTCCCCAAACCGAATTTTTGTCTGGCTTTATAAGCATCCAATCCGGTTGAAAATGTCCAGTTGTCGACTGTTTGGGAAAGCGTAATGCCGGCGCCGATTCTAAAACCGTTTAGAGGTGTTGAGCCTGCCGTAAATAATGCGACTAAAGAAACGGATATCCGGAAACCGTTATGTTTTTCAGGGCCGAAAGTCAAGGTTGTGAGGTGGTCTCTATTGTGATGAATCCTGTATTGAGAGTAGATCGGTTGAGTGTATAAAAACGAAAAAAACAGTATGATTATATACTTGTAGATTCGACGAATGTATCTCCCTTGCTGTTTTAATTTCATTTTGAACTCATATTGAATTACAAATTTACTAATCTTTTTGTATTATCCACTGTTCTGTATCGTTTGATGAAACAGAGTGAATAAAAAGAGGATGTGTATTTCATTTATTTTCTGTATGTTTATTTTGAATTTCGGAACAAATCATTACTTTTGTAGAAAATTTCAAAACAAAGCCCAATGAGAATTATTGCACACCGTACCATAATAGAATACGGAAATCAATACCCCGATGCCAAAACAGCTCTTGATAGTTGGTATAAAACAGTAAAAACTGTAGCATGGAAAGATTTTCAAGACATGAAAAAAACTTTCAATAGCGTAGATTATGTTGGAAATCAGCGTTATGTGTTTAATATTAAGGGAAATAATTATCGTTTAGTTGGAAAAATTCTTTTTGTGCAGCAAATTATCTATATCCGATTTATTGGTACACATAAAGAATATGACGAAATAAATTGTTCAACGATTTAAAGACAAATAATCATGGCAAAAATAAAAGACGAAAAACAATATCAAATCATATTGAAACGGGTGGAAACATTGATGAACATTGTAAAGGAAGATACACCGCCAAACGATCCTAATTTTGTAGAATTGGATTTACTTGCTGATTTAGCAGAAGAATATGAAATGGAACATTATCCGGTAGGACAACCCGCGCTTCCTGAGATATTGAAACTGCGTATGCATGAAATGCAACTTACACAAAAGTCGATGGCAGAATTGTTGGGCGTAAGTGCTCCTCGTGTTTCTGATTATTTGACCGGAAAATCGCTACCTACATTTACAATAGCAAAAAAAATGCATCGTAATCTGAATATTGATGCTAATTTGATACTTGCTTAATCAATATGACCCTATTTTGTCGTGCGCTCAAATGTTTTATCTTTGCATCGAAAAAATAGAAAAATTGTATGCACGAAGAAATCAATTTAGTTCAGGATTTGGCATTGATATTTATTTCTGCCGGTGTTATAACGCTTATTTTCAGAGCACTTAAACAGCCGTTAGTATTGGGTTATATTGTAGCCGGATTTTTGATAAGTCCCCATTTCGATTTATTTCCTACAATTATTGCTGAAGAAAATGTGAGCGAATGGGCTGAAATAGGAGTTATTTTTTTGCTATTCGCACTTGGTCTTGAGTTCAGTTTCAAGAAATTATTCAAGGTGGGAGGACCGGCAGTGATAACGGCCATTACGGAAGTCATTACGATGCTTTGCATAGGTTTTTTCATAGGCTATCTGTTGGGTTGGACGACTTTAGAAAGTATTTTCCTTGGCGGTATGCTTGCCATGTCTTCCACGACCATTATCATTAAAGCGTTTGAAGACTTAAATCTTCGCAACCAAAAGTTTACTACCATCGTATTCGGCACTTTGATAGTTGAAGACATTGTCGGTATTTTGATGATGGTGATGCTCTCGACAGTAGCTATTAGCCAAAGTGTTGCCGGAGGTGATTTGATATTCAGCATAGTGAAATTAGTTTTCTTTCTGATTCTTTGTTTTTTGATAGGAATTTATGTGTTGCCTACTTTTTTCCGTAAATTTCGCAAGGCGATTAACGACGAAACGCTTTTGGTTATATCTATTGGTCTTTGTTTCGGATTAGTTGCTTTAGCTACTCATTTGGGGTTTTCTGCCGCTTTGGGCGCTTTCATTATGGGGTCTATTTTGGCTGAAACCATCGAAGGAGAACATGTCGAACACCTGACTAAAAATATCAAAGACCTTTTTGGCGCAGTATTCTTCGTGTCGGTTGGGATGATGGTAAATCCGGAGGCATTGGTACAGTATTGGTTGCCGATTTTAATCCTCACGTTGGCTACTCTTTTTGGTAAATCGTTTTTCTCATCGGTGGGAGTTCTTCTTTCCGGTCAGCCGTTGCGAGTATCCCTGCAATCGGGATTCAGTTTGGCGCAAATCGGAGAGTTCGCTTTTATTATTGCCACGTTGGGTTATAGTTTGGGAGTTATGAGCGATTTTATTTATCCGATTATTGTAACCATATCGGTTATAACCACTTTTACAACTCCGTATTTCATTCGTTTGGCCAATCCTTTTCATGATTGGTTGGAGCCGAAACTTCCTCCGAAATTCAAAACGTTTTTAGACAATTATTCTTCCGGAGGCGATTTCGTAAAAAATGAGAGCGATTGGAAAAGGCTGATGAAATATTATCTGACTAATATTTCTATTTACAGTATTTTGACGATTGCAGTCATCCTCTTTTTTACTTATTTTGTATGCCCGTTTATCTCGAAAGAACTAACCGGTCATATTCCCGATTGGCTTATCAATCTTATCAATACATTATTAACGATTATTGTGATGATTCCGTTTTTGATGGGTTTGGTAACTTCTAATCGGAAAAAGAAAGAACTTGCGAATAAATTAGTTGCAGACGGCAACAAGGCGAACCGGCGAAGGTTGGTGGTTTTATTTCTGTTTCGTATATTTTTAGCTACATTTTTCGTTACGACTGTATCGTTCATCAATTATAAAACTACCTCCGGATTTGTTGTAATCATTTCGTTGGCAATCATTGCTTTTCTTTTCCTTGCTCAAAAGAATTTCAGGTCTCATTGGGTTATGGAAGACCGCTTTTTGTCGAATCTAAACCAAAAAGAGGAGCACGAACGGCAAAAGAGTCCGCTGCGGAGTTCAATCAATTCGCAACTGCCTAACAGCGATATTCACTTCGCGAAAATTATTGTATCTCCCGATTCTCCGTTCATCGGAAAACGTATCAAAGAATTGGATTTACGGAAAAATTATAATGTTAATATCATCAAAATAGCTCGCGGGCACAAAGAAATTTATCTTCCGGGAGGAAATGAGTTTGTCTATCCATCCGACCATCTTACTGCTATCGGTACGGATAAACAAATTTCCGCGTTCTCCCAAATAGTGGAAATCCAAGATTTGGACGAACCTCAAATTAAAAAATCTGAATTGGAATTGTCTTCCTTTGTCGTCAAAGAGGATTCTCCCATTTTAGGGAAAAGTTTGTCTCAAAGCGATTTTCGAGATTCGGATTGCTTGATTATAGAAGTCGACCGTGGTAAAGAGGCATTTATCAATCCCGACCTTTCATTTATCTTCGAAGAAGGCGACTTGGTTTGGATTGCAGGGGAAAAGGGAAAAATACAGTTGTTCGTTTGATTATTTATAATATTGTCAGATGCCATGCCCAAACTTGTCCCGCAGGGACAAGTTTGGGCATAATGTTTGGTAGTCATATATCGTTATCAAAAATAAATTGCATAGAACCTTCTAAAACTTCTTTTGAAACAAATTACTAACCGTTTTGCCAATTTCGTCAATCTTCAAAACGGCATCTAAAATAGAAGGATTGGAAAGGTCGACACTGTCTCCGGCTTCCATATCAGAAACTCCAATCTGCATCGGGAAAGTAAGGATAAAGCTGTTTTTCTTGATAAATCTGTCTAAATACGCGGGAACTTTATCCATGCTGTTTTGGTACGACGGACGGTCTTTCCGGCTCAAAACAATTATCAGGTTGTCGTTGGAATTAATCTCTTTGTGCAAATTTATGGTATCACTCCACCCTGCGAATACCTTAAATTCGCAAGATATAGGATGCTCTTCGTTCACTTTTTTGATGTAAGACAATGTGTCCGGATGAGCGTAAAAAACCAATTTGGTTCCGGTGTTATGAGAGATGTTCCAAACTTTTATCAGCCAGTATGGAAAACCTATTTCTTTTTCCGCTTTCGGAGGAACGATAATCAAATGTCTTTTGATTGTGGCTAACGGCTGAACCGGTTTATAAATCAAGGTGGTTGTATTACATTTTGCGAGAATATCTTCAATCAAAACACCGAAGAACGATTTTGAAAGAACGGTCTTTTCATGAAGTCCCAAAATCAGGTCGGTTATTTTGTTCTCTTTTACCGTGCTGACGATTCCATTCACAACACTAAGATCGTAGCGCAATAATTCGTGAAGCCGATTGTCGGTTGCGGCTGCAATTCCGGCGGCTTTAGTCAATATTTTGTGAGCATCTTCGTCGGTCGAACCGCTGAATTCGTTGTTGTCGACAACTTTCAAAGCATACAAATTATCTTTAATGTCTTTGGTTTTTACCAATGTACTCAAATTTATCAATTCCTCGACGGTTTCCGTATTGCTGACTGGAATAAGGACTTTCTCATTGCTCTCTTCTTCTACAACTTCTGCTTTGGTGTTTTTGGAAAGAGCCATATTAGTTGCTCCTTTCTGCGCAACAAAAGAAGAAATCGTACAGCTTATCAGAATCAATATGATTGTTCCATTTAGTACGCTATCGCCCAACAATCTGATTACTGTTCCGTCTGCTGCTGTTTCAAGAATAACACCATGTCCTACCGTTACAATAGCCAACGCTGCGGCAACGTGCGAGTTGCTTAATCCGAATATCAATTTTCTTTCATCGACAGAAAATCCATACATTTTTTGGGTGAAAAAGGCAGCCAAATATTTTGCAGCAATGGCTAATATCGTCATCGCTGCAGCTACTTTGAGCGTGTCAAGATCTTTGAAAAAGGCTCGATAATCTACAAGCATTCCTACGCCTATCAGGAAAAAGGGAATGAAAATGGCATTTCCCACAAAAACAATTCGATTCATCAATGGCGAAGTTTTGGGGATCAAGCGATTCAGTGATATTCCGGATAAAAATGCTCCGATTATTCCATCTATTCCTGCCAATTCGGCTAAAAATGCACCTGAAAATACGATAACCAACACGAATATATATTGAGAAACACTGCTTTGAGAACGTTTAAAAAACCATCGAGCAACGACCGGAAAAACAAATACAACTATAGCAGCAAAAATGATTGTAAAAACTGCCATACGAATCCAAAAAAGATTGTTTACTTCTCCGGTAGCCATTCCTACGATGACTGCCAATACCAAAAGAGCCAAGGTGTCGGTAATCATTGTTCCCCCAACCGTAATGTTAACGGCTCTGTTTTGAGCCACTCCGAATTTACTGATAATCGGATAAACCAATAACGTATGTGAGGCAAATACGCTTGCCAATAAAATAGAGCTTAAAATGGGAAAGCCAAGAATATAATGTCCGGTGAGAAACCCCAAGGTTATTGGAATAAGGAAGGTAAGCATCCCGAAAACAATACTCTTGTTTTTATTTTTCTTAAAATCGGTCAAATCAATATCCAATCCGGCAAGGAACATGATGTAGAGCAATCCGGCAGTTCCGGATAAAATGATGCTACTGTCGCGCTCCATCAAATTATATCCGAAAGGACCAATTACTGCACCCGCGATTATCAATCCGAGAAGATGAGGTACTCTGATTTTATTCAACAAAAGAGGAGCGAACAGGATAATTATAAGTATCAGAAGAAACTTTAATATCGGATCAGTTATAGGTAGTGTAAAATTAACTGCGCTTAATAGTACCATAAGAAAAGATAGCTTGAAATAAAAAACAAGACAAAATTATAAAACCTATTCGACAATCTTGTAAAGTTTTGAGATAAAAACGACAAATAATAAAAAATTATAATATTTTTGTCAGAAATATAAATATTAGTACCATGATAAAACCCACTCGATTGTTTGATATTCTGCCATACGCAGCAACAACCTATCCCGAACAAAAAATCGCCTTAGCCGGCAAACAAAACGGAGAAACAGCGTTCGACAGTAGTCAATGGCGTAAGTACAGTATTCAAGAATACATCGAAACTACAGATAATTTAAGTTTCGGATTCATTAAACTTGGCATTCAAAAAGAAGATAAAGTTGCTATTATTAGCAGTAATCGCCCGGAGTGGAATATGCTCGATATGGCGATTATGCAAATCGGAGCAATTCCCGTGCCGATTTATCCCACGATTACTGAAGAAGAATACAGATATATTCTCAATCACGCTGAAGTTACCTGCCTTTTTGTGGAGGAGAGTCTGCTGCGTAAGGTTGTCAATATTTTGCCCGAAATCGTTTCGTTGAAGAATGTTTTCACTTTTGGTAAAAAAGACGAATATAAATCTTTTGCCGATTTGGTAGATTTAGGTAAAAGTAATCCCGATGAAGCGGAATTAGACAAACGCAGAACAGCAGTGAAAAACAGTGACACGGCCTGCATTATTTATACTTCAGGAACAACAGCCAATCCGAAAGGAGTGATGCTTTCACACAATAACGTATTGCAGCAGCTGTATAATCTGGAAATTATTCCTTCAAAATGGAGTAAGATAGCGTTCAGCTTTTTGCCGCTTTGCCACACTTACGAAAAAATGTTGGTATACCTTTATCAATATTTGGGAATGTCGGTTTATTATGCCGAAAGTCTCGCCACGTTGAGCGACAACATCAAAGAAGTAAATCCTACGATGATGTCGTGCGTGCCGCGTGTGTTGGAAAAGATTTATGACAAACTTTATGTCAGCGGAAAAAAACTGCCTTTCATTCAACGCGTTATTTATTATTGGGCGTTTCGTTTGGCTACGAAATACAAAATCGACGGATTAAGTTGGTGGTATAAGTTGAAACACAAAATTGCCGACAAACTTATTTACAGCAAATGGCGTAATGCAATCGGTGGAAATTTCGACATCGTAGTGTCGGGTAGCGCAGCCATACAACCACACATAGCGGCATTTTTCTCCGCTATCGGAATGCCTGTTTTTGAAGGCTACGGACTGACCGAATCTTCACCCGTTATTGCCGTTTCGTGCCGCGAAAAGAACGGCCGTTGTTTTGGTACGGTGGGTTTCCCTCTGCCCGGAGTGGAAGTAAAAATCGGTGACCGCGACGAAATCATTTGCCGCGGCCACAACGTAATGCAAGGTTACTACAAAGAGCCTGCCCTCACTGCCGAAGTAATCGACAAAGATGGTTGGCTGCACACCGGAGATACCGGAAGATTCACCAACGAAGGACAACTCGTTATCACAGGCCGCTTGAAAAGTATCTTTAAAACTTCTTTCGGAAAATATGTCAATCCGCAGTTAATCGAAGAAAAACTTACGCAATCGCCATTCATAGAAAACATGATGGTAGTGGGCGAAAATCAAAAATTTGCCGCTGCGCTGATTGTTCCCGATTTTGTTTACCTCAAACAATGGGCAAAAGACAATAAAATTGATTATTCTTCTAACGAAGAGGCTGTGAAAATTCCCGCCATCAAAAAACAATTCGAGAGTGTTGTGAAAGAATACAACGCTTTCTTCGGAGACACTGAAAAAATAAAGAAATTCGAACTTATTGCCGACGAATGGTCGCAAGACACCGGAATCCTGACACCTACTTTGAAAGTGAAACGGAGGGTTATTCAGGAGAAATATAAACGAGAAATAGAGAAGTTATTTGAGTAAAGTCTTTTTTCTCCTTTCACAAAAGAAAAATCTTAAACTAAAATCTAAGTATGGTAATGCCATTTTTAGGGAGAAAAGTGCCGTGGGAAAATAATAAACTTTGCGATGTGTTGTAATTATGTAAACTCAGGAGTGTGCGTCAGCGGGGGGACAGAACAACACAAACACGAAGCCCGTAAAAATATGATTTTACAAGATTATTAATCGTTCGATGAGGACATAAAAATCAAATAAAATGAGATGTAAACAATGTGGACAATATATTCCAGAAGGTTTAGAAATAAAACAATGCTTTTGTGGTTTTGAATTACAAGAAGACTCTTTTCAAGTTGAGAACGAATTGATTACAAATGAAAGTAAGACAGTAGAAGAAAAAGTTCAAATAAAAACTGAGTTGTTGACACGAAAACAAAAAGAACGAGTCAATGGACGTATCGAACAAGAGCAAAAAGGTTTATTAGCAATTGGTTGTTTCTATGTAATAATGATAATTGTAACATTTATTCCATTGTACTCTCGCAGAGGACGTGATTTAGGAGGTTTATCTGCAATGGAATTTTTTGGTTATATTCCAACGACTTTATTTTTAATCATTGTAGGAGCTATTATATTTTTTTTTACAATACGTTGGACAAAATATTTTAAATTGAAAAAAGACTTAGAAGAAAAGCAATCAATTACGATATTAACAAAAGTATCCTATATAAGCGGCGATGCCAAAAAGGGATATGAAGTTTTTTTAGAAAAGAATGAGGCAAATATACCAAAGGTTTTTTTTGAATTCTATGAATTTCCTCAAATAAAAAAAGGAGATTTTGTTGAATTAACATTAACACCAAACGCACATTTGGTATTATCAATTGTATTGGATGCCAAACCTACTTTAAAGCGAGATTTTCGAGTGATATAAAGCAAAATAAAACGCAAAGTAGATATGTAAAAATGACAGACAATGTCGACCACAACGGGTGGAATTCTATGTTTCTCTCCCAATAAAAATTGTTAAATTAACGTGAGTTCAATATAAGAAAAATGTATTTTAGCCCGTGAGGGCTTGATTTTCATAAACGTAGGTAAGCGTAGCGCAACCTGCGGAAAACAAGACAAAGCAAACATCTGCCTGAAAGGCAGGATTTTGCCAATTTGTATAAGATTCTGCCTTTCAGGCAGATATAAGGAAAGGATATTTCGCACACCGCAGGTTACGCTACGCTTACCTACGGTTATGAAAATTTGGCTTTTCAAGCCATTTTCTTATATCGAACTCACGTTAAAGTCCCGAAATATGAAAGTAGTATTAGACATAAAAGATAGTAAGGCATCATTCGTGATGGAGTTACTCGACAGTTTTTCATTTGTAAAAATCCAACCGATTACAAACGAAAAAGCATTGTTGTTGCGTGAAATTAGAGAAGCAGTCGATACTGTCAACTTGGTGAAGAAAGGTAAAATTCAGGCACGACCTGCAAAAGAATTACTTAATGAAATATAATGTATTTTTTGTACTGTTGTAACAATGCAACGATATTCGGCTCATGCATATATAATATTCGGCTCAAAAAAGTATATTTTTGTCAAAAACACATTGCCTTTGTGAGCCGATTGATTTCTTACTCCACTTGATAAAGTTGCTCCTTCTCACAATTATAGCGAAAATTTCTAATGGAAAAAATGCGGAGAAAAAAGTGTTTATTCTCCGCATTTTTTGCGGAGAATATTCGTATATTTACCGCAAAATATTTTAGGTATGGCAAAGTACATTTATCAACACGAAAATTGGACGAATTTTACTTGGGATTATAGTAAAATCGCTCTTATACTTGGAGAAGTTCGTAATTTACAAGGCAAGTTATCGGGGACAATGAATGCTTTGGGATTTTCATTAAAATCAGAGGCAACGCTTGAAATATTAACACTTGATATTATGAAATCGTCTGAAATAGAGGGCGAAAAACTAAATAAAAAACAAGTTCGCTCTTCCATCGCAAAACGTTTGGGATTAGAAGTCGGAGGTTTGGAGTTTATTGACAGAAATGTGGAAGGTGTTGTTGATATGTTGCTTGATGCTACACAAAATTATACACACGAATTAAGCGAAGACCGGCTTTGGGGTTGGCATTCCGCACTTTTTCCGTCAGGTAGAAGTGGAATGTATAAAATTGAAGTTGGTAAATACCGTACAGGAGAAATGCAAGTAGTTTCAGGTATGTTGGGTAATGAAAAAGTGCATTTTGAAGCGGTTCCGGCCAAAGATGTAAAATTTGAAATGGATAAATTTATACATTGGATAAATGACAAAACAGGAATTGATCCTGTATTAAAATCCGCCATTGCGCATTTATGGTTTGTTACCATTCACCCATTTGATGATGGAAATGGTCGTATTGCAAGAGCAATTTCAGATATGTTATTAGCTCGTAGCGATGGCAGTTCACAACGATTTTACAGTATGTCGAACCAAATTCTAAAAGAACGAAAAAAGTATTATTTGGCATTAGAGAAAACTCAATACGGCTGTTCTGATATTACACTTTGGTTAAATTGGTTTCTCAATTGCTTGAAAAATTCGTTGCTTAATACAGAAATTGTACTCAAAACAGTATTCAGTAAAGCCGATTTTTGGGAAAGAAATAAGAAAACTCAATTAAATGACCGTCAGATATTTATAATCAATAAGATGTTTGATAATTTCTACGGGAAATTAACATCATCAAAATGGGCGAGAATGACAAAAGTATCCTCAGATACTGCTTTGCGCGACATCAAAGATTTAATAGAAAAGGGTATTTTGAAACAAGATGAAGCAGGAGGACGAAGTACAAATTATGAGTTGATAATAGATAACGACAAAAGTTTTTTACCGCAAAACTAAATCAATACAGATTGAAAAAGCAGTTTTTAACATAATAATGTGGCCAAGACCTAAAATATTCACAAAAAAACAGTATTTTTGTGACATTCGCTTTTATAATTAATTTGTTCATGAAATCATTGATCAATTTTACGCTGATTTTAGTTAGTCTCCTATTTGCCGCACCGGCATTTTCCCAAGCCATTAAATATGTTCGCATTAATGAAATTCAGGTTCATAATTCCGACGGATTCAGAGATGAATATGGTCGTACAAGCGGCTGGATTGAATTGCACAATACAGGCTATGGAAAAGTAAATGTTGCAGGTTGCGTGTTGAAAATCAACGGAGAAAAATTTAAAATTCCTCAAGGAAATCCTGCTACCATAATTCCTACGAAAGGGTATCTTGTGTTTTTTGCCGATGGAGCACCTAACAGAGGCCCGTTTCACACTAATTTTACGTTGGAGGATACCAATTTTATTGAACTATTCGATACAGATGGCAAATTGATTGACAGACTCGAATTTAATCCTACTGATATGCTCGATGGCGTTTCTTTTGGTTGGTTTGAAGAGCACGATGGAAAAGAAAAGCTGAAACTGCTTCCTGCCATCACACCCGGAAGTACTAATAACACCGAAGAAAAAATATCTCGTTCGGAATCTTTCAGACAAGCCGACCCGACAGGGGCTATTCTTACTCTTATAAACATAGTTATTGTAGCAATCGCCCTGACCCTCTTGTTTTTTGTATTCAAATACATGGGAAATTATCATGTAAGAGCCGCAGTGAGAAAAGCGGAAAAAGCAAACCCTGAACAAAATGGAACCGGTATCACGATTGCCGGAAAGAAAAAAGGAGTACTTACCAACGACGAATTGGCGGCCATCGCGATAGCGTTGCACAAATATGTGGAAGATCTACATAGCATCGAAAAATCAGTACTTACTATCAATATGACATCAAAGGCTTACTCGCCTTGGAGTTCAAAAATATACAATTTAAGACAAGTCCCTAATAAAAAATAAATAGTTAATCATGGATTATAAAATAAAAATCAACGGAGCGGAGTATGAAGTGAGTATTCACAAATTTGAAGGTACAACAGCGCACTTAACGGTAAACGAAGTGGATTTTGATGTTGAGATTGAAGGACTTGTCGCTAATCCTACGCGAATGACAGAAAGAGTGGTGGCTCCCAGCATCAAACCGGTGGTTAAAACAACGATACAATCCGAAATCCCTGTAGCAACAAAACCAAAAACTTCCGATTCCGGCTCTGGTTATCAATTGAAATCACCTCTTCCCGGAATAATTCTTGAAGTATTGGTTAAAGAAGGAGATACAGTGAAATCCGGCCAACAGGTATTGGTTTTGGAGGCTATGAAAATGGAAAATAGCATCCATGCGGAACGGGGAGGTGTAGTTGAAAAAATCAGGTGCAATAAAGGCGATTCCGTATTGGAAGGCGATGTAATACTCACGATAAAATAACAATCTTAATGATAGAACACACGAATATATTGGACTTCCTGCATCAGAATTTGACGACATTTCTGGCATTTACCGGGTTTGCAAATGCAACTATCGGAAATTATATCATGATTTGTGTCGGATTGATTTTTTTGTATATAGGAGTCGCCAAAAAACTGGAACCAATGTTGCTTGTGCCCATTGGTTTTGGAATACTGATAGGTAATATCCCGTTTCTTCCGGGCACACAAGTGGGTATTTACGAAGAAGGCTCGTTGCTCTATTTTCTTCACTTCGGATTGCTTAAAGGAATTTATCCTCCGATGATATTTTTGGGACTTGGAGCAATGATTGATTTCTCAGTGGTTATTTCCAATCCTAAATTGGTGCTGATAGGAATTGCCGCACAGCTTGGTATTTTTGCCGCCTATATGTTAGCGTTGGCTTTGCCTGATTCGATTTTTGTGTCAGGTATCGGCTTTTCTGCATCCGATGCCGGAGCAATCGGAATTATCGGTAGTGCCGATGGACCCACTTCCATTTTTCTTGCGTCGCGATTGGCTCCCGACCTGATGAATGCGATTGCTATTTCGGCTTATTCATATATGGCATTGGTGCCGGTTATTCAGCCGCCCATCATGCGTTTGTTAACCAGCGGCAAAGAGCGGGTGATTAAAATGCCTCCCGCGCGCGCGGTTTCGCAAACAGAAAAAATTATATTCCCCATCGTGGGACTTTTACTTACTTGTTTTTTCGTTCCGGCCGGCCTTCCTTTGTTAGGAATGTTGTTTTTCGGTAACTTTTTGAGAGAATGTGGCGTTACCAAACGATTGGCGACTACTGCCGGAGGTCCGATGACCGATATTCTTACCATTTTGATAGGTCTTACCATGGGAGCCTCTACGCAAGCCGACAGATTCCTTACCGAAAAATCAATTATCATCTTTGGAATTGGAGCCGTAGCCTTTACTGTGGCTACTGCTACCGGAATATTGTTTGTCAAACTGATGAACTTGTTCTTGAAAGAAGGCAATAAAATTAATCCGCTCATCGGTAATGCAGGTGTATCGGCATTGCCGGACTCTGCTCGGGTCTCACAAGAAATGGGACAACGTTACGATAAATCAAATCATCTTCTGATGCACGCGATGGGGCCAACCGTTGCCAGTACGATAGGTAGTGCTGTGGTTGCCGGTATCATGCTCGGATTTTTAGGATAATAAAATTATATTGACATGAAAAAGTATCTTATTCTTTCTTTTCTGTGTGTAACTTTGTTTGCGGGAGCTCAACCTGCTCTTCGTCTTCCTGCTATCATTAGTAATCATGCTGTCTTACAGCAAAACAGCGATGTGAAATTATGGGGATGGGCGCCTTGTACGTGGCCTGTTAAGATTAGTTGTAGCTGGAATCCGACCGATACGGTTTCGGTGATGCCGGAGAAAGATTGTAGTTGGAGTGTTTCTGTAAAAACACCCAAAGCAAGCGATACGGCTCATTCCATTACTTTTATAAGTCGTGACCAAAAGATTACCATTAACGACATTCTTGTTGGTGAAGTATGGCTTTGTTCGGGACAATCGAATATGGAGTATAGCTTTAATTGGGGCACCATTGGTGCAGGAGATGACGTAGAACAGTCTGCGAATAAAGAGATACGTTTCTTCAGAATACCCCATTCGTATAATAATTATCCTCAAACAAATTCCGATGGAGAATGGAAAATTTGTACGCCCGAAACGGTGAAGGATATGAGTGTGATTGGCTATTATTTAGGAAAACGAATCAACGAAACTACTCAATCGCCTGTCGGTTTGATTGCCTCCTACTGGGGAGGTACTTGCGTGCAAGCATGGATGCCGCAAGAGGTTTTTACTAAAGACGAAGAATTAAACAAGATGGCCAATGACTTGCCTCCGGTTAATTGGGCACCTGTTGCACCGTCGGTCATTTACAATGCGATGATATATCCTTTACTTCCTTACCGCATTGCAGGAACAATATGGTATCAAGGTGAGGCCAATACAGACCAGCCTCAAGATTACGGGCGACTTTTTATGAGCATGATTAAGAGTTGGCGTGGAGCTTTCAACAACGATTTCCCGTTTTATTTTGTTCAAATAGCCCCTTGGAACGGATATGGCGGAATCAGTGCTGCTATCCTGCAAGAACAGCAAGCAAGTGCATTAGCTTTGCCTAAAACCGGCATGATTAGTGTGGGCGATTTGGTAGATGATATAACAGATATTCATCCTAAATTGAAACCGGCTGCAGGAAATCGTTTGGCCGATTTGGTTTTGAGAGAACAATATGGCGCGGATAATCTACAACCTTATCATCCTCGTATTTCTGTCGTTTCAATTGACAAAGATAAAGCGAAACTTACTGTAATATCTGCCGGTAAATTAACTTGCAACGATAAAGAAATTAAGAATTTTCAAATTGCCGGAGCCGACAGGATTTTTTATCCCGCTACTGCCGTACTTCAAAAAGACGGTACGATAATGCTGACTGCTAAGCAAGTAAAAAGTCCGGCTTCCGTTCGCTACTGCTTTACTAACGATGCAATGCCTAATTTGTTTGATACGAACGGCTTGCCCCTATTGCCTTTCCGCTCAGATAAATGGTAAAGCTAACAAAGAAAAATGTTGAACAATTTAATTATAATTACGATGAAACAGACTGTAAATTACTTTATTCTTCGCGCCATTTCTGCGATTGTGCTTGGTGCGTTGTTGATTTTGTGCCCACAGAGTGCGATCCTCTATGTAGTGATCACAATTGGTATCCTCTTTATTATCCCGGGATTGCTCTTGCTCGTTAGCTATTTCACTTCCAATAAGGCAAAACGCCCCAATATGCCATTGCTGCTTGCGGGAATCGGTAGCTTGCTTTTCGGTGCGATATTGGTAGCTGCTCCGCACTTTTTTGTTAATATACTGATGCTACTTTTGGGTATAATTCTCCTGTTAGGTGGTATTGAGCAGATAGTTGTCTTAATTCGCGCCCGGAAAAAGAAGACCGTTTCGATTGTTCTTTATATAGTTCCTCTACTGATATTGGTTGCTGGAGTCCTTGTTTTGCTCAATCCATTCAAAACCGCGGAAACTCTCTTTATCCTGATTGGTATAACCTGCTTAGTCTATGGAATAATGGAGTTTATTTTTAAGAAAAAATATAACTAAGGAGCCATAAATTTTATAGAGTATTTATTGTTTCAGAAAAAAAATATTATTTTTGTGAACTGAACATTGTGTTTTTTATAATGTTTAGTTCATAAAAATAAAAAATGGATTTAATTTATACTCTGTACAACGATATCCGCACGGTTTTTCGACTTAAGGATGTAGCAATGCTAATGGGCGAAACGAATTTTAATTCGTTGAATACGAAACTGAATTATTATGTTCGCACAGGTCGTTTGCAAAATCCACGCAAGGGCTTGTATTGCAAACCGAATTATAATCCACAAGAGTTGGCTTGTCGCATTTTTGCGCCTGCCTACATTTCAATGGAATATGTTCTACAGAAAGCAGGCGTTGTTTTTCAGTACGACAGCCGTTTTACTATACTTTCCTATTTAAGTCGTGAAGTGGAAATCGACAATCAAATATTTTCTTTCCGGAAAATAAAGAATGAATTGTTGATGTCTCAACAAGGGATTGAACAACAGGGAAATACAACGACAATTGCTATCCCCGAACGGGCGTTTTTAGATATGTTGTATCTTAATGGTGATATGTATTTTGATAACCTTAATCCATTGAAAAAAGATTTGATAGACCAAATTTTACCAATATACAATTCAAAAACATTGAACAAACGAGTACAAAAAATATTTAACGATAATGGATCTTAACAAACACAAATTTTTCATGTTGCAAATTCTGCGGGATATTTATTCCGACTTGGAATTGTCTAATTTCTTGGGGTTTAAAGGAGGAACGGCATTGATGTTTTTCTATAATTTACCGCGTTTTTCTGTTGACTTAGACTTTAATCTGTTAATTGCCGACAGAGAAACCGCAGTTTATCAAAAAGTGCGAAATATTTTGCTCAAATACGAAACGGTTATGTTGTTGCGATTTTACAAAGAATTTCCAATTTTTAGGAACCCTTTTCAAGAAAAATGAAAAATTATATTATACTTGCGCACACTTTGAATTGAAAAATAAGAACACCAAATCAATTGAAAAATTGGTGCTCCAGAGTAGCATGTGTTTATAACAAATCATGAAGTTAAATAGATTTAATTTATACTTTATGCAACAAAGAAAAACACAAAGTCCTTGCGGACTTTGACGGTAGTATCTCTAAATATTAATTGCGAATAATCATCTCTCAAAAACAGGAATCCTCCCTTCGTCTGCATAGCTGTAATAATCATTGTCGGCAATAATAATATGGTCGAAGATATAGATTTCAAACATTCGGCAACATTCGATTATCTTTTTGGTCATAGAGTCATCATCTTTTCCGGGCCTTTTGTTCCCAGAAGGATGGTTATGACACAAAACAATTCCTGACGCCAACCGGCTCAAAGCCTCTTTTAAAATCAATTTGTGGTCGACAACAGTTTGAGTAACGCCTCCCTGACTGATTTTGATTTTGTCGATTATTTTGTTTGTGCGATTTAAAACGAGAATCCAAAATTCTTCGTGCTGCAAATCACAAAGCATTGGGTGAAAACATTCAAAAATATCGCGACTGCATCTGATTTGTTCTCTGTTGATGATTTCGGAATATTTACGCCGTTTCCCTAATTCCATTGCCGCTACAATAGAAATAGCTTTAGCTTCGCCAATTCCCTTGAATCCGGAAATCAACTCCTTAATAGAGAATTTTCCTAAAATATTCAGATTGTTGTCTGCCGAAAAAAGGATGCGTTGAGATAGTTCAACGGCAGATTCTTCGTTGTTTCCCGAACCAATGATAATTGCTAACAATTCGGCATCGGAAAGTGCGGATATGCCTTTCAACAAAATTTTTTCTCTTGGTCGGTCTTCTTCTGCCCAGTCTTTGATACTGAGTTTGGTATTGGTGGTGGTCATGATTAATAAATTTAATGTTGTTTTGGTTGGGGTTAGGTTTCTCACTGCGTTCGAAATGACATCGATTTGTCAAAAAAGAGAGTGTAAGCCGTCATTCCGAACGTAGTGAGGAATCCAACCTTTATTTTGCTCTCTCCACATAAGAACCATCTCTGGTATCTACGCGGATTTTTTCTCCTTCTTCGATGAAAAGAGGCACGCGGATAGTTGCTCCGGTTTCGAGAGTAGCCGGTTTAGTTGCGTTGGTTGCGGTATCCCCTTTCAAGCCCGGTTCGGTATACGTTACTTGAAGAACAACGTGCGCGGGAAGTTCTGCGAAAAGGATTGTTTCCGAATCTGCATGAACAACAACTTCAGCAATATCGCCTTCTTTCAGGAAATCAACACCGGTAATAAGATCTTTAGTGATAGAAACTTGTTCGTAAGTTTCGTTGTTCATAAAATTGTAACCCATATCATCTTGATAAAGAAATTGATAAGGACGTCTTTCGATGCGCACTTCGTCAACTTTCACCCCTGAGTTCCATGTTTTTTCCAAAACACGTCCGGTGGTAACATTTTTCAATTTTGTACGAACAAAAGCAGGGCCTTTTCCGGGTTTTACATGTAAAAATTCTACGATATAGTAGTATTGTCCTTCGAGGTCGATACACATACCGTTTTTAAAATCAGCTGTACTTGCCATAATATTTATTTTGTTTATAATTGATTGCAAAAATGTAAGAGGTGCAAAAGTAGGAATTTTGAAAAGAAAAACCAAAAAATGTTTTTACTTTTGTAACCGGAAATAATTGGAGCTTTATCCCTAAATCCTCTAAAGGGGACTTGAAGGGCAAAAGACCGTAATTATTTTCGGTTTTTTCAAGAATTAAAGTTCCCTTTAGGGGATTTAGGGGTATTAGTATGAAAACAATTACAATATACGGAGCGTCCAGTTCCCAAATCGGTGAACAATACACGAAAATGGCCAATGAATTAGGAAAATTATTGGCACAAAATGGAATAAATTGTATTACCGGATGTGGAAAAGAAGGTATGATGGGTGCCGTTGCCAAGGGAGCATTAGAGGTCGGAGGACGAGTTATAGGAATCATCCCGCAATTCATGGTTGATGAAGGGTGGACTAACAACACGCTGTCTGAAATCATTGTAACGAAAAATATGCACGAACGGAAACATTTGATGGCAGAGAAATCAGATGCCTGTATTGCCCTGCCGGGAGGAGTCGGAACAATGGAAGAATTGATGGAAATAATAACTTGGGGGCAATTGAGTTTGTATAATAAACCAATTATTATTTTTAATATCAATGGATATTACGACCCATTGCTTTCCATGCTGAAAAAAGCCGTTGAGGAAAGATTCATGCATCCCAAAAATCAGGAAGTATGGAGCGTGGCATATTCTCCTGAAGAAGTGTTAAACGTTATCGCTTTGCAAAATCAGTCCTATTTCAATATGCGTTCGGTTGCAGCCATGTAATATATGCAAGAAGATTCTCTTACATATCACCTTTTAAACGATACAATCGAGGCAACGGAATTGTATTCCGATTCGATTGTTACAACCACAATCTTACAACCGTTGGAACGAGAACAAAAAGAAATGTCTCGACATGCGGAAACATTTGATTGGATTTTCGGGATATTTCTGATTTGTTTCGTTTTTCTGAGCAGTATCGTTGGAAAAAGAGTGCAAATTTTACCTTCTGTAATCAGTGATCTTTTCTATATAAAAAAAAGGAGAAGTATTTTTTCCGAAACGACAACAAACGAATGGTACGGTAAATTGTTTTTGTGCTTTCAAACTTGTTTGCTTTTGTCTTTATTCTTGTGCAAATATTTTACTTTTGAATCGCCCATAGTCTTAGAATCTCCGATAAAAATGATGGTACTTGTGTTGCTGATAACACTTATTTTATGCGTTTTTTTCACTCTCAAATGGGCGGCATATTATATCGTTGGTTCAATTTTCTTTGATAAATTGTCGTTGAAAATTTGGATAGGGAATTTTTTCTCTTTACTTGCCTTTATGGGCATATTCCTTTTTATTCCTGTCTTATTGTATTTTTATACAAATACACCTTACAATTTTGTCTTTTTCTTCATTATTGCATCGTTGATTTTGTTCGAAGGGATAGTGATATACAAATTAATTGTGTTATTTTTTCATAAACAAAGGTTATTGCTTTATTTATTTTTGTACCTTTGCGGCCAAGAAGTAATACCATTGTTTTTCTTGTGGAAAACAGTGGGTTTTGTGTTTAATAATTTTGTGGAAAAAAGTGCTTTATGGCTTTGGATATAAAAAAGGTTTTGATCTCTCAGCCTAAGCCTGAAACGGAAAAATCTCCTTATTTCGACATCGCAGAAAAATTCGGTGTGAAAATAGATTTTCGTCCGTTTATTAAGGTAGAGGGAATTTCAGCCAAAGAATTCAGGACACAAAGAGTCAATATTTTAGATTATACTGCTGTAATTTTCACGTCGCGTACTGCGATTGATCATTTCTTCCGTTTATGTGAGGAGTTGCGTGTCCAAATTCCAGAAACGATGAAGTATTTTTGTGTAACAGAGGCAATTGCTGTTTACTTGCAAAAATACACAGTCTACAGAAAAAGAAAAATATTCTTTACCGCAGGGAAAGTGCAGGACTTAATGGTACCTATTGTCAAACACAGTAAGGAAACGTATTTGTTCCCCGTATCGGATGTTCATAACGATGACCTGATAAAACTGTTAGACGAGAAAAAAATCAATTACAAACTGGCGGTTATGTATCGTACGGTAAGTAATGATTTCACTCCTGAAGAAAAATTCGATTACGATATGCTTGTCTTTTTCTCTCCTTCGGGAATTTCATCTTTGATGAAGAATTTTCCGGAATTCGAGCAAAATGACATAAAAATCGGATGTTTTGGTTCTTCGACAGCGCAGGCAGTTAAAGATGCAGGCTTGCGATTAGATGTGCAGGCTCCTACGCAGGAAACACCTTCCATGACTGCTGCCTTGGAAAAGTATCTGAAAGAACTTTCTAAAAACGGAAAGAAAAAATAAAAGGATTTGTTCGATGTAGCAAAGGCTATGTCAAACAAAGTAATTTAGAACGCAGATGACGCGGATAACGCGGATTTTCACAGATAATAAAAATTATAGCGATATAAAAATCTGCGTAAATCCGCGTTATCCGCGTCATCTGCGTTCAGTTTTATAATATGGAAACAAAAAAATACGGATTGCCAAAAAAAGAACGGGTTTCGAGCAAAAAAGAAATCGACCTCTTATTTACTCAAGGGGATTCTTTTATTGCTTATCCTTTGCGGGTTGTTTATATTGCACGCGATTGTGAAGAAATATCCGATGAATCCGTTGTTTCTATAATGGTGAGTGTTTCAAAAAAGAAGTTCAAAAGAGCGGTCAAACGCAATCGGATAAAACGACTGGTAAAAGAGAGTTATCGTTTAAATAAGCGCGATTTTATCGGGAAAATAACAAGTTTACATAAATGTGTCTCTATCTCATTTCTCTACTTGTCGGACGAAGAAAAATCATATATCGAGATTGAATCTGCTGTTTGCAAAGCATTAGAAACATTATCAACGAAAATTCAGCCAAATGAAAATGATTAAGAAGATACTTACCCGGTTATTTTTACTCCCGATATATTTTTATCGGTATTGTATTTCTCCGATGAAACCGCCAACTTGTAGATTTACTCCAAGCTGTTCGGTGTATGCTTTGGAGGCGATAAAAAAATATGGACCCTTAAAAGGTTTTTCCTTGGCTTTTAAAAGAATTATGCGTTGTCATCCGTGGGGAGGACAAGGCTATGACCCTGTGCCGTGAGTTATGTATTACGATTTACATACACATCATTTTCTCGAAGGAAACGGAGATATTTGCGCTATAGTGAGTATCGGCATCCATCCTTGGTATATTGAAGAAGAAAATATTGAAAAAGAACTCGATTTAATCGAAAAATATGCTACATCTTCCAATATAAAAGCAATTGGAGAATGCGGTTTAGACAAATTATGCGAAACCGACTTTGAATTACAAAAAAAGGTCTTTTTATCGCAGATTTCAATCAGTGAGAAGGTAAAGAAACCTTTGATTATACATTGCGTTAAATCTTTTGATGAAATGGTGTTTTTCAAGAAAAAGAGCAATCCTACGCAAGCATGGATTATTCACGGATTTAGAGGGAAACCACAACAGGCAAAACAACTTATAGAGCAAGGTTTTTATCTTTCCTTCGGATTGCATTATAACGAGCAATCTCTACAAAATATTCCGATAGAAAAGGTGTTTTTTGAAACAGACGATTCGGATTGCGATATTCGGACAATTTATAAAAATGCTGCAAAAACGTTGAATATCTCGGAAAAAAATCTAATCCGGCAAATTGAAGAAAATGTTAATTCTTGTTTTGCGTCAGACCGGCAATTATAAGCAATTTTTCATTCAAACAAATGAATCGTATAATCCAAAAGTTCCATTCCGCCTAATTGTCCATGTCCGGGTATAACCGTTTTTGTGTTTGGATATTTCTCTTTCACTTTTTTTACTGTTTCTGACCACTCTTCAACATTCGATTCTGCGAGATTGCCTTTTCCTGCACCATTTTCCTTTATTAAACAACCGCCAAACATAATATCTTCTAATGGAAAATATCCAACAATATTATCGCAAGTATGACCTTCTCCGAAAAACTCAATGTATACTTTTTCATTGCCAACATTTAATTCCATATATTTATCGAACCCGTGTTGTGGCACAGAGTAATCATTTTCCTTTGCTATCTGTATAGTTTTATTATAAGCGTAAGACGTAATATCTTGTTTGTGGAATTCATCCAAACCGCCTAAATTATCATTATGATAATGAGTTGGAATGACTGCCGTAATTTTACAATTCAGTGATTTTGTTATCCAGTCAATCAATTCGGAAGATGTTTCATTATCTACTGGTGTGTCGAAAACAATAGACTCATTTTCATTAGCAACAATCATTCCATTGCATGAAACTTTCCCGTAATTCTCAAAGTCAAGAAATGAAATATGTTGATATACATGCTCTGAAATCTGATTGATTAACAGTGTTTCTGATTTATACACTTCTTTTTCTGCTTTCACATCATTGCATCCCAACAGAATAGTACTTAAAATCAATAAATACAAAGTTTTTTTCATCATTGGTTATCCTTTAGTCATATTTCCATTTTTCTTTCAGATACTGTGGAATATATGAATTTAAATAATATGAATTCAGTTTATCACATTCCGACAAATAGTCTTCAAAAATATCGGTCGTTTTATAATTTTTGACAAATTTTCCGTAACTCTCATCATTTGAATATTCAACATTTTCGTACCAATCATATTTTGCTCGAACAGCAAGATGACTTTCCGAACCTTGCATCGTTTTTATCGCTTGCGCTACTAACTTTTCGCTACGCTTTCGCAAAAGGTTTTCCCAAGTGTTTTCATAATCATTATAAGACCCTATATAATAAGTTGTCAAAGCCCACGATTCGCCATCGGAAACCGAGCGTGACAAAGCAATAGCGTATTGCCATGTTGCTGCCGCATTTTTTTCTTTATTTTTTTCGCTTTGCATTTTTTGTTGTAAACTCAACATCTTTTTGGCAAAATTCAATTTATATGTAGGGTACTGTTCCTGATATTCTTTGTTTTTATACACTTCGCGGAAGGGATCGAGTTGAAAATAATAATAAATGTTCATACTCTCTATATATTTGTCTGAAACCTTTGAAAGATAAGAGATTGCCTTGTCAAATTTCTCCAAACGCAGATATTTTGTGCCAATCAATTCGTTCAAATAATTGTTGTTTTTATAGCATTTTGAAGCCAAAAACCGTTCAAATTCATCGCGTCCGCCCGACTGCAAAAGTTGTTGGTATTCAATGACATTTTCTACCGGAAATTCATTCATATAATTAAAAATATCGGTACTGTAATCTGTGTGGTATGTTTCGGTGCCCCACTTTTCAATACGCCTGAAATCAACTAATGAGCGCAAACATTCGCTTGCCATTCCTGCCAACAATAGTGCTTTGGTGTAATCTTTTTGCTGCCGGTATTTCGGCAACATCACAGAAAGAGTAATTTTGCGCATCATATCGAAAGGGTAATATTGGCTGTAATTATTTTTTGTATACCAATCTGAATACTCTTCTTTAATGCTTTTTGCATAGCTATCATAATATCCTTCGGGACAGCTTTTTACGTTAATATCTCTACAAATGAGACTATCCAACCATTGCAGTTGCGGAAAAATGCTGTTTTCAAAATCTTCGTCGTAGTTTTTTGCAGCATAAGCATAGAGCATTATTTGCAAAACTTTGACTTTTTCTTTGATAAAAGATGTTCCGTTCAAATCGGCAGCTTTTTCGGCATATTGCATGGCGAGTGAGGTTTTACCATCTAAAAAAGTGAGGAAAGCAGCAGCGTATTGCCACATCGCAGGATTATTGCTGCGATTCTCTGCTGCCACCTGCAAAGCAAAATCGCGTACGGCCATAAATCGTTTTCTGTCTTGCCGAAAGGTTTTACCATCTAATTCGTAATAATACATTTCTGAAATTTCCTCTTCGGTCTTATTGTCAAACACTTTCAAGTTGGCTAATTTCTCAGCACTGCGGCAAATATCTTGCAGCATTTTTGCCAATTCTTTCGCTGAAGGTTGATATTTATACAGAATTTTAATGCGTTCCAAATCGGTATTTTCTTTGGTCATATTTTGGGCGCACCACCAAAAAGAGGATTGGTCGTTGCCCTCATTATAAAACGTGATGGCTTTTTCGTAGTCGCCACGCTGAAACCAGATGCCACCAATATAACTCTGACACATCGTTTTGACAGCAGAACGCGGCAGATTTTTGATTTGCTTTTCCCATAAATCAAGACACAAATCATAGTCTTTCATTGCGTATGCCGCACGCACGGCTTGCAGTAAATAACGGATTTTCAGCCGCGAGCCTTTATATGCCAACGCCTCTTGCACAATTTCTTGCAAATCAACGTATTTCAAATCATCTTTAGTTGGATACCACCATCTTTCATTGCGCTTGGCGCGCGCGATTTCGCAACGCTTGGCAAGCAAAAGATAGTTCACAATCTCCTTGTCTTTCTTTTTTCGCAAATAATTAACAAAAGTATTTGTGTCGGTTCCTTTTTTCAGAAATATTTTTTCCAAATCGGCAATAGGATAACTGTAAACAACCACATCAATATCTATCAAAGAAACTTTATTTCCGGTTAATTTTTGCCAATCTTGGATATTGTCGTCAACTTTCGCTTCGTTTGTGCTTTCAACCGGATAGGAATAAAACACATAATATTCGCCGGGCGTATAAGTGGGAGACCAACAAGCATACACCGAGAAACCGACAAACAATGCCAAACTAATGAGCGTAAATCTGACTGATTTCATCTTTGGTGTATTTTGATAAGTTGGCACTATCCAAATGATAAAGTATAACCGAATGGTTTTTTATTTGGCTTTCCAACAGTTTTTTAGCCGCCATTATTTCGTCGAAATCGGAAGTCTCAATGCGGATTTCGTCTCCTTGATAAAGATATTTTCCCTCTTGATAAAAGTTTGAGATTACCTTGTAGCGATTTTTGTCTGTTTTCAATAAATTTTCATTTTCAGGATTCACTTTTCGTAATAATGCCTGAAATTGATTACATTCAGGATTACCACTAAACCAAACTGTCCACGAAAAAGTCGGGTAAGCAATATCCAACGAAAGGGGATATTTTTTCAAACTTTCGGCATAAAGCGCAACATCGTCGGCAGATAAAATGGAATTATTGGTTTTCGGATTGCGCACGCCGCCGGTGTTGTAGCACATCAATACGCCACTTTCCACAGGTGGTGCTTTTGTGCGAAGTTGATGCAAGCGAATGGTTGTTGAAAGATTAATGGAATCTTTTTCCAACAACTCACGAACTTGTTTCAGAAAATCGAAATAGGCAGTTTCTGTTGTTTCCGTCCAATCACAATCCAATTGCACCTCGCGCACATTGGGGACATCGTTTGTTGCAGTCATCGTCCGAATACGATTTACAAGCAGTTCGGCACACCCCGACATATCAGCGTCTTTAAATAAATTGTTGTCAATAAATACGGTCGGCACGACTTCAAGATTTTGGGGAATGCTATCCAAAAAAATAAGTGTGGCTTCGGGAACCGGAACTGCCCTCCAAAAATCGTTATCCCGACTAACATCGAAATAGCGCAGATAGAGGCGCTTTATTTGATGTTCAGATAAAAAATCGCGCTCTTCGTCTGAAAGTTTAAATGTTGTTTTCCAATAATAAACAGCATTACCCTTGTTGCACGCAGGTTCAACAACACTTGTAGTTTCGCGCTTGCAAGAAACAATCAACGAAAAAACGCACAAAAGAATAAAAAGTTTTTTCATCTATATGAATTTATCTTATAACTATATTTTCTGACAAACCGGACAATAATAAATGGCACCGCCAAGATAGGCTTCTTTCACAATATTACTGCCGCAGTTAGGGCAAGGTTTATTTACCGTATTTTTTGAAAGAATCGTTTTATATTTTCCATTCACGCCGAATAAATCTTTTTCGGTATCCCTTCCACCGTTTTCTGTCATGCTGTTGAGGATTACTTTTAGGCTGTGGAATAATTCGCCTTTTTCAAAATCCGACAGCGTGGATTTTTTTCGTTTAGGGTGGATTCCACCGTTAAATAAAATATCTTGCAGCGTGCCGTTGCCAAGTCCCGGAATGCGTTGTTCGGTAGCAAGCAAAGCTTTCATGGAAAGGTCTTTTGTTGTGCTTTGGAAAATTTTCTCAAAAACAGATTCGTTAAAAGCATCGTCAAGCGGAGAAATGCTGTGAAGGCTTCCTTGATAGTAAGAATTATCTAACTCATTTTTGCATGCCCATATTCCGCCATACATGGCAACAGTAAAAGCGATACAGCTATTATCGTCAAAGACAATCTGCAACTGAAATTTTTCAGGACATTCTTCAGGCGAGGGGTAATACCTGATATTCGTTCCGTCTCCGGCAATAATGAAAATATTGTTTTCACAACATATATCGACAAACATTCCGTGTCCACGGGATGACAAAATTTGTTTCCCGGAAAGAAGTTTATCGTATTCTGCCGGATCGCCGTTATACCATGCAAATTTATGAGGACTTGATGCCGGATTGACTTTAGCGATTCTTTTTCCTGCTAAAACATCTTCGATTTGCAGGCTCATTACTTTTGATTCGGGAATTTCTAACATAATTTTTTACTTTTTCATACGCCCTTTTTATTCGCGAAGATAATGATCAATGCCTGTGGTAATAAAAGCCAAAATCCTGAAATTGGTTCGACGATACAGCCGAAAATGGTGAGAATCAACAAGCTATATCCAAAAAATAGAGGCGCAGGTTTTTGTTCTTTTTTTATGTAATAATGTAGAACTTGTCCGAGTAGGATTACAAAAATTCCGCAAATTAAAAACCAAAGCGCAAATGCGCGCGCGTAATCTTGCGATGTTACATTTACTACTCCGTCTTGGATTATTTCCAAAAATGCATCTTTTCCAAGGGCAATCGCCACAATCGTGTGAAGTATTCCTGTTGCAATGAGGAATATTCCGCTGTACTTCCAAATTTTTACTTTCTTCATTTTTCTGTCTTTTAAAATTGATTTTATTTTATCTTCTATGCAAAAATAAGAAATTTCGATTAATTACCGACAGCTTTAAAGTCAAACTTCATTTTTCTATGTCAATATCGTATTTGTCCAAAAGTCCCAAAACCCCTAAAATTGAAAATTTTGCTTTTTTAATTCGATTGATTTCAGGGTTGATGGAGTAACCGTAAGAAGTCCGAAAGTCGGCTTTTTCAAGTATTGTATAATCAAAAATGGCTCGTTTCAGATTGCAGTTATCAAATATGACGCTTGTTAGATCAGTTTCTGTAAAGTCGACTTCCTCTAACTGCGAATTTTTGAAAACGGTTTTTTTGATTTTGTTCTTGTAAAACGAAGAATGGTTTAGATTACAACTGTCAAACGAAAATGAAAGACAAAATTCATTACAAACATCAAACTGAAGTCCCAACATTTTACAATCCTTGAATTTTACGTCCCGAAATGCTGTTTTGTTGAGTTTTGCCAAACTTAAATTGCACCCGTTGAATGTGCAGTCTGAGAACTTAAATTCAGAAAGGTCACTGTCGGCAAAATTGCAGTTATTGAAAATACAGTTTTCATATTCGCTATTTGTAAGCGGATTTTGTGTAAAGTCGCTTAATTCAAAGACTTTGTCTTGTGTGTAGGTTTCCTTCATCTTTTGTTTCACTTCTTAATCACAGATTAAGCCGGAACGGGGAACATTTTTTCGTAAAATTAAATGCGTTGAACTTATTTTCAAACTCCTAATATTTGCTTGATTGTCTCCTGTGGCATGAATGTCCGCTTAGAAGTTGCTTCAATGTTCTGTCCTTCTTCGTCAAAAATTCTTTTGAGAAAAACAGGCATGGCTTCGCCAACTTCAATCAAATGTCCATCAAGGTCATAAAAGCGAATGGTACGCTGTCCCCAAACTTCCGTATTGATTTCATGCAAGAATTTTACATTTTTGCCTTTGACCGTTTTATACGCTGCATCAAAGTTGTCGGTTTCAAAGCATATTTCAAAACGGCTTGTACTTTCGGTATTTTCAATGTTGTTGCGACCAAGTGTATTCAAAATGATGTTCCCATCCGAAATTTGCCAAATAGCGAATCCTTCTTTGAATACAATATTCAGACCTCCAAAATCTGCAATTACGGTCATACCTAATTCGGCATAAAAATTTTTTGATTTTTGAGCATCCTTTACAAATAATACGGATATACAATTGTGTAATTTCATGTGTTTTGATAATTTTTATTTTATTGATACTATGATTATTTCTTGTTATTGCAACTGTATGTCATTTTTAGTCAGCTCGCGAGATACTGCACCCAAATACCCGCCATGATGTCTTTTTGAATATTCAGTGAGGGTGAAATTAACAGCTTTCATCGTGCTGACAACCAACATGTCGCCCATAACAGTCATTACTGTAGTTGAAGTAGTAGGAGTTAATCCAAGTGCACAGACTTCGGAAGGATTTCCGGTCAAAAGGCAAATATTTGCAGCTTTGGCTAAGGGACTTTCGGGATTACTTGTTATAACGATAAACATTATGTTGGGAATCAATACCCGTGCTAAATCGACCAATTCGATAATTTCTCTTGTCCTTCCTGAATTGGAAATAAGTAACATAATGTCGTTTTCATCGAGAATTCCTAAGTCTCCATGTTGGGCTTCGCTCGGATGCAAAAAGCAAGAAATCGTGCCGGTGGCACTAAATGTTGTTGCAATGTTCGAGGCAATTTGACCGGCTTTACCCATTCCGCTTGTGACCAGTTTCCCCTTTTTTCCATGAACTTGCTGAACAATCAAATCTACAGCTTTTTCATAAGCATCATTTATTGGAATATTCAATATTGCGCTCGATTCCCTTTCAAGTATTCCTCTCAATTCTTTTGTCATAACATATTGTTCTCAAACGTAATTCGTTTTACGTTGTTATTTGTCTACAAAGATATTTATTTATACATTTGCAAACAAAAAAATAAGGAAATATGCAAAATTACGAGACATATACTTTTCCTTCAGGACTTCGGTTAATACATTATCCGGTTAATACGCCCATATCTTATTGTGGCTTTGCGGTAAATGTAGGTACACGCGACGAAAAACCGGAACATTTCGGTATCGCTCATTTCACCGAACACATGTTGTTTAAAGGAACTTCAAAACGTAAATCAGGACATATCATCAATCGCATGGAAAATGTAGGCGGAGAACTCAATGCTTACACCACGAAAGAAGAAACCATTATTTATTCGATTTTTCTGGAAGAGCATTTCGAAAGAGCTTTCGAATTACTAACAGATTTGGTTTTCAACTCTCAATTTCCGGAGAGTGAAATCGAAAAAGAACGGGATGTTATCCTTGATGAAATAAACTCTTATAAAGACAATCCTTCCGAACTTATTTTCGATGAATTCGAGGATTTATTGTTTGAAAAGCACGAAATCGGACACAATATTTTAGGAGAACCCGAAACGTTGGAAAATATAGACAAAAAAGCATTTTTGGACTTTCATACGTCTTTTTACAGGCCTTGCAATATGGTCTTTTTTTCGATGGGAAGGATACCTTTTAAACAAATACTTAGAATTGCAAATAAATATTTGAATACTCTTAATTATCCGGCATCTGTCGAACTAAAAAGGATTTCTCCGGAGAAAAGTTCCGGTCAACACAAAAAGACTGATAAAGACCTTTTTCAAAACCATGTAATAATCGGTTCAAGAGCATACAATTTATTCGATAAAAATAGGGTTTCTTTATTTTTGCTCAATAATATTTTAGGAGGTCCGGGAATGAACAGTCGGTTGAATCTCTCTTTGCGTGAAAAATCTGGATTGGTATATAACGTTGAATCAAATGTTACATCTTATACCGATACGGGCATTTTTTCTATTTATTTCGGATGCGATCCGAAATTCACCGAAAAGTGTATTTCATTGACGTATAAAGAGCTTAGAAAATTGAAAGAAATTAGCTTGACAGACGCTCAATTGTCGACAGCCAAAAAACAACTCAAAGGTCAATTAGGAATTTCTAATGAAAACAAAGAAAATATCTCTTTAAGCATGGGAAAAAGTTTCCTACATCGCAACCGCTATGATAGTTTGGAAAAGATATACGAAAAAATAGACGGCATATCTTCAAATCATTTGTTAGAAGTTGCTAACGAAATTTTCGATGAAAAGGAACTTTCCATGTTAATATATTAAATGATATAGATATGAAAATTAAATTTTTATTAGCAAGTATTCTCGCTTGCATTTTTAGTTGCAGTGTGTTGGCACAAAGCGATTTTTCTGTCGGAGAAATCACTGTTATTAATCTTGGCGACGGACGATTGCTTTTTCGTTCGGCAAAAAATGATAAACCCCTAAAAGGCGAACACCGGATTATAGACGGACGTAATTCGGAATATATTTCGGCACAATTCTTAGACGGACTGTATGATGGGAAATATGAACGTTACAGATACAACAATTTAGTCGAAAAAGGCACATATAAAGCAGGTGTCAGAAGCGGTATATTTATCGAATATTATTCCGATAACTCGGTTAAAAGCGAAACCCCATTTACCGACGGCAAACTGAATGGAATTCTCAAAACCTATTTCACAAATGGAAAACTCGAAAGTCAAAAAGAATATAAAAGCGGTGTGGAAGATGGTGTCGAACAACGCTGGCACTGGGAAACCGGAAAACAAACTGTTGATGCCAATTATGTGGATGGAAAACCCGACGGAAAACAAATCCGCCATATAACCAGTAACACCGGAGATTATGTGGAAGTGAGCAATTATAAAAAAGGCGTTCAAACAGGCGAATTTTCACAGACATGGACAAACGGACAAGAACGCATACAGGGAAAATTCAAAGACGGAAAAAAAGACGGAGTATGGATTGAATATCGCAAAAGTGGAAAACCTGAAAAAAGCACTACCTATAAAAACGGTGAACGCAATGGAGAATATAAGGTGTTTTTTACCGATGGAACCGTCGAAAAAATCGAAAATTACGTTGACGGACAACGCGAAGGAATAAGTCAGGAATTTTTCTTCGATTCTGGAAAATTGAAAGCTGAATACAACTATGCAAACAACGTGAAAGAAGGAAAATACAAAATGTATTACGACGACGGAACTTTGCGTGAAGAAGGACGTTGTGAAGACAACAGAGAAATTTACCGCAAAGAATATTACAAAAACGGAAAAGTAAAAGAAATCAGTGAGCGAAACTCCCGGGGACAATGGGAAACATTAGAAAGTTACAATTCTGACGGAACACAAAGATAAGTGACCGTGAGAATCATAAAATTTCAAACTTTTTAAAAATAATTGTATGAAAAAAAAGATAGCAATCATATCCATTATTCTGCTTGTAGTGGGAACAGGTTTGTATCAGGTATATAACCTTTATTGGAAACCCGATAATTTTCGTAGGCAAATATATCTCATTCCTGCTGATGCAATGTTTATTATAGAAACAGAATCTCCGGTTGGGAGCTGGAAGAAGTTCAGCGAAAGCGCCCCTTGGCAATATCTCCGCCAACAGGAAAAGATGAGCGAAATGAATGAAAAAGCGCATAAGCTTGATTCGATATTGAGAGAAAACGAAACGTTGATGAATTTGCTTGGCGAACGAAACCTGATGATTTCGGCACATACAACTCGTCGTGGCGATTACGATTTTCTTTTTGTGGTGGATGTGCAAAAAGCCTCCAAAATGGAAACTTTGAAAGAACAACTTGAAAAACTGTTTAGATCACTGGATTATAAAGTAACCACACGGCCGTATGAAGATTGCAAAATACTGGAATTGTTTGACCCCGTAGACCGCAGTATTTTGTATATATCTTTCATCGACAATCATTTGGTTGGTTCGTTTACCGGTTTGTTGGTCGAAAAATCTATCAAGGAAAAGAATAATCCGGTTATTGGCAGAGATTTTTATTTCCAAGAGATAGAACAAAAACTGGGCAGTTCTGCGCTTTTTCGTATTTATATCAATTCTAAACACTTCAATAATTACCTGACTTCCCTAATGGGTGTGGCAGACCCCGACTTAAAAGATTTGTGCGAATCGATGGGATTCATCGGCTTGCACATGAACGTTTCGAACACTCAACTGTCGTTCAAAGGATATACCAATCTAAAAGATTCGACAGATAGTTACATGGCGGCTTTGCTTCAATCGGGTTCTAATAAAATTACAGCGCATCGAATCCTGTCGAACCGTACTGCTTTTTTTGCAGTTATGGGCTTCGACGATGCCAACAGATTTATGGATAATGTAGAAAACGTATTGCAAAACAATAACAGTTCTTATCAGTCATTTAAAAAGAATTGGGACAAAATAGTAGATTATTTGGGAATCGACATTCGTGAAAATTTCTTAGGTTGGATGGAAGGCGAAGTAGTATTTGCTCAAAATACTCCCGGTACACTGGGTCGCCAAAATGAATTTGTGGCCGTCATTAAGATGAAAAATAAAGACAATGCGATTACCAATCTGAATTTTATAGAAGAACGTATTCGCAAAAAAACACCGGTTAAATTCAAAACCATCAATTACGAAGAATATGGCATTCATTTTCTTGAGATAAAAGGCTTTTTCCGTTTGATATTCGGCAAAATGTTTGAAAAGTTAGATAAACCTTACTATACAATTATCGAAGACTATGCAGTATTTAGCAACAGTACAGCGACATTGCTTTCGATGATAGAGGATTATCGCACGGGACAAACTTTAGACAAGGACAAAGAATTTGATAAATTCATGGACGAATTCAACAAAAAATCATCCCTCTTTGTATATGTTAATAGCAGCAAATCGTTCCCATTGTGGAAAAACTTTGTTTCTGCCTCCACTTGGTCGAACATACAGGCTAACCAAAATTTCATTTTGTGTTTTCCACAAATAGGCTTTCAGTTGACAGCCGATAAAACGGTATTTGACACCCGTATGATTGCCGAGTTTCAAGAACCGAAGCTTGAAGTTGAAGAAGATAAATCGACTTATGATGTAGAATTTGGGGAAGAAGACGATTTTTCAATACCGGAAGATTCATTGAGCAATTTGCAATTATTTTATATCGAAAAAATGTCGGGCAATGTTTATACCGAGTTTTACGATGACGGTGCTATAAAAAGCAAAACGGAAATGAAAAAAGGAGTTCGCCATGGAAAATATAAAGAATTTTACCCCGATGGAAAATTAAAAATCTACGGTAAATTCAAAAACAATAAAAAGAATAGCACTTGGCATTACTATAATGAAGACGAAAGTTTATTGAAAAAAGAAAAATGGAAAAATGGGGAGTTGAAATGAAAATTGATATAAACTATGAAAAATAGAACAAAGTATCAAAAAAAGAAACTTATCATTTTTTCGATAATGTTTGTGTGTATCTTATCCGGTTTGGATGTTGATGCGAAAAACTATATCGTTGCGGAAATGCCCGAAGATTCTGTTTTTTTAGCTGTTGAAAAACCAGCCCAATTTCCTGGAGGAGAGAAAGAAATGATGAGCTACTTGGCCCAAAATGTCGAAATCCCTTCCTCTGTACCACCAGACGAAGCGATTAGATATGGTGCGTTTCGATTTGTTATACAAAAAACTGGAAAAATCAGTAATATAGAAGTTCTTCACAGTATTCACCCTATATTTGACGAAGAAATAGTACGAGTTATTGCATCAATGCCCGATTGGGTTTCCGCAGAACATGGAGGAGAAAAAGTGAATATGCAATATATATTGCCAATACATTTTGATATTCAAACATTGCAAGCGCAGAAAATTGACAAGTCGCCGGAAGAAATGATTGTTAATTTTTTAACCCAACATTGTTCGTTTAAAGACATCAATCCAACTCATCAAGAAGATGCTGATAGTGTTAATCTCTTTGTGCGGAGAATTTTCGACAAACAATATACCTCTGATGATATACCAAATTTAATAACCCAAACGCTTCAATTGTTTTATAATAATTCGATTGGAACGTTCGAAGATACGCCTGATATTTACCGAATGGGAATAAGAAGAAGTATGTGTTATATGGCATTAGCTTTTTTATCGGGTGAATATCATTATTCCGCTTTTTTGGCAGATGCGCACACAAGCTTAAGCAAACTCGATTCTGATGAAAAGCGAAATAAAATGTTGTTGATTGTCAATGTAATAGAGTTATATAAAGAATTAAGTAGTGAATATGCCTCAAAGAAAGGACTTGAGTACACAATATTATTATTTCAAGATGATTTAAAGAATAAGGAAAAAGATATTTCTGATGAAAGTTTTGTTACCGAGTACAAAAAAATATTATCCGGTGTTGCAAACTCCATCCGTGAATAATATTTAACAAAACACACAAGAAAATGTATTTATTCACATTTTTTATCTTTTAAAGTAGAAAATTATATCTTTGCAACATTAAGGCAAGACCTGTGAAGCCGTAAGAGCAGGGGGAAATATAAATTTTTATGAATTGGTATCTTAAAGTTTTGAAACAGTATGCTGATTTTAGCGGAAGAGCGAGAAGAACAGAGTTTTGGATGTTTGTCTTGTTTAATGCGATTATTATGAGTGTATTGGCTTTTGTAATGATTGCTGGGCTTGCATCGAGAGGCGGAGGACTGTCAGGTCTTGGAATATTTTTATATTCTATCTATGCTTTGGCTATGGTTGTTCCAAGTTTGGCGGTTGTCGTACGTCGTTTGCATGACATTGGGAAAAGTGGTTGGTTCTTTTTTATTGGATTTATTCCTCTTGTTGGCCCTATTATTTTACTTGTTTTTTACTGTACAGATAGTCAAGCAGGTAGCAACCAATGGGGTGCAAATCCAAAAGAATGATTTAGAACAAGTAAAAAAATTTACTGTCCGAATATTTACAAAAAACGGACAGTAATTTTTTTTGTCTGTTCTAAATTAACAATAGACAAATATGAAAAAAACATTCGTTTTATCATAAAGCGCTTTCAGCCTGTATTTTTAATATTGAAGAATTATTGAAAAATATTCCCGAATAATTAACATTTGTCTTTGAATGGCAAAATACGGAGGCATAAAAATTGAATAAAATGCTTAGGGGAAATTACTTCTTGCCGGTCTTATAAAAATAGATTAATGTGTAATTTTTAAAATTAAAAAATCATGGGAAAAAGTAAGAAAAAAATCCTAACAGGGATAATCATTGGAATCGCATTGTTGAGTATTGGGGCGTTTGCGGGAATATTTTTTGCTGAAAAGAAATCTTTCGGCACGCGCATAATTTCCCCGAATAATATGCCCGAAACTAAGAAGATTGAAAACATTGAAGGACTCGGGCTTGAAGAATACGCGACACAGGAAGTAAAACCGGAAGTTTTTTTTGAAACCAACTCAAAAATACGCTCCGCTATTTTAGCTAACGATGGTATAATTTATTTCGGAAATGAAAACAACGAATTTTATGCAGTCGATATTAATACCAAGCAAAAGCTTTGGATGTATTCTACCGATGAGTCTGTACAAACGTGGCCGGTGTTCACGGATAATAAAATTATATTTAACGCCGGTAATAGCTTGTATATTTTAGACGCTGCAAATGGCAATGAAATATATAAATACACTCATCCTTCTAAAAGCTCGTTCAGAATAAGTAATGACCGGTTCGCGTTCAACGATTCGTATGTGGCCGTTGCTGACGGTATCGCTTACTATGCAGCACTTAATGGAGATTTAGTAGCAGTGGATATAAATAAGGGTGAAGTGATTTGGACAATTGTATCCTCTGTTTCTACAGGGATACCGGTTTTGTTTATGGATACAAATACCGGCGATATGATTTGGTCGATTATGACTGAAAATATTGGGGCTGTGGCTTCGGGTATTAATTTCCATGATGGAAAACTTTACTACATTGACTTTTCAGGTTCTCTGTGTTGTGTCGATACGCAAACAAAGCAAATGATATTCCAAACTCAAATACGGGACAGGATTTTTGCGCCTATGTATATAAGCGACGGAAAAATTTACGTTGGCGGAAGAAGCTGTAAAGTATATTGTATTGATGCGGATAACGGCAATGTAATATGGTCTTCATTTTCTCATGATAACACGACATGGTTTTCCGGAGGTTCGGTTTCTGTGGGCAATACACTTTACACCTGCACCTCGGATGAATATACGCTTGTTGCTTTCGATAAAAACACAGGTGAGTTTCAACGTATCTACCCTACAGTAACGAATGCATATACGGCGCCGGTTCTTTATGGCGAAAATGTTATAGTTGCTGCGGCAGATGTATACTCGTTCAGTGAATCGTATATAATGGAATTCGATACGAAAAACCACACGAAACTTTGGCGGGCAAAGCTTGATGATTGCGTATTGTCTCCTCCGGTAATTTATCAGGATGTATTATATTTCGGTTCGGATTCAGGCATAGTTTACAGTATAAATTTGAAACAGAAACACAACTAAAAAATAAAACATAATAATTCTTTAATATTAATTTTAAAAATTTTCTGAAAATGAAAAAAGTAATTTTAACGCTCTCATTATTTGGAGCATTGTTTTTTACAGCAAACACCGTTTCGGCAAAAGGAGTTATCATTTACAGTAACGGAGAAAAAATTGAAGTGATTCAAAAACTTGACGAAGATGTAACTATTAATGACGAACACGTCAATCTTGGCGTAATGTACGATCAATTTTCCATCTTTTGGATTCCAATTTGGAATTATGGAGGAACAAAGTATGTGTTAATCAATGATAAAAGAGATACTTACTATGACCTTGACGACGAAGACTTCGAAACATTGAAAACCGAGTTTAATGTTGGAATTCCCGACATCCCTACAATTGGTTTTTGGAATAGAGCAGGCGGAAAAATTGTTTGGGCAGTTGTGCTTTTTGCGGCAATTTTCTATGGTGTGATAAATCGCAAGGATACTGAAACAGATACTGAAACGGAAAGCGAAAAAACAGAGTAACAAGAAGATTTTATTTTGAGGTTTTAAGATCTGACAGTTCAATGGACAAGTACAGTACAATAGTATGGCTGTTGCCTATTGTATTCATGATACACGACTTTGAGGAAATAATATTTTTCAAGTCATGGATAAGTCGGAATAAAGATTACTTGACAGAAAAATTTCCGAAAATGTCAAAGCGATTTTTATTCCGTCTTGATAATTTGTCGACAACTGCATTCGCACTTGCTGTAGCGGAAGAATTTGTATTACTGAGCCTAATAACATTAGGCTCGGTTCTTTTAAATAATTATGTATTATGGTTGGCTGCATTTATGGGATTTTTCATACATTTGCTGATGCATACGGGACAATGGATAATTCTTAAACGATACATCCCTGCAATAGGAACAACATTTTTCGCACTGATTTATTGCGTTTACACATTGTATGTAATCATATCGAACGAAATATTCCAAATTTCGGAAATCGCTTTGTGTACAATTATCGGATTTGTGTTAGTCGTGATAAATCTGATTTTTGCCCATAAATTGGCAGAATTATTTGACAAGAAACATAACGAAAAGTATTTATGAACAAAATTGGCATTATTGGTGGACTGGGACCTGAATCTACACTGGAATATTATAAACGTATCATATATGGATATAGAAATATAACAGGAGATGAAAATTATCCGCAATTGTATGTTAATAGCGTAAATATGACAGAAATATTGAGCTATTTAACAAACAATGATTATGAAAAATTGGCAGATGTTTTGACCAATGAAATCAATAAATTAAAAACAATTGGCGCCGATTATGTTGCAATTGCTTCCAATACACCACATGTTGTTATAGATGAATTAATTAAAAAATTAACTATTCCGCTAATAAGTATTGTCGAAGAAACATGTAAATTTGCGAAAAATAATAATTTGAAAAAAGTATTGTTAACAGGTACAATTTTCACAATGTCAAATAATTTTTATAAAAAAGCGTTTGATAAGTATAATATTGAATGTATTGTACCTGAAGACAATGAAAAAAAGATAATACACAACGTAATTTTTCCCAATTTAGAAAATGGTATAATTATTGAGGAAGATAAACTTGCGTTTATGAAAGTATGTAATAATATTATCAAAGAAAAAAATATTGATGGAATAATATTAGGCTGCACCGAATTACCGTTAATGATAAATCAAGATGATTTTGATATAAGCGTATTAGACACAATGGAAATACATATAAAAAGCATATTAGAAAAACTCATGTAAAGGAAAAACAACATATAAATTACATATACATAAAAAACTAAGTAAAAATTACATCGATGAAGCAAAGACTATTAAAAACATTAGTTACTTTTTGCGCTTTGATTCTTTTTAGTGGGAATTGTTTAGCGCAAAACAAAAATGAAATCTCCGTTTATGTGGGATTTGTACAATTAAAAGAAGAACTTGCTCAAAGTATGGTGTATAGAGGTCCGCAAGTAGGATTTCAATACCAACGAAATTGGTTTTTTGAGAAATGGGAATTGCGCTATAACCCCAAATTAGCAGTGGGAGTTCCTTTCAATAGAGGCATGATAGGTGCCAGTTTCCATTTTGTTCCCATTGATTTTTCAGGTCTAAAACCTGTATATCAAAACGATAATCACAGTTTGCGATTAGGAATGAATTTTGCTACAAACTATACTTATCAGTTCTATCCCAAGCAACTTGGCGCAAACATGTTTAGGTACACCGAAATCGGAATAGCACCCTGCATTGAATATGGGTATCAATGGAATCAAAGCAAAATTAAAATATTCCTGCAAAATTCTTTAGCCGGATTTGTTTCACGCACTGAAAATGTTCCTCCCTATTTTTACTCGCTCAAGGTTTCCGACTTTGTTGTGAAACCTCATCAAAATATGCAATTCGGCAGTTTTGACAAATACAATCATACAAATGCATCTGTAGAATACATTCCCGATACATCTAAAAATCATTCGTTTGCATTGGGAGTAGAATATATTGACAGTTATTTCAGCAATCGTTTTCAATCATTAAATTATTATTTACAATGGAAAAAATCATTTTAAAAATAACATCATTTACTGTTATAATTTCATGTCTTGTCTTAACTTCTTGTTTACAAGAGCCCGACTTGAAATTGCCGTTTAAAACTTATGTTCCTGTAAACTTGAATGATGGCTGGGAATTATCAACCCCTGCACAAGAGGGCATCAATGAAACAGAATTACAAAATATTTACAAATATTATCACGAAAGTGGTGACTTGTGGCAGGTTCGCAGTTTGCTTGTATTCCGTAACAACAAATTAGTTGCCGAAAGTTATACGAAAGATCCCACAGAAATAACGCAGCCTATTGCCATTTGGTCGTGTACCAAACAAGTAACGGGAATTCTTACAGGAATTGCCATTGAACAGGGATTTATAGATGATGTAAATGACAATATTCAAAAATATTTACCTGAAGAAATTGCTCGTCATCCTGACAAAGGTGCGATTACCATTCAACAACTGTTACAAATGGAATCGGGCATTGCCTTTGAGAATGGTGGTTTCAATGGCGAATCCAATCAATTATTGTTGGCGAAGCCATCCAACAGTCTTGAATATATTTTAGGGCTCTCTATGCTTTACGCTTCGGGCGAACATTTTTATTATAAAGATGGCGATCCGCACCTTATTTCTGCCATTCTGCAACGTCAAACAGGAAAAACAATGAAAGATTGGGCTGAACAGGTATTGTTTTCAAAAATTGGGTTTAAAAACTATGATTGGGCAGTATATAAAGACGGAATAACAATGGGATGTTTCGGAATATCAACAACCCCGCGCGAAATGGCGCGAATAGGGCATTTAGTGTTGAACAAAGGTAGTTGGAACGGGCAACAAATCGTCAATCCCGAATGGATAAATGAAATGACAAGTGTCAAGATTCCGAAAGAAAAAGTCAATTTTTTCGAAAAATCTTTTGGCTATCTATGGTGGATAGATGAAGATCGCGGAATTGTTTTTATGGCAGGTCACGGCGGACAGCATGTGTTTATAAAACCGGCTAAAAATCTGGTAATAGTAACCACTGCCGACAAAACCGATGAATATATTCAATTTGGATTTAACTTGGATAAATCATTCGATATTGTTGACAGGATTGATAGAATTACAAATTGAAATAAAATGCCGGCAGTGAAAATAGAACTAAGTAAAGGCCGTGATAAACAAACTTTACTTCGTCTCAGAGATTCGGTTATGGATAGTGTTGTGGAAACATTGAAATTGCCTTCTAACGATAGAAACATTCGGTTGATTGAACACAAGCCGGAATTTTTCCAAATGAAACCGCCATACGAAATCTTGATAGAGATATCAATGTTTTTGGGCCGAACAAAAGAAACAAAGAAGAAATTGTATCAAACCATTGTTGAAAAACTTGAAATGAATTGTTCGATTGAAAGAGAAAAAATTTTTATCATTTTGAACGAACAACCATTGGAGAATTGGGGTGGTCGTGGCGGAATTCCTGCTGATGAAATGGACCTAGGATTTAGAGTAAATGTATAATAAGGTGGA
>JAIRVZ010000052.1 GCA_031253625.1 Dysgonamonadaceae bacterium
TGCTCTTCCGATCTTTATTGATATTCATAATTTTACTCATTATTTTTATTTTAAAATTATTCAAAATTAATTAAGGTTCGAATTTACCACCTTTATCATTGAATGAATCTTCCTCATTATTGGTAAAATTCTTTTTATATTCTTCCTTAAGCAATTCTTCAAAGTGAGATTCTTCTTCAGAAGCGGCAGATGTATCTTCTCCACTTGTTTGAGGCATACTTTTCATTCTCTTACAATATTTTACATGATTTGCATCTAAGTTGGGTATTGCCATTTTTAAAATAGCTAATACTCCATTGGGTAAATCCATTGCTTCTTCCCTATCAAGTGCATATTTTGCTATTGCCTCAAATGCTATAAGACGATTCTTCATACTTAATGTTTCTATTGCTTCAAAATATGAGCGATAAAACACAAAACTATCTCGTTTTATTGTAGAAATTTCTTTCATTATTTCTTCTTTCTGTTTTTTATTCGTTTTCATCTTTACTTGTATTAATAAATTCGTCAATAAATAAATTTTCAATCATCCAATTATCTGATTCATATTTAGCAACCTTTTCTTCTAATTTCTGTATTTGAGTTTTATATTTTTGAATTACATTTTGAAAGGTTGTAAATATAAAGAGTAATGACTTCAAAGCCTGCAATTTTCGTTGAAATTGAGCTTTATTATTAGTCTCCACCTTTTTATTTTCCCTGTGTTTTAGGAAAAATTCCTCATTAGTTTCAATACGATTAGCTTGTAGCCACTTATCAATCTCTGCCGATTTGAAAAATACCCTGCGTCCGCCATGCGCTGGCTTGTGAAAGGGAATTTTCCGTTCATAGATTAATTTGTAGATAGTCGCTTTTTTGTAGCCTGTCATTTTTAATACTTCTTCAATATCAATAATTTCAGGCTGATTACTTGATAAAAGTGATGATTGTTGTAATACACTCTCGATAACCTCCTTTATTTGATTAACAGTATAATGCTCCCCAATTTTGAGACCAGGAGTTAAAGAGATACCTTTGCCTCAAGATGGAGAAAAGAAAAAAATGAGCGTAAAAAAGAGTCGTCGAAAATTTTCGGCAGAATTTAAGTCAAAAGTTGCATTTGAAGCGATGCAAGAAAAGAGTACCTTGTCAGAGTTGAGTAAGCGTTATGAAGTACATCCGAATATGATAACCCAATGGAAGAAATCATTAAAGGAAAACGGTTTCAAGGTCTTTGAGGATGCACATCCGGAGAAAGACGACCGGGACAAGCTGATAGAATCGTTATATAAAGAGATTGGCTCGTTGACGATGGATGTGAATTTTCTTAAAAAAAAACTGGGGTCATATCTTTAAGAGAACGTAAAGCAATGATAGGAAAGGTAAAGAAAGGAATAAGCCTTCGCAGGCAGTGTGTATTGTTGAATGTAAGCCGAAGTTCGCTGTATTACACACCGAGTCTTGAAACGGAAGAAAATCTGCAAATACTGCGTTTTCTGGATGTTCAGTATCTAAAGACACCGTTTTATGGAGAACGACGTTTGCTTTCGATTCTTCGGGATGCGGGATACGGAATTAATATAAAGCGGCTTCGTCGTTTGATGGAGGTGGTTCGCTGGCGAACTCTATACCCGCAAAGAAAGACGACGCTATCGGACAAAAAAGCAGCCAGGTACCCTTATCTGTTGAAAGGTTTGAAAGTAGAGAGTAAAAATCAAGTTTGGGCAATAGACATTACCTATATACCGATGAAGTGCGGTTTTATGTATTTGTTTGCCATCATAGACTTGTACTCTCGTTATGTGATTGGATGGAGTCTGAGTAACACGATGACTTCAGAATGGTGTGTGGAAACGCTTAAAGAAGCGATAACCCGCAACGGGAAGCCGGGAATCATTAACAGCGATCAGGGCAGCCAATTTACGGCAGATTGTTATGTTGATTTACTGAAAGAAAATGATATACAAATCAGTATGGACAGTAAAGGTCGTGCTTTGGATAACATTTTCATTGAACGGCTATGGCGCAGCGTGAAACAGGAATATGTCTATCTGAATCCCTGTGAAACAGGTATGGAGCTATGGCGTGGACTGAGTGGCTATTTTCAATTCTATAATGCGGAACGACCACATCAAAGTTTGAATAATGTGCCGCCGGAACGGGCGTATAGTCCGCCGGAGAAAGCGGCTTAAAAAATGGGAACCCAAAGCGGAACTCCGTTTCGGCTACGCCTTCACTCCGTTCCGCTTTGAAGCTAAAACAAAAAGAATTATGATTATTGAAAAGTATTTTATAAATTTGCAATGTTAAACCGGTAAAGTATCACTTAACAACCATTTTCTATTGGTCTAACAAATAGGGTGCAGAATACTTTACCATTAACGGTGTTCCGTTTGTTTGGTATAAGCAATTTATTTGTGGCATTCAAATTCGTGAGTTAGGAAAAATATCTCCTTCCGAAGAACTTTACCTTGACATTCCTGACGGTTGGCAAGATGACTATATTGAAGATGACGAAGTTGT
>JAIRVZ010000102.1 GCA_031253625.1 Dysgonamonadaceae bacterium
ATTACCACTTACAAGAAAGAACTACCCAGCCTACCTAATATGCAAGGACAGGCGGATATTGTCACAGATGATATGTCGCTATTGGAACGACTTGTTTTGCCGATGAAAAGAGTACTGACGGAAAGTTTGTAGAGAATCTTTTAAGGAAAAGAAATCTCGACTTGTTTAAACCCTAAGCCTTCGAAAAAAGGTTTGAGTATAATTATGGTATTTTCTTTTGTTCGATCTAAAATTCCCGATTCGAGAGCAGTTTCCCACAATTGTTTTTCTGCCTCTTTAAATGCTTCCTCTACCAAGTTTATTCCTGTAAAATAGTTGAATTTGGTTTCGTAAACTTTTGAATTTTTATGGTCGATTTTGAAATAGCAAAGTTCCGGAGCCGGCAGTTTTATTCTCAATGTATCTTTTTGTATAACAATATCTTCCGCTTCAACTTTTTGTAGGTCAATACATCCGACGGCCTCCCCGCTGATTATCAACAGTGCACTTGCATTGGGCAACCATTGACGTATCAGTTTATGCTCCATCACATCTTTAATATTCATCCTGACAAGTTCAAGTTTACCTAATGCTTCAACTTTTTCTAATGTAGCTTGATGGGAAGTAACAGTTTGTGTGCCTTTATTATTTGTTTTTAAGAAAAAAAACAGGCAGATAATGATTCCGATGGCAATTCCCAATAATAATTTCAATATTGTTTTCATACAGATTGTATTTGTAATGCAAAAATAAGGAATAACCGTGAATAAACTCTATTTTTGCACAATGAAAATACAATTTACAGTCATTGGAAAAACCAATCAGGATTTTGTGCAAAAAGGCTTGGACGAGTTTTGTAATCGTCTGAAACATTATATGCCATTTGAATTAGATATAATTCCCGATATAAAAAATACGAAAAGTTTATCTCAAGAACAGCAAAAGGAAAAAGAAGGAGAACTGATTCTAAAAAACATGCAATCAGGAGATTATATTGTGTTATTAGATGAGCGGGGAAAAGAATTTACATCTTTGCAATTTGCCGATTACATAGAGAAAAAAACGCATACCGTAAACAAAAAAATGGTATTCGTTATTGGTGGTCCTTATGGATTCTCTAAAAAAGTGTATGAAATGGCATCCGAAAAAATATCTCTTTCTAAAATGACATTCTCTCATCAAATGATTCGTTTGATTTTCGTAGAGCAATTATACAGAGCAATGACAATATTGAACAACGAACCTTATCATCATGAGTAAAAAACAACTATCTTTGTACTCTCAATTACCCCTAATTGGCTAACGCCGAACGTTGTTTCCCCTAAAGGGGACTTTTAGTGAGTGATGGATCATAGGTCTGTTTATAAAAATTATACAATAATGATAATATAACTGTCCTTAAGTCCCCTTTAGGGGATTTAGGGGTTAAAATTTTAAATTATGGCAATAGTTAAACCATTCAAGGGAGTTCGTCCTCCTAAAGATTTAGTTACGCAGGTCGCTTCTCGTCCTTATGATGTATTAAGTTCGGAAGAAGCGCGTGAAGAAGCTAAAGGCAATGAAAAGTCTCTATATCATATCATTAAACCGGAGATAGATTTCCCTGCCGGAACAGATGAACATTCCCAATCTGTGTATGATAAAGCAGTCGAAAATTTTAAGAAATTCCAAGAACAAGGTTGGCTGAAGCAAGATGATAAAGAAGAGTATTACGCCTATGCTCAAACCATGAATGGCCGCACGCAATATGGACTCGTGGTATGTGCATGCGTTGAAGATTACCTGACCGGTGTAATTAAAAAACATGAACTGACTCGCAAGGATAAAGAAGAAGATCGCATGATTCATGTTCGTATCAATAATGCCAATATCGAACCGGTATTCTTTGCTTATCCTGATAACGAGGCGTTGGATGCTATCGTTTCTGCAACCATAAAAAATACTCCTGACTATGATTTTGTCGCTGAAGATGGTTTCGGACACCAATTCTGGGTGATAGATAACGATGCTACTATCAACCAAATTACCGAACTTTTTGCCGGGATACCTTATTTATATATTGCCGACGGACATCACCGCACTGCGGCTGCCGCTTTGGTTGGAGTAGAAAAAGCCAAGCAAAATCCGAATCATACGGGTAAAGAGGAATATAATTATTTCTTAGCGGTATGTTTTCCTGATAATCAATTAAAAATCATGGATTACAATCGCGTTGTTAAAGATTTGAACGGCTTGACTCCTGCCGAATTTTTGAAAGCATTGGAAACCGACTTTACAATAGAAGATAAAGGAACGGAAATCTATCATCCGTGTTGCTTGCATAATTTTTCTTTATATCTCGAAGGCCGTTGGTATTCGTTGACTGCCAAACCGGGAACATACAACGATAGTGACCCGATTGGAGTATTAGACGTAACGATTTCTTCCGATTTGATTCTTGATAAAATACTGGGAATGAAAGACCTTCGTACCGATAAACGCATTGATTTTGTTGGAGGATTACGTGGTTTGGGTGAGTTAAAACGTCGTGTGGATAGTGGAGAAATGAAAGCAGCATTGGCACTTTATTCTGTTTCGATGAAACAACTGATAGACATTGCCGACACAGGCAATATTATGCCTCCAAAAACCACTTGGTTCGAACCGAAATTACGTTCAGGCTTAGTTATTCACAAATTAAGTTGAACGCTACTGATACATACAAGACAATAGTAAAAACATCGGAAGGATATATCACAGAACAGCGTAGCAAATTTATCGCATACGCTGTTCCTGTACATACACCCGAAGAAGTTAAAACGCATGTAGACAGCTATCGTACCCAATATTATGATGCCCGACATGTTTGTTGGGCGTATATGCTGGGTGCCGACCGGCAAATTTTTCGGGTAAACGACGACGGAGAGCCTTCTTCTACAGCTGGAAAACCCATTTTGGGAGTTATCAACTCAAACGAACTGACAGATATATTAATTGTCGTTATCCGCTATTTCGGAGGAGTAAAACTCGGAACAAGCGGTTTGATTGTCGCTTACCGTGCGGCAGCGCAAGATGCAGTGACAAATGCCGAAATTATCGAAAAAACGGTCGATGAAGAAATCACGATTACATTCGAATATCCTTTCCTGAATGGCGTTATGCGAATCGTAAAAGAAGATAATCCAATTGTTCTTTCCCAAAGTTTTGATGTGAATTGTCAAATGACATTGAGAATTCGCAAAAGTGAGGCAGAAAAACTAAAATTAAGATTGCTGAAAGTGGAGACTGTGCAGATTCTATAGATTCCTCACTGCGTTCGGAATGACAAGCCGTCATTCCGAGCGTAGCGAGGAACCTAATCAAATCATCTCAATATTTCGTTTCACAAAATCGCTTAACGCTTGGCCTTTCAATAATCCGGAAGAAAGTAAAGCCAAATCGACCATTTGCTTGACAATACCTCCTGAATTTTCTTTATCTTCCTGCACTTTTTTCACTGCTGGAAAATCCAAATTGACAGTCACATTATAAGAAGTCGGCATTTCTCCGTAGAAATTAAATCCGCCTTGCATGGCTGACATTTCTGTCATACGACGCATAAATTCGTTTTGTGTGATTGTTATCGGATTGGCATTTTCTCCCAAGTGTTCGAAACCTACAATAAAGTCGGTTTTTTCTATTGCCGGAATAGCTGCCTTGAAAGTATCGACAAGCGCATTTCTTTCTTCTTCCGAAAGAGTAACTTCTTTATTATCGGATTTTTTGATGATATTTTCGATAACGTCGCTATCCACACGTACAAAACGGCTTTTTTCGAATTTTTGTTCCAATCTTCCGACGAAGTGAACATCTAATTGTCCGTCCATCAATAACACATCGTATCCTTTTGATTCGGCAGCAGCGATGTATGAATGTTGTTCTTCCTTGTTGCTGGTGTATAAGTAAATCAAGTTGCCGTCTTTGTCGGTTTGATTGCTTTCAATCAACATCTTGTATTCTTCGAATGTGAAATATTTTTTCTGAATATTTCTCAATAGCGCAAATTTAGCAGCACGTTCGTAGAATTTTTCGTCGGTCAACATACCGTATTCAACAAACAAACTCAAACTATCCCATTTTTCTTCGAATTGAATGCGCTCGTTTTTGAAAAGTTCTTCTAATTTATCAGCTACTTTCTTGGTGATGTGACTTGAAATTTTCTTCACATTGCTATCGCTTTGCAGGTAAGAGCGCGACACGTTCAACGGAATATCCGGAGAATCAATAACACCGTGAAGTAATGTCAGGAATTCGGGAACAATACCTTCAACCGAATCGGTTACATAAACTTGATTGCAGTATAATTGGATTTTATTTCGTTGCAGCTCAATATTATTTTTGATTTTCGGGAAATAAAGGATACCTGTCAGATTGAAAGGATAATCCACGTTCAGGTGAATCCAAAACAGCGGTTCTTCGCTGAAAGGATATAAATCTTGATAGAATTTTTTATAATCTTCGTCGGTTAATTCAGCCGGTTTTCTTGTCCACAATGGATTGGTTTCGTTGATGATATTATCTTCTTCCGTTTCAACGCTTTTTCCGTCTTTCCATTCGGATTTTTTACCAAAAGCAATAGGGACAGGCAAGAAACGGCAATATTTTTTCAATAAGCCTTCAATGCGACTTTTTTCTAAGAAATCCTGATTTTCATCATCGATATAAAGGATAATATCTGTTCCTCTATCATATTTGATTGTTTCTTCCAAAGTGTATTCGGGAGAACCGTCGCAACTCCATTTCATCGCAATGGCGTCGTCTTTGAAAGATTTGGTAATGATTTCTACTTTTTTGGAAACCATAAAGGAAGAATAGAATCCTAAACCGAAATGACCGATAATAGAATTGGCATCATTTTTATATTTATCGAGAAAATCATTGGCACTTGAAAAAGCGATTTGATTGATATATTTTTCGATTTCTTCGGCTGTCATTCCGACACCTTTGTCAGAAATAGTGATTGTTTTTTTATCCAATTTAACTTGAATAGTTAAATCACCCAATTCACTTTTAAATTCTCCTACCGATGCGTATGTTTTTAACTTTTGTGTAGCATCAACGGCATTGGAAATCAATTCACGAAGGAATATTTCATGGTCACTGTACAAGAATTTTTTAATAATGGGGAAGATGTTTTCGGTTGTTACCCCAATATTTCCTTTTTGTTTGCTCATATTTTTTTATTTTAAAGTTATTGCAAGTTGTTTGGCGTAGTCAGAGACTACGCCGAACCAAGGGTTACGTCGTGTTTAGCAAAAAAAATGCCAGTCGTACAATGACTGACATTTTGTCTATTATAGGAATCTAACGAATCTATTTTCCGAAAAAGTTAGTTATGCTAACCATAAAAGAAGTAGCGGCAGGATGATACCGGGCAATTGCTGCGCTGACTTCAAAAGAACTGATACGGATTCCGGCACCACCGGAAAGTCCACCCATTTTATTTCCTGCCTCCAAAGCCATATCTTCGCTCGTTTTGACGTTATATCCCACGGTGAGCCAGAGATTATCAGAAGGAATTAAATCGACAGCAAAGATGAAACGCTTGATAAGACTCTTCATAAAAGGGTCTTTTTCTCCTATTAGATTATATGTTTCCCAATTATTAAGATGGTTTGCCGTTACGGAAAAACGGATAGGAGCATGAGGCAAGCGTTTGGTCATTCCCAATTGGATGTTCCAAGGCATCGGAGAACGTTCTTCGATGTAGGCGGTAAGCTGTCCGCCGAGGTTTTTCGCTGTCAAACCAAGCGAAAAATCGTGGTCGGGGTTATAATAATTCAGTCCTAAATCAACTCCCAAACCAATGGAGGAATATTCTCCCCACGACGAATAAATAAATTTTCCGGTAACGCCTCCTCTGATTCGCTCGGTTATATCATGAGCATAAAAAATATTAACACCAATATCTTTTAAGCTTACATCTCCGAGAATAATATTTTCTACGGTTGTTTCTTTTATGTTTCCGTAATCGAGATAATTAACACCTAAACCCCACGCACCTCTTTCTCCGGCCGCTTTGGTGAAAATTGCACTTGCCGCGTTAACATCGGCAATATACATAAGGTAACTGATGTTTAATCCCATATTCATTTCCGGACCGAGTAAGCCGGGGTTTTGAAAAACCAAAGAAGGGTCGTTTTCTATCACTGAAATATTTGTACCTCCCATGGCACTTGCACGTGCGGAATAAGGCAATTTTAAGAAGTCGAATGCAGATTTTCCATCTTGTGCAAATGTTTTTTTGGAAAATGAGGTTGCTAAAAGAACGATAAATGCAATATAAAATATTTTTTTCATCCGAAGAATAATATAATATGGGACAAAGATAGTAATCAAATTTTCAAATATATAACGACAAAAACGACAAAAAGGTATATTTTGCTAATATTTTTTAGAATGTAAGGCCATATAACTTGTATGTTAAAAATAAAAAAATTACTTTTGTTGTCAGTTTGCTACCTTTAAGAAAGTTACTTTATATTCATATCATACCATGAAATTAAAGATGTTATCATTTAATGAAGCACTTGAAATTGTTAATCAGAAGATAAATGCGGTCGTATATCCTGAAAAACCGCAAAATCTATATGCTCCTATTCAATATATTTTAACATTAAAAGGAAAAAAAGTCCGACCTGTTTTAACACTGCTTTCTTGTAATTTATATAAAGAAGATATTTCAGATGCCATATCTCCGGCTTTGGTATGGGAGATTTTCCATAATTTTACATTGATGCACGATGATTTGATGGATAAGGCTGAAGTCCGACGCGGGAAACCGGTTGTATACAAAGTATGGGATGAAAATACAGCGATACTTTCGGGTGATGCGATGCTTATTCTATCTTATCAATACATTGCCGATATATCTTCCGATAAATTAAAACCAGTGTTGGATTTATTTTCTAAAACAGCAATGGAAATCTGTGTTGGGCAGCAATATGATATGGATTTTGAAAAGCGATTGGATGTTTCGGTAGATGAATATATCGAAATGATTCGATTGAAAACCGCTGTTTTGCTGGGTGCTGCCTTAAAAACAGGTGCTATTATAGGAGGTGCCATGCCATCGGATGCCGAAAAACTATATGATTTTGGAATGAATATCGGCTTAGCTTTCCAAATCAAAGATGATTTATTGGATGTGTATGGTGATCCTGATGTTTTTGGAAAACAAATAGGAGGAGATATTTTGTGTAACAAAAAGACATTTTTATTGATTAACGCATTGAATTTAGTTTGCGGTGCTGATAAAGAAATTTTGTTACAACAAATTACATCTGAGAGTATCGCTCCCGAAACGAAAATAAAAACGGTTACCGACATCTATAACCGGTTGAATTTGAGAGCGATTGCTGAAAGTAAAATGGATGTGTTTTATCAAAAAGCATTAAATTCGTTGCATTCGGTTCAGGTTGATGATTGTAAAAAAACAGTGTTGGCCGATTTTGCAAGAGATTTGATGAAAAGAGAATCTTAATAATTTGATATTATTATGCCGTACCGTAGATTACCAAACACAGATGCAGCCCGTATAAAGTCGTTGAAATGTGCTTTGGAACAAGACTTACAACTTCCATTTCCCAACAGAATGATTTCTGTTGAGTTGATGGAAACGGCTGGAGTGTTCCTTTCTTCCTTTGAAGGGGCTCGTGCAGAATATGATAGGGCATATACAGCGCAAATAAATACAAGTAAATCCTTTCAAGAATTAACTAAAAATGCCAAACTCTATATTTCTCATTTTATTCAAGTGCTTAATTTATCGGTTGTCAGAAAAGAAATAAATTCGGAATTAAAATCGTTATACGGATTAGACCCCAATAGTCAGCAGGTTCCGGAATTATTTTCCGATGCTTTGGTGTTGGAATGGGGAGAGAAAATCATTCAAGGAGAAAAAGCCCGTATGACTAAAGGAGGAACACCGTTGTATAATCCTACTATTGCGAAAGTACAGGTGCATTATGAAATGTTCAAAACGGCATATCACCAACAAAAAGTATTGCAGAAAAATACGGCCAGAGCCTTATCCAAACTGTCTTCTTTAAGAATTAAGGCCGATGAGATTATTTGTAATATTTGGAATCAGATAGAAAGTAAATATGCCGATGCTGAAATAAAAAGCCGGTTGGATAATTGTAAAAAATATGGAGTCGTATATTATTACAGACGTGGAGAGAAAATATGTGATTGAAAATGAAACTGATAGATACGCATACGCATATATACCAAAACGATTTTGTCGAAGATATTATAGAGGTCATTGAGAACGCTAAGTCCCGAGGCGTTTATAAGTTTCTTATACCGAATGTTGATGTAGAAACGATTGTCCCTTTGAATGATTTATGTAATCGATACCCTGATGAGTGTTTCCCGATGATGGGATTACATCCGACAAGTGTAAACGATTCATATTCAGGAGAATTGAATGAAATAAAAAAGCAATTGGCTAATGCCGATCTTCGATTCGGATTAAGAAAATATATTGCAGTCGGAGAAATCGGTATTGATTTATATTGGGATAAAACTTTCTTGAAAGAACAAAAAATAGTTTTTGAAGAACAACTTCGTTGGAGCATTGATTACAATCTACCGGCTGTGATTCATACCAGAGACGCTTTTCCCGAAGTGATAGAGAGCATTGCGAAAATAGGAGCAAATAACCTTCGCGGTGTTTTTCATAGTTTTGGTGGAAGTAAGGAAGAATTGGAA
>JAIRVZ010000131.1 GCA_031253625.1 Dysgonamonadaceae bacterium
ATGATCCAAACACGTACAAGTTTTATGCGTCAAAAATAGAGGAGAAAGCAACTAAGAACAACAAACCGTTAATTTATTGTTAAATCAAATAAAACATTAGGATATTAGCATAGAATACGCGAACAAGTAACATTATCCGTGCCTAAGGTTTTCCACAACCCACACCAACAAACAAGTCACGTTCACGCCTAAACGTGAACGTTTATTGACTTACCCTCCATTGGTGTGCTTTTGTTTGTGGAAATTCTAGGCACCAAGAATAGCATTAAACGCTTTTTCTAATATGTTTTAAAATGTGCGTATTAACACATTATTACTTTTCCATAGGCGAATATTTTTAATTATTTAGCAGCAAATGTATAGTAAGTATTTTAAAAATACAAGAATAGCGAAAAAATACTTTGAGAAATTGTCATTTATAATTATCGAAACACAAAAGAGGCCGGCTCAATAAAATTTGAACCAGCCTCTTTTTTTCAATGGTCTTTAAGAATGTCTCTGGAATTCTTTTTTAACCTCTTTTCGTTTGCTCGATAATCACATCCAGCTTACTTTCAATGATAGACGTTAATTTATCTATCAATTTGTCCTTTTCATTAAGCTGTTTTTCTAAGTGAGTGATAACTGCGGTCGCACTTTTTTCCGGGAATTTTTTCTTTCCCAAAACAAGATACTTGGCCGATGGATCAGAGAAAATTAATTTCTTGTTCTCGTCATCTCCGGTACCGTTAAGGAGCCAATCAAAATCAACATCAAGGAAAGTTGCCAATTGCATAACGATAGACGGACTAGGTTTCCCTTTTCCGTTGCAATAGTTAGATAACGTTGCTTCTGTAATTCTCGTTTCTTTGGCTATTTGGTATTTGCTAATACCTTTTTCCTCAATCGCTCTTATTAACCTGTCTCTAAACATAATTAATTAAAATAAGTAAAAAAATAAATATTGCCAATATATTTTAAGCTAAAAATATTGTGCGATAAAAAGATTAAGCATATATTTGTAACCTAAAATATTTAGAACAAAAATATAAATTTTATCCCAATAAAAAAAGGAAAAACAATAAAAAGAACTTAATAAACTAAAATTTTAAGAAATAGGCAGGTCATGAACTTAAGGATTATATCCAACTGTTTGCGTTAAAATAACCTCTTGTTGTTCAGTCAAATTCAGCAACTGATGTAATTCATCTTTATCAAACCATCCTCTTACAACGGTTCCAAGTCTTTCAGATGCACAGAAAAGATATACGTTTTGAGAGATAAATCCGCAATCGGCAAAAGCCATATCGCGACTTGATGTTTTTCTCAAATCGGCAACATAGATAAGATTTACGGGGGCAATCGCTACGAAATCTTGTCTTCCTGCACTGCTGCGAAAATCTCCTTCTTTTTTCAAAATCAACGTATTTTCTTTAGCATCATATAAATATACTCCCTTTTCAAGAATGACATACACATCAAATGACTGCCTGTTGTTGGCAGAAGGAACCACTCTTTTATCTTCTCTGTTGAAACCATAAGCAGCCCAAAGTAAGTTTGACAATGTTTGCGGATACAATCCCTTGCTTGAAAATTCGCGAGTTGTTTGACGCAAACTCAACGCTTCCATTAACGGCATTCCTCCTTCTTTTTGAGGAGCCGGCAACTTGATGTCTTGCGCAAAAAATGAAAATGACAATACTGTCAGGCTGAATAATAAAATACTACGTTTCATAAATAAATATTCTTTAAGTTATATATTCGCCAAAAATACAAAATAATTCCGTAATTTTGGCATAAATTTCAGATTGCAACTCAATGAAGAAGTTCGTTTTAGGAGTCTTGTCCGTTTTTTTTACCTTACATACATTTGGATCTTCCGGAGATAGTTTACAAATCAGTTTGTTAACAGTATTGCCTCGTTCCAATGAGGTTTATACCATTTATGGGCATACGGCCATAAGGGCACACAACCCATCCGAGAAATTAGATTTAGTGTTTAATTACGGTTCGTTTGATTGGAGTGAACCCAATTTCTTGTATCGTTTTATCAAAGGAGAAACGGATTATTATTTGGGTGTTCATAGTTTTGATGAATTCGAATATATCTATACGATGGGTAATTACACTGTGATAGAACAGGTTCTCAATCTATCTCCCGAAGAAAAAACAGAGATACTTCAGATGCTTTTTTACAATGCTCTTCCTGAAAATCGCAGATACCGCTATGATTTTCTTTTTGATAACTGCACAACCCGTCCCAGAGATATTATTGAAAGATTTACAAACAGTCGTATTGTGTATGAGGAGCAAAAGAATCCGACAACATTCAGAACACTTATTCACGAATGTACAAAGCCTTATCCGTGGATGACTTTCGGAATTGATTTGGTGATAGGGAGCGGAGCGGATAGTCTTATCAGCTTACGACAAGAAATGTTTTTGCCCGAAAAGTTGATGAATGCACTGGAAACTGCTTATATAGAGAATGATAGCATACGTCGTCCGATGGTATCTTCTACTCAGATTATCATACAATCAATCGAGGAAGATAATCATTCGGGAAATTTATGGTTTAGTCCGATGGTAGCAGGCATTTGTTTGCTCGCAATAAGCTTGATTTTAGGAATTTGCGGAATGATTTACAAGCGAAGATTCCGTTTGTTTTTCGCCTTGCTCTTTTTGGCTGCCGGAATAACCGGATGCATCATTTGGTTCGTGGCGTTTTTTTCTATTCATCCGTGCACATATCCCAACTGGAATGTATTTTTCTTCCATCCGCTGTATTTCATCGCGTTGGTTGGCTATCTGTTGCCGAAAACTTATCGTTTCATAACGTGGTACCATTGGATTAATTTTGTACTTTTGTCGTCGTTTTTGATAACTTGGCCATTTATACCTCAAGAAATGAATAGTGCCAATATTCCATTTGTTTTGTGTTTATGGATTGGTTTGGGATTACCAATAATACTACGACGTAGTCACAGACTACGTCGAACGAAGGGCAGAAGATAATATGAACAGAATTATAACATCATTACTCGCTATTTTAGCTATTGCCGGAGTTCGCGGAGCGGAACAACCCGGTGATATTCCTAAATTAGTCGTTAACATTACCGTAGATAAACTTAGGGGAGATTATCTGCAATACTTTAACTATTCGTTTGGAGAGCGCGGATTCAAGCGCTTGATGAATGACGGATTAGTTTATCGTCAAATGCAGTTTGAGTTTCCGAACGTAAACAGGGCATCGGCTATTGCCACCATTTTCACCGGAACCAATCCTGATAATCACAGTATCGTGGCCGAGAAAAAATATGATTTTGAATCTCACAGGGAAGTTTCTATCCTCTACGACAAAGATTTTTTGGGAAATTATACAAACGAAAATTTATCTCCTCTTTCGCTGTTGTGCGCAACCATTGGCGATGAGTTGAAAATGGCTTCTAACGGGAAAAGCGATGTTTTCGCAATTGCTCCGAATTCCGTAGAGGCACTTTTATCGGCAGGCCGTTATGCCAATGCCGCATTTTGGCTCGAAGATTACAGAGGACGTTTTGCAACAACAACATATTACAAAGACATTCCCTGGTATGTCGACAGATATAACTCCAATGAGGTAATCGGAAAAAACACTGAAACATACACATGGAATCCCACTCGTTCTTCCTATACGGCTTTTCCTTACAATCAACCGCTTTCTCCCTTCAAACATTATATTTATAAGGGAGAGAAAGATTGTTACCTCAAGATAAAAACTTCTCCGGCAATCAATGCCGAAGTTACGAATCTGACAGCTAAATTTTTGGAATATGCCGATTTCGGGAATCGTGCCAATCCGAGTATGTTATCCGTTACCTATTACGCCGGAAATTACATCGAAACGATGAGTAATCCCTACAGTCCGGAAATTCAGGATATATATATTCATTTAGACAAAGAAATCGAACGATTGTTGGATTTAGTCGAAAAATACGTCGGTATAAAAAACACCTTGTTTGTTGTTACTTCTACCGGATATTTTGATTCAACAGAAGTACCTTCGGAATCGTTTAAAACAGTCGGAGAATTTTATCCGAATCGTTGTACGGCTTTATTAAATATGTATTTGATGACCGTATACGGCCAAGGGAATTGGGTAAATGGGTACTATAACAATCAAATTTACTTAAACAGAAAACTGATTGAACAACAAAAAATAGCATATCCCGAAATATTGCGTAAGTGTGCTGAATTTATCGCCCAATTTACCGGAGTGCAAAATGTAACGACATCCTCAGAATTGTTGTTTGAAGGCGGGGAAGTGGGTAATGCCTCTTTCAGAAAAGGAATGTACAAAGGTGTTAGTGGTGATTTATTTCTTGAGTTGCAACCCGGAAGAATTCTCGTTGATGAAAAAGATTCTTCGAAATCGAGATATTTGAGGAATGAAACAATTATTGCTCCCCTCATTTTCTTCGGACACCGCATTCAGCCGCAAAAGGTTTACCGCATAGTTAAAGCTACTGAAATTGCACCTACGGTCACGCATGTATTGCGCATAAGGCCGCCCAATGGCTGCAAGGAAATGCCGCTGCAAGAGTTTTACCCCTAAATCCCCTAAAGGGGACTTTGGTGAGTGATAGCTTCAAGCACTGTAAATAAAAAGTAATGAATATAATATACAAACAATGAGACTCCAAGAAGTCCCCTTTAGGGGATTTAGGGGTAAAAAACAATAAAAAATATGGGATTCAACGATTTATTATCAACGCTATTTGGGAATAAAGCCCAACGCGATTTAAGAGAAATAGACCCTTACGTCAAAAAAATAAAAGAAGCATATCCTGCTATTCAAAGTTTAAACGACGACGAATTGAGGGCTAAAACCGATGAGGTAAAACAAAAGATACAAGATGCTGTCGCTCCCGAAAGAGCGAAGATTGCCGAACTTCGGAAAAATATTGAAGAACTCGAACTGGAGGAAAGAGAAAAAGTTTGGGCTGAAGTCGATAAGATAGAAAAAGAAATTACCGAAAAGTTTGAAAAACAATTAGAGGAAGTATTGCCGGTTGTTTTTTCTATCGTAAAAGAAACCGCCCGACGTTTTACCGAAAATGAAGAGATTGTAGTAACTGCTACTGATTTTGACCGAGATTTGTCCACTACTCACGATTTTGTACGAATCGAAGGAGAAAAAGCCATTTATCAAAACCATTGGGTTGCCGGAGGAAACGAAATCACTTGGGAGATGATACATTACGATGTACAGCTTTTCGGTGGTGTAGTGCTTCACAAAGGGAAAATTGCCGAAATGGCAACCGGAGAAGGAAAAACTTTGGTAGCTACCTTGCCTGTTTTCTTGAATGCCTTGACTCGCAACGGTGTACACGTTGTAACAGTCAACGACTACCTATCGAAACGTGACTCCGAATGGATGGGGCCATTATATATGTTCCACGGACTTTCTGTCGATTGTATCGATAAACATCAGCCTAACTCCGATGCGCGTCGCAAAGCATACGAAGCCGACATCACCTTCGGAACAAACAATGAATTTGGTTTTGACTACTTGCGCGACAATATGGCTATCAGTCCGAAAGACTTGGTGCAACGCAAACACAATTTTGCGATTGTCGATGAGGTCGACTCCGTATTGATTGACGATGCTCGAACCCCATTGATTATTTCCGGTCCGGTTCCGAAAGGCGATGACCAACTGTTTGAAGAATTTCGCTCTAAAGTAGAGCATTTGGTAAATCTTCAAAAGAATTTCACTACCAAATTGTTGGCTGAGGCAAAAATCTTGATGGCTAAAGAAGACCAAAAAGAACAGGAAGAAGGAACTCGATTGCTTTTCCGTTCTTACAAAGGTATGCCCAAAAACAAACCTTTGATTAAATTTTTGAGCGAGCAGGGCGTTAAATCAGCCATGTTGAAAGCGGAAGAATTTTATATGCAGCAACAAAACAGAGAAATGCACATCATCACCGACCCTCTGTATTTTGTTATTGACGAAAAAAACAATTCTATCGAACTGACCGACAAGGGAATCGATGCCTTGACCGGTAATATGGACGACCCGCAATTCTTTGTATTGCCCGATATTGCCTCTCAAATTTCAGAACTTGAAAACCAAGGCTTGAATGATGAGGAAAAACAAGTAAAGAAAGACGATTTGATGCAAAACTATGCGATTAAATCGGAGCGCGTACATACCATCAACCAATTATTAAAAGCCTATTGCTTATTTGAAAAAGATGATGAATATGTCGTTATCGAAGGAAAAGTAAAAATTGTTGATGAGCAAACCGGCCGTATCATGGAAGGCCGTCGCTATTCCGATGGCTTACACCAAGCAATTGAGGCCAAAGAACGGGTAAAAGTGGAAGATGCCACTCAAACGTTTGCAACCATCACTTTACAAAACTATTTCCGTATGTACCACAAATTAGCAGGTATGACGGGTACTGCCGAAACTGAGGCAGGCGAGTTTTGGAATATCTACAAATTGGATGTAGTGGTTATCCCGACCAACAAACCGATTGCACGTAACGATATGAATGACCGGATTTATCGCACAAACCGTGAAAAATACGCTGCCGTTATCGAAGAAATACAATCTTTGGTAGAGGCCGGTCGCCCTGTGTTGGTAGGTACAACCTCAGTCGAAATTTCCGAATTGTTGAGCCGTATGCTTACCATGCGCAAAATCAAACACAATGTATTGAACGCTAAGTTACACCAAAAAGAGGCTGATATTGTGGCGCAAGCCGGACAAGAAGGAACCGTTACCATCGCAACCAATATGGCAGGTCGTGGTACCGACATCAAACTTTCTCCCGAAGTGAAAGCTGCCGGGGGTTTGGCCATTGTAGGTACGGAACGCCACGACTCCCGCCGGGTAGACCGCCAGTTGCGCGGACGTGCCGGTCGTCAGGGAGACCCGGGTTCTTCAGTTTTCTATATCTCACTCGAAGATAGTCTGATGCGTTTGTTCGCCTCCGAAAGAATTGCCGGAATGATGGACAGACTCGGTTTCAAAGAAGGCGAAGTGTTGGAACACAATATGTTGAATAAATCCGTAGAGCGCGCTCAGAAAAAAGTGGAAGAAAACAACTTCGGTATTCGTAAACGTTTGTTGGAATACGACGACGTAATGAATGCCCAACGTGAAGTTATCTATACCCGCCGTCGCCATGCTTTAATGGGAGAACGTATCGGTATGGACGTGCTGAACATGCTTTACGATACATCATCGACCATCGCCGAACAGTTTGCCGAATCGAACGATTACGAAGGATTGAAGTTCGAACTTTTCAGAACAATGGCTATAGAATCTCCGGTTAAAGAAGATGATTTCCGTTCGATAAAAACGAATGAATTATCCGAAAAGATTTTCGATGTCGTTTTGGAAAGTTTCAAGCGCAAGATGGAAAGAATGTCACAAGTTGCTCAGCCGGTTATTAAAAAAGTATACGAAACTCAGGGGGAAAGATATCAAGATATATTAATCCCGATAACCGACGGTAAACGTATTTATAATATTAAATGTAACCTGAAGGAGGCTTACGACAGTGAATGTAAAGAAATCGTAAAATCATTCGAAAAATCCTTGCTGTTGCACATGCTCGATGAGGCTTGGAAAGAACATTTGCGCGAAATGGACGACCTGCGTCATTCGGTACAAAATGCCAGCTACGAAAATAAAGATCCTCTGTTGATCTACAAATTGGAATCTTTCGGATTATTTAAAAATATGGTCGATGCGATGAACCGCAAAACCGTTGCAGTTTTGATGCGCGGACAAATTCCTACTCGCGAAGATGCCGTACAACATGCTGCTCCCGAAAGAAAAACAGATTATAGTAAGTATCGCACGCAAAAGGACGAAATTGAAGAGGCACAAGCACGCCAACAACAAGCGCGCCAAGCTCCGCAAGGACAACAACAAAAGCGTGAACCGATTCGTGCGGAGAAAAAAATAGACAGAAACGCTCCATGCCCGTGTGGTAGAGGCAAGAAGTATAAAAATTGTTGCGGGCAGAATGCGTAAGAAATAAGATAAAGGTTTCTATTTATGGGCCGTCGAAGAAAATTGCGGGAAAATAAAGGTTGCGAAAATTGTGGGCATTTCGTAGAAATACGATTTTGCCCGGATTGCGGACAGGAAAACGTCGAAACACGTCAATCCTTTTTTCATCTTATTGCGCATTTCATAAAAGATTTCGTGCATTACGACGGCAAGTTTTGGAAAACTATTTGGTATTTACTTTTTCGCCCGGCAAAATTAACAAAAGAATATCTGGCAGGAAAAAGAAACTGTTATGTAAATCCCGTCAAATTATACATATTCATCAGTTTCATTACATTTCTCCTGCCGGCTATTCCTCCTGATTCGAGCGAAAGGGCAGAAAAATGGAGCGAAAAAGTAAAAGCGCATCAGGATATTTCCAACCAATTTCAATTGGATAGTGTTGCTGCTCAATATCTTCAACCGGATATTATTGCCCAGATACAATCGGAAACGGATAAACATGAGTCTGAAAATCAAATAAAGATTGGGAAATACAAGATTGACCAAGAAAAAGTTGAAGAAGAACTCTTACACCATTTTCCTAAAGCGATTTTCTTATATATGCCTGTTTTTGCTTTTTGGCTTTGGGTATTTCACAGCAAGAGAAAATGGTTCTACTTCGACCACGGAATTTATACACTTCATTATTTTTCGTTTATTCTGTTGAGTATTTCATTGTTTATTTTGGCAAGATGGTTATTATCGCTCTTTCATTTAGATATGCCTCCATTAGTTGCAATAGTGATGGTTGGCTATTTTATTTATTATTTTTTCCATTCTCACCGGATTTTTTATCAAGAAAGCAAGGCGATATCGCGTCTCAAGTGTAGTATCTTGTTTATCATCAATTCACTTGGTATGATTGTATTCCTTATTTTGTATGCAATCTTGATAGCATTTATTTTTTCTGATGTAACCCTCAACACAATGATTCATGAGATTCAGAATAATATTCAATCTTGAATTTCAATTTCTCTAAAAATGTCCCTTTTCGCTGAAAATATGCCTGAAATCCTCACCATTCTCAGGCTGGAAAACGCGCATACCTAAAGCTTTCCCAGCTTCAACGTTGGCAGGTCCATCATCAACAAATAACGTTTCGGAAGGAATAATACCGGAATCTTTTATCAAATGATGAAAGATTTGAGGATGCGGTTTGGTCACTCCGAGTTGATATGAAAGATACATTTTATCAAAATACTGCTCTAACGTTTTTCCGGTATCGGAAAATAGAGGAGACGATGCCCAAGCCATGACTATCGGATTGGTATTACTCAACAAATAGAGATTATATGATTTTCTCAATTCTTCCAACATTTCTAATTTGTAAGCCGGCATATCAGCAATAAATCCATGTATTCCGTAAGCAATATCTTCATTTGAAATATATTTCCCTGCTAACCGGCGGATTGCATCGTAAAATTCTTCTGTCGTCAAACGACCTTCTTCCCAAGCAAGGAAGTCTCCTTTTTGATGATACGGGTCTAATAATTCTTCGGCTTGTTCTAATCCAACCAGCTTAAAACGTCTTACAGCCTCGTCGCGGTCGATAGTTAAAATCACACCGCCCAAATCAAATACTATATTCTTAATTTTATCCATAATCACAATATTAGGCGGCAAAAATAAGAAATATTTATTAACTTTGGCGGCAAATTTTGATCATTATGAATATTTCATACAATTGGCTTAAAGACTACATCGAAACGGATTTAACCCCTCAGGAAATGGCAGATGCCTTAACTTCCATCGGATTGGAAACAGGAAGCGTGGAAGAAGTGGAAACAATTAAAGGCGGCCTTGAAGGCTTGTTTATCGGCGAGGTTTTAACTTGCGAAAACCATCCGAATTCCGACCATTTGCACATTACAACCGTCAATGTAGGAGAAGGAGAACCCTTGCAAATTGTATGCGGTGCATCCAATGTGGCTGCCGGACAAAAAGTGGTGGTTGCTGTTAATGGGACCCAATTATATTCGGGCGATGAAAGCTTTACTATTAAAAAATCAAAGATAAGAGGAGTTGAATCAAACGGTATGATTTGTGCCGAAGATGAAATCGGCATCGGAACCAGCCATGCCGGAATCATTGTTTTACCCGAAAATGTAGTTGTCGGAACTCCTGCAAAGAAACATTACAACATTGAAAGCGATTACGTTTTGGAAGTTGATATTACACCTAATCGCATAGATGCAGCATCTCATTATGGCGTTGCTCGCGATTTGGCGGCTTACTTGAAACAAAGCACCCCTAAATCCCCTAAAGGGGACTTAAGCCCCCTTCAGGGGGTTGGGAGGTTGAGAAAACCTTCCGTTGAGGCGTTTAAAATAGAAGATAAATCACCGGCAGTTGAGGTAATCGTTGAAAACACAGAAGCTTGCCCGCGTTATTCCGGTGTTACGATTAAAGGCGTGAAAGTGACGAATAGTCCGGAATGGTTGCAAAACAGATTGAAAACCATCGGTTTGCGTCCGATTAATAATATTGTAGATATTACGAATTACATCCTTCACGAAACAGGACATCCTTTGCATGCTTTCGACATGAATGAGATTCACGGTCATAAAGTGTATGTGATGACTTTAAACGAAGGAACCGAATTTACTACTTTAGATGAAGTCGACCGGAAATTAAGTGATAAAGACCTGATGATATGCGATACCAATGGAGGAATCGCTCTCGCAGGCGTTTTCGGTGGTCTGAAATCAGGCGTAACAGAAAATACAACCGATATATTCCTTGAATCTGCTTATTTTCATCCGACTTGGGTGCGCAAAACCGCCCGTCGCCACGGATTAAACACCGATGCATCTTTCCGTTTCGAGCGAGGAGCCGACCCAAACAATACGCTTTACGCGATGAAACGTGCAGCCTTGCTGATTAAAGAAATTGCCGGAGGAAAAATATGCGGAGAAATTCAGGATGTTTATCCTTCTCCCATTCCGAACGCTAAAGTAACTTTATCTTTCCAAAAAGTTTACGACTTAATCGGGAAAACTATTTCGGAAGAAACCTTAATCAACATCTTGAAAAGTTTGGATATAGAAATTATAAAACATCATAAAGACGAACTCGAATTAAGCATTCCTACCTACCGGGTGGATGTGCAACGAGATGTAGATGTTATCGAAGAAATTCTCCGCATTTATGGATTTAACAATGTAGAAACCGGAGAAAATCTGAAATCCAATCTTTCTTACGAAACGGAAACAGACAAAGGATACAAGTTACAAAATCTGATTTCGGAACAACTTACAGGAGCAGGATTCAACGAAATCATGAATAATTCGTTGACAGCATCCGAATATTATGCAACTTCCAAAATATTCCCGGAGGAGCAATGTGTTAGACTGAAAAATCCGTTAAGCGTGGAACTAAACGTAATGCGTCAGACATTGCTTTTCGGAGGTTTACAAAGCATCGAATACAACAAAAACCGGAAAAATCCGGATTTGAAATTCTACGAATTCGGTAATACTTATTTTTATTTTGCCGACAAACAGAAAGAAGGACAAAGTCTTTCCGCCATCCGCGAAGAATTTCATTTGGGTTTATGGATTACCGGCAACAGTATATCTCACAGTTGGTTACATGGAGAACAAAAAAGTTCTGTATTCGAACTGAAAGCATACGTTGAAAATATTTTATTCCGTTTGGGAATAAACGCCAAGAAATTGGTTTTCACTCAATGCAGATGCGAAGTTTATTCAGAGGCTTTGACAATCCATACGGTTTCGGGCAGAAAATTAGGCACCTTAGGCATTCTTCAAAAGAAATTATGCAAAAAATTCGATATTGATTCGGAAGTTTATTACGCTGAATTGAATTGGGATTTATTAATGAAAGAAATTAAATCTCATCAAGTTAAGTATTCCGAAATATCAAAATTTCAAGCAGTAAAACGTGATTTAGCGTTATTGCTTGACCAACAGATTTCATTCGCTGAAATAGAAAAAGTAGCGTTCGATACGGATAAAAAACTGCTCAAAGAAGTCAGTTTGTTCGACGTTTACGAAGGCAAGAACTTACCCGAAGGTAAAAAATCTTATGCCGTCAGCTTTATCCTCCATGATGAAGAAAAAACATTGAACGACAAGCAGATAGAGACTATCATGGCGAAAATACAAAAGAATTTGGAAGAAAAATTAAACACAACATTAAGATAATGGGAAGAGCATTTGAATATCGCAAAGCGACAAAAATGAAAAGATGGGGCAACATGGCCCGCGTATTTACCAAACTGGGTAAACAAATTACGATAGCAGCCAAAGAAGGCGGTCCGGATATAGAAACGAATCCTCGTTTGCGCGTACTTTTTCAACAGGCAAAAAAAGAAAACATGCCGAAAGAAAATGTAGAACGTGCGATAAAAAAAGCGACTTCGAAGGATGAAGGCGACTACAAAGAAATGGTGTATGAAGGATATGGTCCTTTTGGTATTGCCATTGTAGTAGAAACAGCAACCGATAATCCGACCCGCACGGTGGCGAATGTTCGCAGTTATTTCAATAAGCACGGCGGCTCTTTAGGAACAAGCGGAAGTCTTCAGTTTCTTTTCGACCACAAATGTGTCTTCAAAATTACACCTAAAGATGGCGTTTCATTGGAAGATTTGGAACTCGAATTGATTGATTTCGGTGTGGATGAAGTAGAACAGGATGAAGATGGAATTGTACTTTATGGAGAATTTCAATCATATTCTGCCATTCAAAAACATTTGGAAGAAAACGGATTTGAAATCCAAAGTGCACAATTCGAAAGAATTCCCAATGATTATAAAAGCGTTACAGAAGAACAACGCGCTCAAATCGAAAAATTATTAGATAAATTCGACGATGACGACGACGTGCAGAACGTTTTCCATAATATGGAATAAAAAAAACATTTCATTTCATTTGTAAAAGCAAAAAAAGTATTACATTTGCACCATCTTTTACAACAAAAAGAAAGCATGAACAAGTTTTATTTTACATATTCTTTTTTTTACTTTTACTTTAGCAGACAAGTAAGACAGGATTTTGTATAATAAATGTTCAAAAAAAATTGTGAAAAATAAAAACGAAATAAATAAAAATCCTGTCGAAAGCACGACGGGATTTTTTTTTAACAGTCAATAATAAAAGTATGAAAACAGTAGCCATACAAGGAATAGAAGGAGCTTATCACGAAATTGCCGCAAGAAAGTATTTTCAGTCTGAAGAAGAAATTTCGATTTTGCCGTGTTGTCAGTTCCGAGATGTAATTAATGCTTTAAAGAAAGATTCGGATATATTTGGTATTATGGCCATCGAAAACACCATTGCCGGAAGCTTGTTACAAAATCACGAACTTATTCGCGAAAGTGATTTGATAGTTATCGGAGAAGAAAAGTTGAGAATTTCTCATTGTTTAGTGGCTATTCCGGGACAAGCAATTCACGATATTAAGGAAATTCACTCCCACCCGATTGCTTTGATGCAATGTAGAGATTTCTTAAATGCCCTAACAAATGTAACTATTGTAGAAAAAGACGATACTGCTTCGAGTGCTTGCAACATTGCCAAAAAGCAATTGTCGGGCGTTGCCGCTATTTGCAGTAAATATGCAGCCGAATTATATGGTTTAGAAGTTTTGGCAGAAGAAATAGAAACCAACAAACATAATTTTACCCGCTTTTTAGTTTTAGCCAATCATTGGGTTGCCGATGAAATTTTGGCCGATTCTCGCCCAAACAAATCATCCGTAGTTTTCACATTGCCTCATTCCGAAGGGAGTTTATCTAAAGTGTTGACTATCCTTTCATTCTATGATGTCAATCTTACGAAAATACAATCTCTTCCCATTATCGGTCGCGAATGGGAATATTTGTTCTATGTCGATGTAACTTTTAATAATTATATGCGGTATAAGCAAGCTATCAATGCCGTTTTGCCGTTAACAAAAGGATTTAAAATTTTAGGAGAATATAATGAAACAAATAATCCCTGCCAAAAGGCTTGATACAGTAAGCGAATACTACTTCTCTAAAAAATTGAAAGAAGTAGCAGAAATGAATGCTGCCGGAAAAAACGTCATCAATTTAGGTGTTGGTAGTCCGGACCTTCCACCGTCGAAAGATGCGATTGATGTTTTTTGTACGGAAGTTCAGAAAGCAGATGTGCATGGTTATCAACCATACGTCGGGATTCCCGAATTGCGTAAGGCTTTTGCCGACTGGTATAAACGGTGGTATGGAGTGGAACTGAATCCGAACAAAGAAATTCAACCGTTAATCGGTTCAAAAGAAGGTGTTTTACATATTTCATTGGCATTTTTGAATCCGGGAGATAAAGTACTGGTTCCCAATCCGGGATATCCGACTTATACCTCTGTCAGTAATTTGGTTGGCGCAGAAATCATTGCTTACGATTTGGACGAAAACAATAACTGGCAACCCGATTTCGATGCTTTGGAAAAAATGGATTTATCGGGCGTTAAACTGATGTGGACTAATTATCCGAATATGCCGACAGGCGCTCCTGCGACAGTAGAGTTATATCAGAAATTAGTTGATTTCGGCAAACGTCACGGAATAGTTATCTGCAATGATAATCCATATAGTTTTATATTAAACGACAACCCGATTAGTATTTTAAGCATCGAAGGAGCCAAAGATATTTGCATTGAACTTAACTCAATGAGTAAGTCGCACAATATGCCCGGCTGGAGAATGGCTATGTTAGCCTCTAACGCTCAATTTATTGAATGGGTATTGAAAGTAAAAAGCAACATCGACAGCGGACAATTCAAACCGATGATGCAAGCTGCGGTAAAAGCATTACAAGCTGTACCGGAATTTCATCAGGAAATGAATAATGTTTATCGCAACCGTCGCGTTATTGCCGAAAAAATAATGGAAACTTTAGGCTGCGTTTTTGACTCCAAACAATCAGGAATGTTTTTGTGGGGAAAAATTCCGACCAACTATTCCGGCAGCGAAGAATTAGCCGACAAAATATTATACGAATCCAACGTTTTCTTAACTCCCGGATTTATTTTCGGCAGTAACGGCGAACACTACATTCGTATCTCACTTTGTTGCAAAGAAGAATTATTACAAGAAGCACTTAAACGAATGATTAATGATTAGTGTTTAATGATTAATCTCTAATCAAACATTTATCATTAATCATTAAAAATTAATCATTAAAAATAATGGAATTAGAATCAATTTTATTACCGGGTATAGAATCCAAGCGTCCGTTCGTTATTGCAGGACCATGTAGCGCTGAAACGGAAGAGCAAGTGATGCAAACCGCTAAGGAATTAGCAAAAAAAGACGTTAAAATATTCAGAGCAGGGATATGGAAACCTCGGACTAAACCCGGAGGTTTTGAAGGTGTTGGAACTCAAGGATTAGCTTGGTTGCAAAATGTCAAAAAAGAAACAGGAATGTATGTGACAACCGAAGTGGCTACTCATAAACATGTTTTTGAAGCACTGAAATATGGTATAGATATACTTTGGATTGGTGCCCGAACTTCTGTCAATCCTTTTGCCATGCAAGAAATTGCAGATGCTTTGCAAGGCGTAGACATTCCCGTGCTCATCAAAAATCCTGTTAATCCCGACTTAGACCTTTGGATTGGTGCCATCGAACGCATTTACAATGCCGGAATTAAAAAAATTGCTGCTATCCATCGCGGATTCAGTTCTTACGACAAAAAAATATATCGCAACCTTCCGCAATGGCACATCCCAATCGAACTGAAAAGACGAATCCCGAATCTTCCCTTGATTTGCGACCCCAGCCATATCGGAGGTAACAGAGAATTAATTGCTCCGCTCTGTCAACAAGCGATGGACTTAAGCTATGATGGCTTGATTATCGAATCGCATTGCAGTCCGGATAAAGCTTGGAGTGATAAGGAACAACAACTTACGCCCGATATTTTATTATACATTTTAAATTTATTGGTGGTAAGAGATACCAAACAAACAACAGAAAACTTGACGGAATTACGTCATCAAATCGACGAAATCGACAATCAGATGTTGGAAGTTTTGGCTATGCGTATGCGCGTTTCGCAAGAAATAGGTCAATACAAAAAGGAGCACAATATGCCTGTTTTACAAACTGTTCGCTACGACGAAATTTTGCTTAAACGAATCGCCATGGCTCAATCGATGGGAATGGATGCCGATTTTATGAAAAAAATATTGGAGGCGATTCACGAAGAATCGATTCGCCAACAAGTTGAAGTTTTGAAAAAATAGCACCCCTAAATCCCCTAAAGGGGACTTGAGTGAGTGATAGACCCTTACAATAATGATAATATAACTGTTCCCAAGTCCCCTTTAGGGGATTTAGGGGTAAAATAATAACAAATGAAAATACAAATACTCGGAGCCGGAAAAATGGGCTCCTTCTTTGCCGACGTATTGAGTTTTGAACACGAAGTCGCTCTCTTTGATCCGGATCCACAACGGTTACGCTTTACTTATAATTGCGTGAGAATGAGCGACCCGAAAGAAATTGCAGATTTCAAGCCGGAAATATTGATTAATGCCGCAACCGTAAAACATACGATTGCAGCTTTCAAAACAGTATTACCATATCTTCCGGAAAATTGCATTTTATCCGATATTGCCTCGGTTAAAACAGGGTTGGAAGCATTTTACAAAGAAACCGGCCGGCCTTTCGTTTCCACACACCCGATGTTTGGTCCTACGTTTGCCAGTTTGAGCGACCTTTCTACTCAAAATGCGATTATCATTTCCGAATCGAATCACATGGGAAAAGTCTTTTTCAAAGATTTATACAGCACCTTGAAACTGCGCATCTTTGAATATACATTCGATGAACACGATGAAACAATCGCTTATTCTTTGTCTATTCCTTTTGCCTCGACATTGGTATTTGCCTCGGTAATGAAACATCAGGAGGCTCCGGGAACAACATTCAAAAAGCACATGACCATTGCACAAGGACTGTTATCGGAAGATGATTATTTATTAACCGAGATTTTATTTAATCCTTATACTCCTGAACAAGTAGAGCAAATCAGGAAAGAATTGGCTCATTTATTGAAAATCATTGAATTGAAAGATTACAGTGCGATGAAAGCGTTTTTACAAAAAGTAAGGAAGAATATCGAATAACGTGAGGCGATCGCCCACTTTCTTCTGCGATTATTTCTCTAATAACCATTCAAATACATTTTTGTGAATAATTCCGGCTCTGCTTTGCGGGAATGATTCTGTTGTGAGCAAAAATTTCGGATAATTGTCTTTTACCGTTTCTAACGGCGTAAATTCTCGTTCTTTGGTTTCTTCAGTTGGAAGTTCCCACGAAACTTGATAATATTCAACTTCTCCATTACGATTTTTCACAAAAAAATCTATTTCTCCGTTGCGAAGCATACCTGTCCAAATTTTGTAACCTCTCCGTAAAAGTTCGAGATAAACTACATTTTCTAAAATATGTCCTCTGTCTGCTGTTCTGTTTCGTCCAACTAACACATTCAACAAACCCAAATCAACAAGATAATATTTTTCCAATGTTGCAAGTTGTTTTTTACCTTTAATGTCGAAACGATTAACACAATAAAACACAAAACTTTCGACCAAGTATTCAATAAATTTTTCAACGGTGGTGTTGTGAACGCTTTGATTATCTGCTTTCAATGCTTTTGCGATACTATTTGGCGAAATTTGACTCCCAATATTTGCAGCCACAAATTTTGCAACATTTCCAAATGCTCGCTTATCATAAATTTTATAGCGTTGTGTTATGTCTTTTTCGATAATTGTAGCGTACAATGTTTCGAGGTATTCATAAATTTTATCAAAACCTTCTTCTCGCAATTCAACACCTTTCGGCAACGAAGTTTCGTTCACATAATCGTAAAACAATGCCTCGTAATTTAGATATTTATTGCTTGTGTCAATGCCTCTGATTTCTAAATATTCGGCAAACGAAAACGGCAAAATAGAAATTTCAATATATCTACCACTCAACAAAGTAGCCAACTCGCTCGATAACAAATTGGCATTTGAGCCTGTGATATACACATCGACATTTTCGCTCGCATAAAGTCCGTCAACCATTTTTTCAAAATCTGCAATATTCTGAACTTCATCGAGGAAAATGTAATTCGGTTTGCCTGCCTGTAGTTTCGATTTTATTTCAAAGTAAATCGTTTCCCACGATTTATTTAGGTAATTTTCGGGCAATTCAAAATTGTAAAATTGCGTTTGTTCAGGTGTTATACCATTTTCCAACAAACGATTTCTAAACAATTCCAACAGTGTGGACTTTCCCGAACGTCGCAAACCTGTTACCACTTTGATAATATCTTTATCTCTGTATGACAGAAGTTTATCAAGATATTCCTTTCTTTCTATTAACTTATTTTTCATACTGCAAAGATGCTAATAAATTATTAAAACTTGCAAAGTTTGCAAGTTTTAATAATTTTCATGCTGAATAATTCGTTATGAGGTTGCTTTTCCTTTTTGTCATTTACTTATCAATTTTTACTTCGTATTTTTTTCGTTGTCCGACTGCTCAAAGGCGCCCGAAACGCTCTGTTTTTCTGTCCGTGAAGAACGCGCTGCTGTATCCGCGGGTTACCGATAACAAGTAAAATTGACGCAATACTACTACTTTTTCATTACGCTTGCAAAAATATTTGCAAAAACTTATAAGAGTCGATTTTTGTGTGTAAAATGCGTGTTATTCTCCGCATTTTATGCGGCGAATAATTATTTTTTCTCCGCAAAACTTTTTCAACTTTTTAGTTATAAAAACTTTTCTCAAAGGCGCCGTATTCTCCTTTGCGGCAAATGATTCGGTTCCAAACTCCGGAAAGGAATCCTAATCCGTAGCCTGTTAGTTGGATAATAGAAGAAACGATTGATAAGATGCCGATTTTGAGGCTTTTGTTCCGAATAGAGGCATCAACAAAGATAATCAGGCAAAAGAGGATAAAAGGAATAAGACAATAAACCGAATAAATTGTAGCTAACAAAGATATAATAAGAAAAACGGTAAATCCTGTTGGTAGCAAATGAACGAGTTTTAATGAGTCGGGGTATTTTTTGTAGAGATTGATTCTGGCAATTCCGGAATTGTAAACCTGTTTGAAGAATTTACGGAAATCGGTTCTTCTTTTATGGAATACATAAGCCGAAGGAAACAGCGCAACTTTATATCCTTCTTTATATATCCTGATACTGAAATCTATATCTTCTCCAAATCGCATTTTCGAAAAGCCGCCTAACGATTCGTAGACGCTTTTTTTGATACCCATATTGAAACTGCGGGGATAAAATTTATCTAATTTTTTCTTGCCTCCGCGGATTCCTCCGGTAGTGAAAAAGGAGGTCATGGCATAGTTAATCGATTTTTGAATGGGAGTAAAAGAATCCTGTGCTCTGTCGGGGCCTCCAAAAGCATCAACAGGATTTTCTTTTAATTCTTTTCCGACAGATAAGATGTAGTTTTCGGGGATAATACAATCGGAATCTAAAACAATCAGGTATTCTCCGCAAGCATGTTTGGCTCCGAAATTACGGGCTTGTCCAGGGCCGGAATTATTTATGTAGAAATAGGATATGTTTAATTTCTCACAGTATTTTTCAACGATTTCTTTGCAATCTGTTTTCGAGCCATCTTCAACGACAATCACTTCAAAGTCTTTATCGGTTTGCAATGTAAGACTTCGAAGTAATTCGTCTATTTCGTCCGGACGATTAAAAACTGGAATAATTAGGCTCAGATTCAATTTGCAAATTTTTATTGTTGGAACGCGGATGACGCGGATTTTTATATCATTTTATTATCTGCGGAAATCCGCGTTATCCGTGTCGTCCGCGTTCTATTGTTTTAATACAGACAAAGTATCTGAGGCAATCATGTATTCTTCATCTGTTGGAATCACCACTACTTTTACCTTCGAATCGGGAACGCTGATAACAGCCTCCACAGCACGAAGTCCGTCATTCTTCTTTTCGTCTAATTGAATACCCAAATACTCCATATTTTCACAAACCTTCCGGCGAATGGGGAATTGATTTTCTCCTACGCCTCCGGTAAATACCAAAATATCCAATCCTCCCAATGCAGCGGCATAAGCTCCGATGTATTTTTTGATGCGATAGGTATAAACATCAAAGGCAAGCATGGCGCGTTCATCGCCTTTTTGTATGGCCTCATTTATTTCCCTCATGTCGGAAGATACCCCGGAAATTCCAAGTACTCCGCTATATTTGTTTACAATGGTAGAAATCGCTTGGGTTCCGATATTTTCTTCCTCCATGATATAAGAAATAACTCCCGCATCAATATCTCCGGAACGAGTTCCCATCAATAAACCTTCTACGGGAGTCATTCCCATCGAAGTATCGATAGATTTGCCGTTTTTGATGGCAGTGATGGAACCTCCGCCTCCGATGTGAACGGTAATGATTTTTTGGTCTTCGTATTTTACGCCCAAGAAATCACAGACACGAGAAGAAACATAACGATGACTTGTTCCGTGAAATCCATAGCGACGTATGCCATATTTTTCGTACAAAGAATACGGTATACCATACATATACGCGTGCGAAGGCATCGTTTGATGGAAAGCTGTGTCGAAAACAGCTACTTGAGGCACATTTGGAATCAGTTCATTTATCGCATAAATTCCATTCAGGTTAGGCGGATTATGAAGAGGTGCCAATTCTGCACATTCTTCTATTTTTTTGATGACTTCGTCTGTAATTCTTACGCTCGAATTGAAAGCAACACCTCCATGTACCACGCGATGACCAACGGCATCAATTTCGGATAATGACTTGATACAGCCATATTTTTCACTGGTAATCACTCCAAGAATATATTCTATACCCGTTTTGTGTTCAAGGATTTCACCTTCAAGAATAACTTTCTGACCCGAGGGCAATGTTAATTTCAAGGAAGAGCCTTTTAATCCGATTTTTTCTATTCCACCCTGAGCCAATTCCGCTCCGGTTTCCATTTCAAACAATTTATATTTGATGGACGAACTTCCGCAGTTTAATACTAATATCTTCATGTTAATAAATTCGGTTAGGTTCTACAAGTTTGCCATTTTCGTAAATATAAAATCCTTTTTCGGTGCCGATACCCAATTGTTTGGAGCGATACAAATGCCAAAGGAGAGGAGAAGGTTTGTATTTCTTATCTCCGTATTCGTTAAACATATCTTCCATCAAAACAACTAATTTTTCGATGCCGATAATATCTGCCATACGGAAAATGCCCAAACGCATACCATATACGACCTCAAACAGCCGGTCGATTTTTTCCATGGATGCTACATTTTCCATCAACATCTGACAAGCCTCGTTCAAAAGCGTTACCATCAAGCGAAGACTGACCAAACCATTGCTTTCGTGCACATCTATCGTTTCGTATTTGATAAGTCGGGCAAAGGCTTGCACTTTATTATAAACCTCTTCCGAAGTATACATACCTTTTACTATTTCCAAAATTTTGGCATCAACATGAGCTATCGGGAAGTGAAGACTGATACATCTTTCTTTATATGCCAATTCGGATGCCAATTCGCTGATAATAACCGTAGTTGCATTGGTAGCAATAATGGCTTCGGGAGATAATATTCTCTCTAACGTCTTAAATGCCTCTTTCCGCAATTGCGTACTGCGCTCTCCGGTTTGGTCGTCATAACGAACACATTCGATAACGAAATCGCAATCCTTTAAATCTTCGTAATTCAAGGAACCGGTTATGCGTCCCATGATGGTTCGTTTATCTACCGGAGTTAAACCCCAACTTTCGATTTTAGTATCGAGGTCTTTCCCTATTTTTTCGATAGCATAGTCGATTTTCTCTTGCGTGATTTCGATAAAAGTTACTTCTAATCCTGCCGAAGCCGTCAGACGAACAATATTTCTTCCGTCTTTTCCGCAACCTACTACACCGATTTTAGAAAACAAAGAGCTTTTTCTGTTTTTATTGGAAAGTCCAAAACTCTCAATAGGTTCAATAATAGTTTCTGCCATATATTTTATTTCTTCATTGCTTGATTGGCTGTGATTGCAACCATTTTATAAATATCATCTATCGAACAACCACGAGAGAGATCATTGACCGGAGACGCCATTCCTTGTAAGATTGGGCCAACTGCATCGGCATTCCCTAAACGTTGAACCAATTTGTAGGAAATATTTCCACTTTCCAAATTGGGGAAAACCAACACGTTAGCCTTTCCGGCAATCGTACTTCCGGGTGCTTTGCTTTCTCCAACGGAAGGGACTAATGCCGCATCGGCTTGTAATTCTCCATCGATTTGCAGTTCCGGAGCCATCTCTTTCGCTAATTTAGTTGCCTCAACGACTTTATCGACCAACTCATGTTCGGCACTTCCTTTGGTTGAAAAACTCAACATAGCGACTTTAGGTTCAATACCGACAAGCACTTTTGTTGTATGTGCCGTTGCAACAGCGATTTCGGCCAATTCTTTAGCATTCGGATCCGGCATCACTGCACAGTCTGCAAATACTAAAATGCCATTTTGTCCATATTCTTTTTGAGTCGTAAACATCAGGAATGCTCCCGACACAACGCTGATTCCAGGTGCAGTTTTGATGATTTGCAGTGCAGGCCTCAACACATCGCCTGTTGTGTTTCGTGCTCCTGAAACTTCTCCGTCGGCATCTCCGTTTTTAATCATCAAACAGCCTAAATAGAGCGGATTTTCGATCAATTTCTCTGCTTGCTCTAATGTCATTCCTTTGCTTTTTCTCAATTCAAAAAGCAGATTGGCATATATCGCTTTCTTCTCATGATTAACAGGATCGATAATAGTAGCTTTGCTGATGTTTTTCAATTCATGTTTAGCGACTAAAGACTCGATTTCTGCCGGATTCCCAATCAAAGTAATATCGGCAATACCGTCGGCAATTAATTGGTCGGCAGCTTTGATAGTGCGTTCTTCGGTTCCTTCCGGGAGAACAATGCGCTGTTTATTGGCTTTAGCGCGTGCAATGATTTCCTGCATTAGGTTCATAAGACGGTGATATTTTATTATTTGCTGCAAAAGTAAATAAAATTGCAATATGGAGATTGCAATTTTGAATATTTTTTAAACATAGAGATAACAATTATGTTTTACAAGCCAAAAAATCCGGCACTATAATAAGACTTGATAGTTATTTCCTGTCCTTCTCCGATAGCCGTTTTTATTTCCTTGCCTCCTTTACTTACTTTGCAAAGCGATAAATCTTTGCCTTCTACAACTGCGACTTTGAGTTCTCCGATTTTTTTCTGAGACTCCCGACCTGCTATTTCACGAGTTACAAACACTTCAAATTGCTGCCCTTTTTTTATCCCGCAAAGCGAACCAAGGTTAATATACACTTCCTTAGCCTCGTTTTTCTTTTCAGCATTTATTTCTAATATCGTACCTTCAACAGGAAAGTGCTTATTTACAAGTTTTTTCATATCACCATCGACATAATTCAGTGCCGATTCCATAGCTTTTTCGGGAGTCTTATTCGAAAAACTGCCGTGACTGTAACTTTCCGTTCCTTTTACCGTTCCCGTTGCAACATCAATTATTTTAAGCGTGTAAGCCGAATTTCCATTGTAAAATACTTCCCCTTCTTTATTGGTAGTTGATTCTGTAGAAAGGTTGGATAAATGACCTTGTATCAAATATTTTGCATTTAAGTTTTTCATTTCTACCAATCTTTCTTCATCAATGGATGCGGCATCTTCAGTTTGTCGCTGTTCTTCTTTTTTTAACGACTTTTCCGATTCTACGTCTTTCAACAAAACACGATCCGTATTAGTTATTCCTGCAATGACTTTGTTTCGAAAATCTTTAGCATACGACCTTTCTATTTCTTTTTTAGAACTGAAATATTCTACAAAAACAATGTCTTTACATTGAGATTGAATGACGGTTGTGATAGTGAACAACACGAGTAATGTCAAGATGATTTTTTTCATGGATATTTTTTTAATTGTGAATGATTATCTTTTCCCTTCTTGATTTTATGAGAATATATGCAAATATATAAAAAATGTGGTAAAATACAAAAGACAGAGATATTGATATTTAAATCACATATCTCTGTCTTTTTTGAAAAATGGTCTCTACCAACTATGTTACATTTTTTATCGTAAATTACACGATTCACTTAAACTGGAATAAACATCAAACTCAACAGGACTACCGGTTCGACAGTTGGAACAAATATTTCTGCCCGGACAACCGGAAAAAGTTACCGAAGCCGGATTGCTGCTCGATATATTGCAATGACCGCTATAATCTTGAAGATACAAGCCATATTGCGTACTGTTGCTAAAAGTGGTGTTATTCAACTCTAAATGAGCATCTTTCATATACCCGCTATACATTCTAAGAATAAATTCATCTCCGTGTTTGCCTGCATCTGAAATGTCACAGTAGTTTAACTTTGAGCCCGGCATATTACTGTTTAATTCAATACCACTCCAATATCCGGGGTCATTACGAAAACCTTTGATAGTGATACGCTTTCCTGCTGTTCCATTTGCGATAAGTTGCGAAGTTCCGGGAACAAAAATGCCATATTGACCATTTCCCATCAAAAGTGTTGCTCCTTCTTCGATGGTAAACCTGCGGTCGACAGATTGCTATCGCAACCACTGACCTCAAATTAAATCTTTTTGTAAGCATAATAAACATAATGAATATTTTGTGCAAAGTTAGAGGGTGAAAGACAACCAAAAAACATAAAAAATGAGTGCCTTTCGGACACTCATTCTTATGTTAATAGCAGCACCTTTTGGCATTATTACCATGAACGGTTATAATACCTGTGGGATAGGGGTAGGGACGGGAGGAGGTGGGGGTGGTTTTACGACAACAACGGGACCAGAGCCACCAACAAGACATTTTTGCTCTTCTTTCGTTAACGTATACGAAAGAAAAATCGATCTTTCTTTTACTTTCATGTTACTAATATTTTATGTTAACTTGCCTAAATAATAAGGCATTGTAAATGTACTTATTAAATTTATTATCTCCAAATCATTTTGATAAAATCCGCTAAAAATCACATTACCCTGACAGGCCGCGAACGCGAATTGTTGAAATTAGTAGTCGAAGGAAAAACCAATGCCGAAATAGCCGACAAGTTATGCCTTGCCTATCAGACCGTTAAAGGCTACCGTCGTAATCTGACCTTCAAATTGCAAGTCCACAATACAGCGGAATTGGTAAAAATGGCGATAGATCGAAAATTAGTATAAAAAAGATTTCGTTACCATAATTAATTTGCCACATACCCATTTTTTTGTACCTTTGTAAATTATTCATTCATTTAAAACAAACAGATATGAAAATTACAGAAGACAAAATGGTATCCTTAACTTATGACCTGAATGTGGGTGAAGGCGATGAAAGAGAATTGATGGAAAGAGCAACAGCAGAACAACCACTCTCGTTTATTTTTGGAATGGGAATGATGCTCGAAGCTTTCGAAAATAACTTAAAAGGACTACAAAAAGGAGATAAATTTTCTTTCTCTTTAACTCCGGAAGAGGCATACGGTATGTTTGAAGAATCGCATGTGGTGGATTTACCGAAAAGCATTTTTGAAATCGACGGTAAATTTGATGACGAAAGAATCGCTGTAGACGCAACCGTTCCGATGATGGACTCAAACGGAAATCGTATGCTCGGAACAGTAGCCGAAATCACAGACGATTGTGTTGTGATGGATTTCAATCATCCGTTGGCAGGAGAAACACTACATTTTACGGGAGAAGTTATCGACGTTCACGAACCGACAGCCGAAGAAATCGCTGTATTAACTTCCGGTGCAGGATGCGGTTGCGGATGTGATTCTTGCGAAAGCGATTGCGATTGTGAAAGTCCGGAAGACAACAATAGCTGCGGTTGCGGATGCAACTAATTATTAATCATTAATAATTAATCACTAATCATTAATTCGTTAAGTGAATACTTTCGGAAATATTTTCAGATTAACCTCCTTTGGAGAATCTCATGGAGAAGCGGTCGGTGGAGTAATTGATGGTTGCCCCACCGGCATCTTTTTGGATATTGATTTCATTCAATCAGAATTGAATCGCAGGAAACCGGGACAATCCGAACTGACCACTTCACGCAAGGAATCGGATGAAGTGGAATTTCTTTCCGGGATTTTCGAAGGCAGAACCACCGGAACTCCCATCGGTTTTATTGTTCGCAACAACAATCAACATTCTTCCGATTACGATAATATGAAGGATGTTTTTCGTCCTTCGCATGCCGATTACACTTATCAGGCAAAATACGGAATCCGCGACCACAGAGGAGGCGGGCGCACATCGGCTCGCGAAACCATCTCGCGTGTTGTTGCGGGAGCAATTGCCAAATTGGTGCTCAAAGAAATCGGAATTAAAATCTCTGCTTATACTTCGCAAGTAGGAACAATCCGTTTGGAGAAACCGTATTCCGAATTGGATTTCAATTTAATAGAATCAACTCCGGTTCGTTGTCCGGATTTGGAAACTGCCGAGAAAATGATTGAGTTGATTAAAGAAGTCAAATCGCAAGGTGATACAATCGGTGGCGTGATTTCGTGCGTTTGCCAAGGCGTTCCCGTGGGTTTGGGAGAACCTGTTTTCGGAAAACTTCACGCTGCTTTAGGAAGCGCCATGTTAAGCATTAATGCGGTCAAAGGATTTGAATATGGCATGGGATTCGATGGTGTTCAGTATAAAGGCTCCGAGATAAACGATATTTTCTACCGCACTCCCGAAGGAAAAATCGCTACAAAAACCAATTATTCGGGAGGAATCCAAGGAGGAATTTCAAACGGGGAAGATATTTATTTCCGTGTGGCGTTCAAGGCAATTCCTACGCTCTTGAAAGAACAATTAACGGTCAACAATTTGGGAGAAGAAACGATATTAAAAGCCAAAGGTCGCCACGACTCTTGCGTGTTGCCACGTGCCGTTCCGATTGTTGAGGCCATGGCGGCAATGACTATTCTTGATTTTTATTTACTGAATATCCCTCTCTAAATATCAGGTCTTTGATATTTTTGATAAATTCAGTCACTTGCGGATATAAGTTTTTCGTGATTTCTTCATCAAAATAAATGTAGGCATCGTAATCTCCACTGTGCCTTTTGGCAAATAAATCAGAAAAGAAAGCATTGTTTTTAGCTGATAATAAACCTGTTTTTACAAAATGTAAACCTAACATTTGACGTGCTCCTGCGTGAGTTTGTGCTTGAATACCTTTGCTAATGAGTAATGCGGAAACTGCATAATAACACCCATAATACATTCTGTTAATTGCGGCGTTCCAATATCCGTTATCAATTAACAACTTGGACTCCTGCATAGCAGATTGTGAATTTTCCAATCTCAATAAAATCAAGTCGCCTCTGTCTCCATCATTCATAAAACAACTCCTTCTTTCATTACATTTTTATAAAACGGCGTTATGCTATGTAAAGTTTCCCATTGTTTGCGCAACACAACCAACGGGTTAATCAATACACCTTTCTCAACCTCCACGTCATAAAGCGGAAAAGTAATATCTTGTTGCTCTTGCAATGTAAGTTTATCTTTATCGACAAGAATAAGAAGGTCTATATCACTATCAGGGCGTGCGTCACCTCGTGCTTCACTACCATACAAAATAGTGGTTGCGTCTGGTGCCACTCGACGAAGAATGGATTTTAGAGCTGCTATTATTTCTGGCCGCTTCATGTCTCAAATATTTTAATAACAGTAACGCAAAAGTAATTCTTTTTTTGTATTTCTTGATGTCCGACCGCACTAAATTGTTTAGTACACTCTTTTCTCGGGGTATTTACTGAATTCAAAAGATTTCCAAAGCTACCGTTCGAAGCAAGGAAAGTTTTTGATCAGACACTTACTAAGCCATTTTTATCAGCCAATATTTTACGCAAAAATTTAATTTCTTCTTTCAGCGATTCGATATGGTCTTTGTCTTGCTGAACAAACGTACCGATGTGAGCTTGAGCATTATCGCCTTTATTTTCATGAATAACATTGGTCGCTTTTTCTCCAAATAACACAGAAACAGAAACATTTAGTATTTCTGAAATCCTTATCAATTTATTAGCAGTGAGTCTGTTATCATCTTTTTCAAGCCTACCGTAATTACTCTGTGTAATACCCATTTCTCCGGCAATATATTCCTGTTTAATGCCCCTTTCTTCTCTGATCTTTCTTATCCTTGTTCCAATTGCATTCATATTGATATTTATTATTTAGATATTTTTATGCGCAAATGTACTATTTTTATTTATAAATCAAAAGATTTTTACTTTTAAATACTTTTATTTTGCGCTGCATTATTTTTTCACGAAAAATGACAGCTAATTTATTAACTAATTTAATTTCTAAAACAATGAAAATTAAAAGATTTTATTTTATCTTTGCTATTATTGTGGCAGGAGTATCATTCACAAGTTGTGATAAGGAAAACGGTGTGAACTCATCCATAGCTATGGATGATGAGGTTGAAAGTTTAAATAATTTATTTGAGAAGCTGAAAGCTAATGATACTGGATTCCTTATAAGTTATTTAGACAAGCGAATTCAAGAGAACAAATCGCTTGCATCTCAACAGACACAATTGCGAGTTTCAGTGTTAAATGACCCTGCTACTCAACAGATTATTAAAGTTGAGTATGTTGACCCTTATTTTGAAGAAATACCTGTCGCTGGTGTTTCAGTGATAGAATATAAAGGAAATTTTGATTTTGAAACTCTAATTAATGATTCGCGCTTATCTTTGAACGATAGGGAAATGTTATTGGTTACATATGCAAATATTGAATTTTGTAAGTTTGATGAACCACTTTGTCCAGGATCAGTTGTGAAGTATTGTGATGCTAGATTAGATTATGAACTTTACCAAATAGCTTGTTATTATTTTACTTACAATTTCATTACATTGGCACCAATTATTGGTGATTGGTTGGCGCAACAATGGAATGATAGATTTGGCATGACACTTGTAACCAATAATCATTATGCAGATATTGACGCAGCAAATGCTAGACACCAACAGTGTTTGGGACGTTAGAGAAATGACATTTCAATTATGTCTATAAGAATAATTAATACAAAATATAAAAGTAAATGATGAATCAGTTAAGTTCTTGGGAGACAATGTTTCCAATATACTATTTTATTTCAGCAATTATTTATATGATTATTTTTGTGTATTTTACAAAAAAAATAATCAAGAATGAGTCTATTTCACCAAGAAGAAAGATAAGATACATCGTACTTTTATCTTGTTATTTTTATTTTCCTATAATAATTTTTTTCTTGATAACAACTTCATTTCCATTGTTTTTATTGCTGTTTTATTTCGTAATTATTGCTTGTGCACTTGCATACTTAATATACGCCATAAGAAAAATTGTTAATGATGAGCATATTAATAACTCTAAGAAAACATTTTATATACTTATTTCTTCGGTCATTTGGTTTTTTGGATATTTCTTGTACGCAAGTCAAGCACATTCAATTCGCTTGAAAAAGAAATATCAAGCAAAATAAAAATATAGGAATAAATACTAAAAAATCCCAACCTGTTTCAAATTGAATCGGTTGGGATTTTGTTTTTATCGACTTGAATTTAATTCTTGTTTTTTATATCCCTGTTTCAAACGACTTCCAAAGTTTATCATCCGGAACAGGGGCAATAATTTCAATTTCTTGTTTCGAAACCGGATGAATAAATTTCGCTTCTCGCGAATGCAAACTAATTCCGCCATCGGGATTGGAGCGCGGAAAACCATATTTCAAATCACCCTTCACAGGACATCCTATTTTTGCCAATTGGCAGCGGATTTGATGATGGCGTCCTGTTTTCAAATCAATTTCCAGCAGAAAATAATTATCGGATCGGGCGATTACTTTATAACAAAGAATCGCTTTTTTTGAGTTTGGTTTTTCCGTATCGTAAGCAAACGATTTGTTTTGCTTTTCATTTCTCACAATATAATGAACCAGTTCTGCTTCAGTTTCTTTCGGCTGATTTTTTACAATTGCCCAATAGGTTTTTTTGATTTCCCCCGTTCTGAACATTTCGTTCAATCGGGTTAAAGCTTTACTGGTTTTTGCAAAAAGAACCAACCCGGAAACGGGTCGGTCCAATCTGTGTGTAACGCCGACAAACACATTGCCGGGTTTGTTGTATTTCTCTTTCAGCCATTGGGCAACAATTTCCGAAAGAGGTTTATCACCTGTTTTATCTCCCTGAACAATTTCCGAACAGGTTTTATTTACAGCGATGAGGTGATTATCTTCGTAGATGATTTCCATTACATATTCATCCCTCCGCAAACAGGAATAACTTGTCCTGATACATAAGAAGAAAGGTCAGACGCAAGGAATAAAGCGACATTGGCCACATCGTCGGGAGTACCGCCGCGTTTCAATGGAATTTGGTCAGCCCATTGTTTTCTTACTTCTTCCGAAAGTTGATGTGTCATTTCTGTAATGATAAATCCGGGAGCGATAGCATTGGCGCGAATACCTCTAGAGCCCAATTCTTTAGCAACTGATTTTGCCAAGCCGATCATACCGGCTTTGGATGCCGAATAGTTAGTTTGTCCTGCGTTTCCTGAAACTCCGACAACAGAACTCATATTGATAATGCTTCCTGCTTTTTGTTTCATCATGATGGGAGTCAGTGCGTGGATAAAATTGAATGCCGATTTCAGGTTCACATTGATAACCATATCCCATTGTTGTTCAGACATTCGCATCATCAAACCGTCGCGAGTAATACCGGCATTGTTAACCAAAATATCTACACGGCCGAAATCTTTTACGATTTCTTCAATCACTTTATGTGTATCTTCAAAATCTGCAGCATTAGATGCATAAGCTTTTACTTTCACTCCATAAGCAGCAATTTCTGCCTCTGTAGCTTTTGCATTATCATCGATGTTCAAATCTGTGAAAGCAATATTGGCTCCTTCTTGAGCAAACTTAACGGCAATCGCCTTTCCAATACCTCGAGCTGCACCTGTTATGACAGCAACTTTTCCTTCTAATAATTTCATATCTAATTAAGAATTAAACAAGGAAGTTACAAGAAGTTACAAGAAGTTACAGGAATGTAAAAAATATTCTTATAACTTCTTGTAACTTCCTGTAACTTCGTTTAACTCCCTCTATTTTTAAGTATTCCGTGAAACATCAAATTAACGACACTTCTTATTTTCTTTTCATTTTCATGTCTTAAATCGGCAATAATTCCTTTAATGTAAGGAACTTCCATTCCTTTGAATGCGTAATGGAGCACTTCTGCCGTGGCAATTGTATCTTCTACTTCAAAAATCCCTTCTTCAATACCTTGAGACAGAATCTTTTCTATGAACTCAATTTCTTTTTTATCGAAATTCCTTCTGACATTCTCTACACGCCAAATATCTCGGAAAAAATCAGCTTTCAGTGTTCCGTTGCGGAATACAACAGCTTTCACGGTTTTCAGCTTGACATCAATAAATTCGAGTAATTTTTTATCTGCAGGAATATCTTTTTTAACAACCCGACTCAAGCTAAATAATATTATATCGAGTTCCGAAGTTGTAACTGCCTGATAAATCTCGTTTTTACTTTTAAAATAAGTATACAGCGTTCTCCGACCTTTTTCAGAAACTTGAGAAATGTCGTTCATTGTAGTATTCTCAACACCATTCCTTGCAAACAGTTGTCGAGCTACTTCAATTAATTTATCACGAGTTTTAGATACTGTTATGTCCACCGCATGCACATTTATACAAATTATGTGCAAAAGTACAAAAAAGCACATTACGACCAAAACTTTTCAAAAAAACATCGAAAAATTTTGCAGTTCGTAAATAAAGCAGTACCTTTGCACTCTCAATATCGCGGAGTGGAGCAGTGGTAGCTCGTTGGGCTCATAACCCAAAGGTCGTAGGTTCGAGTCCTGCCTCCGCAACACAGAAAAAGAGTCGCTGAAAAGTGGCTCTTTTTGTTTTATATTCAAAGAATTATAAATTCGACAATCCCTCTCTACTTTAAATCTATTGCTTTTATTTTGGATTCTTCATATACAATAAGTTCTTTACGAACAGTCCTAGAACACTTATACCTATATACATATCCTTCCTCGTCTACAAGATAATCTTCACCCTTATATTTTACTTTAGCATAAGGAGTTTTGTTGTTTTTGGAAAATTCGCATATATCTTTCAAATCAGCGCTAAATTTGTCACTTGCGATACTAAATATGGGTGGGCATACAATGCCTGTTGTCGTTCTATATCCATATTTCCCATTTTGAGAAAATCTGACAATTGAATCTGAATTTGTAAAATATCCTATTCTTTCATATACGGGAGGAATTAAATCGTTACCATTTTCATCTAAGTAACCCTCCTTCCCTTTCAGTACTATTTTAATAAGATTATTTGAAGTATGATAAATTTCATCATATATAGGAGGTACAATTTCATTACCACTTTTAGTTAGATATCCTTTTTTACCATGTAAAATAACCTTTAGTATATCTTTTGAATAAAAAAACACTGTATCGTATTTTATTGGAATCTGTTCCATTCCATTTTTATTTATCAATCCCCATTTGTCATTTCGTTTTACTATGGACACGCTATCTTCAAAAAAACTGACAAAATCATATTGTGGTTTGATTATAACATTATGAAGACTATCTACAAAACCCCACTTATTATCAAGCATGTATGGTCTTAATTCTTCATAAACACGTATATTTTGAAAAGAATATTCACCTTCTCCGCTCCCACCTCCCATCAAAATTAAAACCCAACCCATATGGCTGTCATAATATTGAACAAGTAAATCTGATTCTGTATTACGCCCAATACGTGCCCTGCTAATATCTTCTATCCAAAAAAATGGTATTGGTATTTGTTTCTTAGCAAAATAGATTTCAAAATAATTCTTCTTGAATTTTCCTTTGTAACTAACCGTTTCCAAACCTGAGCTTGTTTGATAAGTCAACTTCAAACTATCCTTTCCGTTAAATTCAAAATTAATGAAGTGAGCAAAATCTGAATCTATTGAAAATAATCGGGAAAGTCTTTTATCCTTATTCAAGTATGTACCGTTTAACTCTACAACATTAGAAATAGGAGAAAAGCTTTTTGTCGATATTTTCTGAGTAAAGCAAGGAGTAGAAAAAATAATGACGCATAAAAAAAGAAGTATTTTTTTCATGATTTTTACGTTTTTATTTTAAACGAAATCGCATCTCCAAATATTGTAGTGAAACCTTATTCCTGCTTTGATTTAAAAAGAAAAAAGCCAATAATCTCATTCGTTGATTATTAGCTTTTCGTTCAGTGACCCCGACAGGATTCTAACCTGTGACCTTCAGAACCGGAATCTGACGTTCTATACAGCTGAACTACGGGGCCGAATTTGGGATGCAAAGATATATTTTCTCAGGCTATATGCAAAACATCTATGATGATTTTTTCTTGAAAAACAAGTAATACATATTTATTCCAACGATAATAACATTGGCAATTACCATGGGGTAAGCATGAAGGAGAAAGCCATAAACAACAAAAAGTACGCACCCAATAGCACTCATTATCCGGAGTTTAACCACATTTTTGTTGAACGCAAAAGACATCACAAGAAATGCTGATGCCAAATAGCCGATGATTTCTACTACAAATGGAGGCATAATCTTTTAAATTTAGTATTAATAATCAATCCTGTCTTCTTTCTTCATCCAATCTTGGAAAGCAACAATAGCTTCATCAGATAAAATCTGCTCCGATTTAAGTTTTCTATCTTGGGGGATTAAAGCAATTTCGTCGTAAATAAACGAATCGTCGAACCCGATATTCTTTGCATCGGTCTTGGTATTCCCATAGTACATTTTGCCCAAACGCGCCCAGTAGATTGCACCCAAACACATCGGACAAGGCTCGCACGAGATATAAATTTCACATCCCGACAAATCGAACGTTCCTAACTTGCGTGCTGCTTTGCGAATAGCACTTACTTCAGCGTGTGCTGTAGGGTCATTATTTTTTGTAACCAAGTTTACTCCGGTAGCAATTATTTTGCCGTCTTTGGTTATTACTGCCCCGAAAGGTCCTCCTCCGGATTTTACGTTTTCGATGGATAAGTTTATCGCTTTACGCATCAACAATTTATCAGTCGTCATATTCGTTTTAGTTTTATATTTTCAAAACAATTCGTTCTCCTAAGTGCTTGGATATGATTTTTTTAGATTCTTGCCACAGAGAAGATAATTCGCTCATTAGGTTCTTCATTTCTTCGAAATCGTTGTTGTCTTGTGCCGATTTGATGCGAGCGTTGAGGGTTTCCATCTGTTGTTTTAATATGGCGTCTTTATAGTTGAGCACCTCATAAGGAACCAATTCCATTAGTCTTTCGGATTCTTCTTCAATCTTCTGAAATTTTGAATGAACTTTGCTCAAAGAATATTTATCGCTCACAAATTTTACAGCTAACTGGCTGATTTCGGGATTGGAATGATTTAAGAAATAACGCTCTGCAACGAAATCCGGCTGGTTGAGTTTCTCCAATACTTCGTTTAACATTTGCTTGAATACCGGATTTTCCAACGCAAGGTCGTCTTGTGTTAAATCCTGATAAATGTATTCAGCTACAGTTACCGGAATTTGTTCTTTTGTTTCTTCATTTTCAGAAACATAAAGCACTCGTTCTCCATATCTTACGATATAACGTAAAAGACCTTGCTCGAATTTGTCTAATAAATAAGTCGCCGGAGTATTCACCGGAATGTTATCGGTAATATTTCCCGGAGTTAAACTCGAAGCAGTTTCATTTAACGGTATTGTTGTATTTTGATTCGATTCGGTTTGTTCGGATTTATTACCGGCAGTCGTCTTTTTTTCCACAGCCTCCTTGCGCTTTTTGGCAATCGCGCGCAACAAAGCCCGTTCGTCCATATCCAACAACTTCGAACACTCCTTGACGTATACCAGCCGAACAATTTCTTCCGGAATAATCGAAATCGTATCTACAATTTCGTTGATTAAATGCGCTTTTTTGATAGGGTCGTCTCCTGCGTCTTTAATCAGAAGATTGGTTTTGAAACGAACAAAATCGGTTTCATGGGCATTGATAAATTCGATGAGCGAAGTCGCGTTTTGTTTTCGGGCGAAAGAGTCGGGGTCTTCCCCTTCGGGTAAAAGCACAACTTTGATGTTCATTCCTTCTTCCAACAGCAAATCGATTCCACGTAAGGCTGCTTTGATTCCGGCAGCATCTCCATCGTATAAAACGGTAATATTGTTTGTAAACCTGTGAATCAAACGGATTTGTCCAATAGTAAGAGCGGTTCCCGACGATGCAACCACGTTTTCAATTCCTGCTTGGTGCATGGAAATAACATCGGTATATCCTTCTACCAAAAAGCATTTATCATGTTTAACCATCGCTTGACGCGCCAAATAAAGGCCGTACAATTCACTTCCTTTGTGATAAATTTCACTTTCGGGAGAATTAACGTATTTAGCTGTTTTTTCAGCAGTTTTGAGAATACGCCCACCGAAAGCAACCACTTTTCCGGAGAGAGAATGAACGGGAAAAATAACTCGCCCACGGAACCGGTCGACCATGTAATTGCCTTCGCCAACAATGGTTAAACCTGTTTTTTCGAGGTAAGTTTTTTTGTAGCCGGATTTGAGAGCTTCTTGTGTGAATGCGTCTTTTTGCTCAAGAGCGTAACCAAGATGGAATTTGCTGATAATATCTTCACGAAATCCTCTTTCCAAGAAATAAGAAAGTCCTACGGACTTGCCTTCCAGATGATTGAACAGATTTGATTCGAACGTTTTTTGTGCGAAACCGTTGAGGATGAACATACTTTCGCGGTCGCCCTGCACTTGTTTTTGTTCTTCGGTCAGCTCTTTTTCCTTGACTTCGATTCCGTATTTTTTTGCTAAATATTTCAGTGCATCGGTATAGGAAAATTGTTCGTGTTTCATCACGAAATGAATGGGCGTTCCGCCTTCTCCGCAAGAAAAACATTTACAGATATTTTTTGCCGGAGATACATAAAACGAAGGAGATTTATCGTCGTGAAAAGGACAAAGTCCGACATAATTGATACCTCGCTTGCGCAAAGTAACAAAGTCGGAAACAACATCGGTAATTTGTGCTACCGATTGAATTCGTTCTATGGTTGCCTGATCAATCATAAGAAACGTACAAAACTATTTGCGGAAAAGACTACTCAATCTGAGTTGAATTACACCAAAAAAAGCCTCGCTAAAAATTCCGCCACTCATCTTTGAAACACCTTCTATTCGATTTGTAAAAATAATGGAGACTTCTTTTAATTTGAACCCTAACCGGTAAGCCGTATATTTCATTTCAATTTGGAAAGCGTAACCCTTGAAACGGATTTTATCTAAATTGATGGACTCGAGTACTTCTCTTCTATAACAAACAAATCCGGCTGTCGTGTCGGCAATATTCATTCGTAGAATCATGCGTACATATTTGGATGCAAAATATGACATCAATACTCGGCCAATAGGCCAATTGACAACATTTACCCCTGTTACATAACGAGAACCAATAGCCAAATCGGCCTCTTCTTCCGTACATGCTTCATACAAGCGAAGTAAGTCGTTTGGATTGTGAGAAAAATCGGCATCCATCTCGAAAATATAATCGTATTTGCGCTCTAATGCCCATTTGAACCCGGCTATGTAAGCTGTACCCAATCCTTGTTTTCCAGTCCTTTCTACCAAATGTAGCTGGTTGGGGAATTCGGTTTTTTGCAGACTTTTGACAATATCTCCTGTTCCATCGGGCGAGCCATCATCAATAATCAATATATCGAACGGAAGTTCCAAAGCAAAAACCGCCCGGATAATCTTTTCAATATTTTCTTTTTCGTTATAAGTCGGAATTATGACTACCTTATCATTCATAATGTGTTTAAATTATTGCGTTATTTTTAGCAAGATAAAAGAACTGTTTCGCGCTGCGCAAAGCGAGTTTACAAGCGTTATGGTAAATAAATATTCTCCTTCTTCGAAGTCGGGAACAGTTGTTGTGAGATTCCCTCGAAAAGACGCACTGGTTCTAGCCGGTAGAACCGGAATAGGAAAATTCAATTGACATTCAACATAATTCCATGGCGCACGACGCACATTTTTCGAGTATGCGGCATTCCATGTTACAGGAAATTCGGGATGTTCAAAATCAATCGCACTATTCGTCGGATTTTGTATGGTAAACGGCAACACAAGCCGGTCGCCCGCGCGTACTTCTTGTTCAATCAATTCGTACTCTATTTGCAGGCGATTAACCGACTGAAAGTTTTCAGCAAAAAAACCAAAAAAAGATTTTCCGTCGATAATATATTCGGAAGACCGCTCATCGTCTTGTATGGCTACAAAAACCGGTTTCCCCTGATAAGCCAATTCTTTTTGCCAAATATCGAATTGCGTTCTTCGAGAGTCAATCGCACTTAATACAAACGATTCTTTTCCGGTAAAAAAACGATAGTTGGAAGGGTTCTGAAATGACCCAGTAAAAACAACCGGCAAATCTCCGGCAACGGATTCGATAGCTTTGCTTTTTGCTGCTTTTCCGTTGAAACCCAATTTTTCCGGTAAGAAACCGATAGGCAACAAAATACGAGCAACCAAAATCAGGAGAATAGAGACCGCAATGCCTTTTTTTACATAACGCATCAATTTTGGATTCTCCAAACTGCGACGATAAAGTAAAATAATCATCGGGATAGAGCAGGCAATCGTCCAGTGTGGCTCTACATGCCCGCGAAAAGAAGTAATCCAGAAAAAAACGAGAAATCCAACAATCAAGAAATAGAGCCCTCTTTCAAAAACATCTTTCGGCCTGTACCGAATAAGAACATAAATCACCGCCCCGAATGTAAAAGGATTAAACACAGCCAATTGATTCGGAAGATATTCTAAAAAATATCCCCATTTAAAAGTACTGCTCCTGTCGCTCAAATGATATTGAAAACTGGGGAAATCGTTGACCCAATGCCAATGAAAATGCGGAATGAGCAGTAAAACGGTAAATAACGCTGCTAACCAAGTTTTATATTGAAGAAGTAAACGCCAGTTCGACAACAAAACAAACCCAATAATAAGAACCGACTGATATTTACTGTAAATCATTCCGGCCATCGAAATGGTCAGCAAAAACGTATTCGCCCAAGAATTTTTATGCAGAAACTTTTGATAACTCCACAAGAATAAAGCGGCAAAAAATAACAAAGGCGCATCGGGTGTGGTTACGAATCCATATACCTGAAACATCACCAAAGATGCGGTAATGATGAAAAACAAAACAACTTTAGATGTATCGGGTTTTTTATCGGCAATTGTTTTCCACACCAAAAGAATCGTGAAAACTTGTAGAACAATGGTTACAAAACGAACAGATAAATTTCCGTCGAAAAGCAAATTGGAAACATACGTCATCAATCCCACCATAGGCGGATGGTCGAAATAACCCCACGCTAAATTTTCTCCATATAGAAAGTAATAAGCCTCATCGCTCATCACCTCCGTGAAAATCGCTTGAATAAAATTAATGATTAACCAAAGTGTCAGAAAAAGGATAAAGCACTTTTGCCAATTCAATGCAAAAAGCCCATTTGTATATCGCTGATTCTTCATTGTAACAACATAAATATTTTGCTGTAAAGATACAATTATTTGTTTATTATCGTTACTTTTGCAAAAATTTTAGATATTGAAAGAACATAGTCTACAGAACTTATATGCCAATCATTCAGGCATAAAAGCCATTCTTTCATCATTAAAACAGTCTGTCTCCGATATTTTTCTAAAAGGATTGTCAGGTTCGGCGAAAAGCTTGGTTTGCTCCTCTTTTTTCACTCAATCTCAGCAAACGACTTTGTGCTGTATTTTAAATGATTTGGAAGAGGCCGGGTATTTTTATTACGATTGTTGCCAAATTTTAGGAGAAGAAAACGTATTGTTTTTCCCTTCGGCTTTCAAGCGGAATATCAAATACGGACAACGCGATTCCGCCAACGAAATCCTTCGTACAGAAGTATTGGGGCGACTCAATAACAACGATTCGAGATGTATTATCGTTACTTATCCCGAAGCCTTGGCCGAAAGAGTAGTTGCCGGAAAAAACTTGGCGCAAAATACGCTGAAAATTTCTGTTGGAGAAAAAGTCGACAGTACATTTATTTCAGATGTTCTCGATTCTTATAAATTCGAATATACCGATTATGTGTATGAACCCGGGCAATATGCTGTGCGTGGCTCCATTATCGACGTATTTTCATTCTCCAACGAATTGCCTTATCGCATCGATTTCTTTGGCGATGAAGTGGAAAGCATCCGTACTTTCGATGTAGAAAGTCAGCTTTCGAAAGAAAAATTGAACGAAATACAAATTATTTCTGCTCAATCGGGAAAATCGGAAACGACTTTATTCGCTTACTTAAAGCAAGATACTGTTCTGGTTTTTAAAAATGAAGATTGGGTATACGAGAAAATCGGTTCTTTGTGGAATGATGCTCCTGCTCTTGCAAACGAAGAAACTTTCCAATCGTTAGATGATATTCGATTGTTATTGTCGGAAGAGGCTGTCGTTCGGGCGGAAACCTCAAAGCATTCCAAACTTCATTTGGCAAATCCAAGCATATATGTTCAGCAAAATAAAACCCATTCGGTAGTCGAGTTTTCGACAGAGATACAGCCTTCATATCATAAAAATTTCGAGTTGGTTGCGCAGTCGTTTAAGCAATATTTATCCGATGGATTTGAACTTTACATCCTAAGTGACAGCGAAAAACAAATCAAACGCATACAATCTATCTTCCACGACAGAGGAGATAATATCACTTTCAAACCCGTATTGAAAACCGTTCACGAAGGATTTATCGACAAAACCCTGCGAGTTTGTCTTTTTACAGACCATCAATTATTCGACCGTTACCACAAGTACAATCTAAAATCGGAACAGGCACATTCGGGAAAAATCGCTTTATCTCTGAAAGAATTACAGCAGTTTCAACCCGGTGATTATGTCGTGCATATCGACCATGGCGTTGGGAAATTCGGTGGATTGGTGCGTACCGAAGTGAATGGAAAAATGCAGGAAGTAATCAAGTTGACATTCCTCAACAACGATACGATTTTCGTTAGTATTCACGCGCTGCACAAAATTTCGAAATATAAAGGTAAAGACGGCGAGCCTCCTCGATTAAACAAATTAGGTTCGGGCGCTTGGGATAATCTTAAAAACAAAACCAAAAGCAAGGTCAAGGATATTGCCAAAGATTTGATTTTATTGTATTCCAAACGACGTGAAGAAAAGGGTTTCGCTTTTTCTCCCGATACTTACCTGCAAAAAGAATTAGAGGCATCTTTTATTTACGAAGATACGCCCGACCAAGAAAAAGCAACCAACGATGTAAAAGCGGATATGGAAAATACCCGCCCAATGGACAGGTTGGTTTGTGGCGATGTGGGTTTCGGGAAAACAGAAATTGCTGTCAGAGCGGCATTTAAAGCCGTTGCCGATAGTAAACAGGTAGCTGTACTCGTTCCAACGACTTTATTGGCTTACCAACATTACAATACATTCAAGGAACGACTGAAAGATTTTCCGTGTAACGTAGATTATTTGAGTCGCGCTCGCAAACCGGCAGAAGTAAAAGAAATAGTTCAGAAACTCAAATCAGGTGCGATTGATATTATTATCGGAACACACCGGTTGGTCAGCAAAGATATCGAATTCAAAGACTTAGGATTGTTGATTATCGACGAAGAACAAAAATTCGGTGTTAGTGTAAAAGAGAAACTAAAGCAAATGCGAGTCAATGTCGATACGCTTACATTGACTGCCACACCTATTCCGCGCACTTTGCAATTCAGCTTGATGGGAGCACGCGACCTTTCATCGATAACCACTCCCCCTCCCAACCGTTATCCGATTCAAACCGAAATACATCGTTTTAACAGTGACATTATTCGCGAGGCGATTAATTTCGAAATGAGCCGTAACGGACAGGTTTTTATCGTCAGCAATCGTGTGCAGTCATTGCCCGAATTAGAAAATTTAGTACGAAAAGAAGTCCCCGATGCTCGTGTGGCAGTCGGGCACGGACAAATAGATCCGCAAAAATTAGAAGAAATTATTGCCGATTTTGCCAACTACGAATATGATGTATTGATTGCTACAACCATTGTGGAAAATGGTATTGACATCCCGAATGCCAACACAATTATTGTCAATAATGCACATTATTTCGGGTTAAGCGACTTGCACCAACTGCGCGGCCGCGTGGGAAGAAGTAATCGCAAAGCGTTCTGTTATTTACTTGCACCTCCTTTGTCTTCTCTAACTGCCGAGGCAAGAAGAAGATTGCAAGCCATCGAAAATTTCTCGGAATTAGGCAGCGGAATCCACGTCGCCATGCAAGATTTGGATATTCGCGGAGCCGGCAATATGCTCGGTGCCGAACAAAGCGGATTCATTGCCGATTTGGGTTATGAAACTTACCAAAAAATCTTAGAAGAAGCCGTACAGGAATTGAAAAACGAAGAATTTGCCGACTTATACAAAGATGAAAACGAAGTTGACAAAGGTTCCTCGTACGTGCTTGAAACAGTTGTTGAAAGCGACATGGAGTTATTATTTCCTGCCCTTTATATTCCAAACGATTCGGAACGTATTTCTATCTATCGCGAATTAGATTCCATAGAAACCGAACAAGAAATAGAAAAATTCCGCACCAAATTAGAAGACCGTTTCGGAAAAATACCACAACAGGGAGAAGAATTAATCCAAGTCGTTCGACTGAAACGCATCGCTAAAGAGTTGGGTATGGAAAAAATCATCCTCAAAATGGGTAAAATGAATATTCAATTGGTTTCCAATTATAATTCTCCTTATTACCAAAGCGAAGCGTTCGGAAAACTGCTGAATTATGTACAAAAAAATTACAAATTGTGTCAGTTGAAAGAAGATAAAAACAGGCGTTCGCTCATTATCCAAAACGTTAATAGTGTGGAGAAAGCACTCAGTATTTTAACAGAAATACAGGGATATTGAATAATTATGTTATCTTTGTCCAAATGAAACATACCGTCTTTTATTTGATTCCTATTATTTGTCTATCAATCCTGAGTTGGTTGATATTCTCTCTGATATGGGGGAAAAAGGACGACACTCCTCAAACCACATATCTTGATTTGCCTCAAATCGAAGAATCGGGACAGCTGACTGCACTAACTTTATCCAGTTCGATTTCATATTTTATTTACAAAGGCGAAGAAATGGGATATGAATACGAATTAATCAAAAGCTTTGCAGAATCGAGAGGACTGACGCTCAATGTCAAGGTCGCAGAAAATGAAAACCGGTTATTAGAAATGTTAGATGCCGGAGAAGGCGATGTTATTGCTTATAACATATCTCTTACCAATGAAAACAAAGAACTATTCACTTATTGCGGACGAGAGGTTGTCAACAAACAATTTTTGATACAACGCGCAACTCCCAAAGATTCTGTTTTGCAAGACGTAACAGATTTGATTGGAAGGGAAGTTTGGGTGTTGGATAACACCAAATATTACCGGCGGTTAGTCAATCTTAATAACGAGTTGGGCGGTGGAATCATTATCAGAAAAATAGAAAAAGATACGGTTATCGTTGAAGATTTAATCGAGATGGTGGCCCGTGGAGAAATCTCTTACACATTAAGCGACGAAGATATTGCCCGGTTAAACAGGACTTATTACTCGAATATAAATATCAGCTTGGAAGTCAGTCACCCGCAACGTTCTTCGTGGGTGGTCAACAAAGAATCTCGTCAATTAGCTGAGGCATTGGACGAATGGTTTGAAAACAATCAAAACTCTCCTCGCTACAGAGCCATTATGAAACGTTATTTCGAGATGAGTAAAATGCCCGGAGAAGAACCAGCTCCGGTATTAGGAAACGGTAAAATATCTTATTTTGATGACATCTTCAAAAGATACGCTCCTCAAATCGAGTGGGATTGGCGACTTTTAGCATCTATGGCTTATCAGGAATCAAGATTTCGATTAGATGAAACGTCATGGGCAGGAGCAACTGGATTGATGGGGCTGATGCCGTCTACAGCAGAAGCGTTTGGTATCACTCCTGAAGAACGGGAACTTCCGGAACCAAGTGTTAGAGCCGCTGTCGCATATATCCGTTCTTTACAGCGTTCTTTTTCAAAAGTTGAAGACAAAAACGAACAGATAAAATTCATATTGGCCTCCTACAATGCAGGAATCGCTCATGTTTATGACGCACAAGCATTGGCACAAAAATACGATAAAAATCCATATATCTGGGAAGATAATGTTGTTGAATGTCTGAAATGGAAACGGCTTCCCGAATTTTATAACGATAGCGTTTGTAAATACGGTTATTTCAGAGGAACCGAAACGCTGAATTATATACGGCATGTCATCGACCGTTGGGAATATTATAAAGAAAAAGTACCTAATGAATAAATGCAATTATTTATCTCCGCTTGGTTGGTTCGAAATGGAATCCGACAATGATGCAATCACAAAATTGATTCTTTGTGAAACTCCCGACATTATTAAAATTCCGGAAAACCCCGTACTCCGGCAATGTTGTTTGGAATTGGACGAATATTTCGCAGGAAAACGTGAAAAATTCGACATAAAAACCAGTTTTACCGGAACGCCTTTTCAAAACCGGGTTTGGCAAGAATTAGAGAAAATCCCATACGGAAAAACCATCAGTTATGCCGATTTGGCAAAAGCTGTCGAAAATCCGAAAGCATGTAGAGCTGTTGGTTCTGCCAATGGAAAAAATCCCATAGCGATTATCATTCCATGTCATAGAGTGATTGCCTCAGATGGAGGTATGGGAGGTTATGCTTACGGATTGGATGTAAAAAAGCAATTATTGGGTTTGGAAAAAGGGTCGTAATGCTTTTTTGCCTGCATTTTTTATTTCACTTTTCTTTGTAAGTCATCAACTTTTCTTTCGAGAGCATTCATAGACTTTTTCGAATCTTCCATAGACCTTTTCAAATTTTCGATACTTCTTTTTTGTTCATCGATTAGTTTTTGTTGTTCTGAAATGAGTTTTTTAGAATTGTCTAATTCTTTTCGCAAGTTTATTATATAATCTATTGTAATCTCGGATTTTCCAATTTTATCAAATGGTGTAAGTACTAAGAAATTACCTTTATCTTCAGAAAAAGGAGCCCTCATCGTTGGATTTTTCAACTCTTGTGCAAAAATTACCACAGTAAACGCTGAAAATAAAATCACTAAAAATGTTCTTCGCATAATGTGTTTGTTGTTAATGGTGAAAAAAATCGTGTGCAGTGTTTTTTATTTTACTGTCTTTTTTGTTGTTATGTATATCAATAGTCCAATCAATATAAAAAGAAGACTTAAAAATTGAGACGGTGTCAAGATGTCTGTAAATAGCTGTCCTCTGTCATCTCCTCTTAGAAATTCAATAAAGAAACGAAAAAATCCATACCCTACCAAATAAATAGGGGTTCTCAATGCGAACCGTTTGACTTTAACTACTACCACAAAGAGCAACAAAAGAAATAATGCCTCGTAAAATTGCGTCGGATGTAAATGAACATCGCAACCTAAATGAAGAGAAGGTAAAGAATTGTCAGGATACATAACTCCAAAAAATGAATTTGTCGGTTTCCCATAACAGCAACCAGCTAAAAAACAACCAATTCTTCCGAAAAAATGAATGATAATAACAAACGGAATAAGCAAATTAAATGCAAGTTGGTTGTTCGTCTTTAATATTGAATTAATAATCAGAAAACTTATTGCACCTACTGTTATTCCGCCCATAACAGTTATTCCTCCTGTAAAAAAAGTTTGAAAACTCAATTTGTATCCGTGATATAGTAACTCAAATAACTTTGCACCTACAAAACCCAATCCGATTGATACTATAAGAGATAAATAAATATTTCGGTCGGTTTTGAAGTCAACCTTAAATTTCTTTATTTCCTTCTCCAAATACAAAAAACCAAAAACAGCACCAATACCTATTAATAAATTATACATAGGTATTAAAATCCCATCCCCTATTTCAAGATATTGGTGCACTTCGGATTTAAGCTGTTGTGATTTCTTCTTTCTTTTGTGTGAAGCAGAAAATACCACCTAATAAAAACAGAATAGCTACAATTAAAGCCAGCATATTACCCGCAATTAAGGTAATACCACACATAAAAGTTGCAATGAGCATAATTATTCCGGCCGGCACAGGCGTTTTCTTACCCAATAATCCTCCAATTAGCCCTGCAATTGCACCTAAAAGACCCATCGATAGATAGAAACTTCCTAAACTGTTAACGTCTGATGCTTCACTCAAAGCACCAACAGTAGCAGCACACGCTCCGGAGCAAAATGCTGCCGGAATTCCTAAAACACCTCCAATGATACCCATTATCATTGGTACATTTGATGTCCCTCTTTTCTTCGCCATAATTTTAAAACCCCTAATTCGTGTCGGGAGCAACTTCTAAATTATTTCTGCTCTTGCAGCTTTGCAGGACTTGAACACAGCCACCCCACATTGCATGCCACGAGCAATTGTACACAAAATATAATATTTTATTTAATTTTTCTAAACTTTTCACAAAGCTATTGGTTTTTTTATCAGGTTTAAATAGCAGATAAGTTTCAGGCAGAATTTTTCGAATCAATAAAAAATTAAATGCCACTTTATGAACTAATTATCATTTTTCTTTGGCAGAATTTTGTTGGATAACAGACATTTTCTATTTGGAGCACTTGTCTTAAAATTTTCATAGATATAGATAGGTTGTTATATTGAAAGAAAAGCACTGTGCCTGAACGGTGTTAAAAAACAAAATAAAACTAATGTAAGTTAAATTTAATTTGTTATACTGACAAATAGTTTATAATTTTGCGGCGAAATTGAGGAAAAACTTCTTTATAGTATGAGTAATTCTGCTTTGTTTTTGGTCGTATTGATTACGGCAATTTTTATGGTTGTAGCAGCTTTGGTAATCGCAAAGTTGTTGGCGCCAACCTCCACAAATCCCCTTAAAGGAGACCCTTACGAATGCGGAATCCCTACCCGCGGTACTTCTTGGATGCAATTCAAAGTAGGGTATTATCTTTTCGCCATATTGTATTTGGTGTTTGATGTAGAAACCGTTTTATTATTCCCATGGGCAGTTACGATGAAAGATTTAGGTGCGCAAGGTTTGTTTTGCGTATTGTTCTTTATAATCGTATTGGCACTCGGATTGGCATACGCTTGGAAGAAAGGAGCTTTGAAATGGAAGTAAAAAATATAAAGATCCGCAATATGAAGTACGAGGATTTCAAAGAAAATGAATACCTCGAGGAATATGTGGACGAATTGCGCCGGAATGGCGTTAATATTTTTGTCGGTAAATTAGACGACCTGATTAATTGGGGACGTTCCAATTCGGTTTGGCCGTTGACATTCGCCACCAGCTGTTGCGGTATCGAGTTTATGTGCTTAGGTGCTGCGCGTTACGATTTTGCGCGTTTCGGTTGGGAAGTTACCCGCAACAGTCCACGTCAGGCTGATGTAGTTTTCGTTTGCGGAACGATTGTGCATAAAATGGCTCCGGTTTTGAAACGTTTATACGACCAAATGGCCGAACCCAAATATGTAATGGCTTTCGGAAGTTGTGCCATTTCAGGAGGCCCTTTCAAAAGTTCATATCACACGGTAATGGGCGTTGATCAGGTTATTCCTGTCGATGTTTATATTCCCGGATGTCCACCGAGACCCGATGCAATGATTTACGGAATGATGCAATTGGCACGTAAAATCAAAGTTCAGGAATTTTTCAAATTACCGAAACAACCTTTGGTAGTTCGTCATTGCGAGGAATGTAATGACGAAGCAAACCAGTCTGGATTGCTTCACTCCGTTCACAATGACGGAACAGAGAAAGGAGGCAAACAATGAATATAGTTAAACAGAAACTTGCTGCTTTCAGCTTTGCTACCATAGAAGAAAAGGGAAAAACGATAACAGTTACCGTTCCTAAAGAAAATTTATACGAAACAGCTAAAATGCTCCGCGACATGGAGGGAACTCCATTCGATTTCCTGATAGACATTATCGGAATGGATTATGGAGATGAAGGTCTCGGAGTTATTTATAACCTCTGCTGTACGCACTTCCCTGCTTATTTAATTGCACTAAAAACAAGTACTCCCGATCGCGAAAATCCGATGTTGTATTCGGTTCACGATTTGTGGAGATCTGCCGGATTGTATGAACGCGAAGTACACGATTTCTTCGGAATCAAGTTCATCAACAATCCCGATATGCGTCGCCTTTTCTTGCGTTCTGACTGGAAAGGTTATCCATTGCGCAAAGATTATGATGCCGATCCGGCAATTAATCCGGTTCCATTAGAAAATGAGTTGATCGAGAATATGGAAACTGTTCCTTCAATCACACTCAAAATGGGACAACCTGTCGAATCTACTCGCAAACTCTTCGGAGAAGAAGAATACATTGTCAACTTCGGGCCTCAACACCCTGCTATGCACGGAGTGCTACACCTCCGCGCCTCTTTGGATGGTGAGATTGTCAAGAAAATAGACCCGAATTTCGGATATATCCACAGAGGTATCGAGAAAATGAGTGAAGCTTATACTTATCCTCAGATTCTTCATTTGGCCGACCGTTTGGATTATCTTTCAGGAACAATCAATCGTCATGCCATTTGTTTGTGTTGCGAAAAAGCACTGGAATTGGAAGTCCCGATGCGCGCACATTATATCCGTACTATTTTCGACGAATTAACCCGTATTGCTTCTCACTTATTAGGCTGGGGTTGTACGGCAATGGATATGGGTTCAATCACCGCTTTTGTTTATGGTATGCGCGACCGCGAAAAAATCATGGATATCTTCGAAGAAACTGCCGGTGGTCGCTTGATGGTGAACTACAATGTGATTGGTGGTGTTGCTCAAGATATTCATCCGAATTTCCAAAATCGAGTTAAGGAATTTATAAAATATATGCGGAAGATGCTGAAAGAGCATCATATTCTTTTCACAGGTAATCCGATTATGCGCGACCGTATGGATGGCGTGGGTTATTTGAGTAAAGAAGCCGCTATTTCCGTAGGCGCTACAGGACCTTCGGGTAGAGCTTCTGGTTGGAGTTGCGATGCTCGCAAAATCGAACCTTATGCTGCTTACCGTCAGGTTGAATTCAAAGAAATGTTGCGTCAGGATGGTTTGACATTCGACCGTTACGTTATTCGTTTGGACGAGATAGAAGAATCGCTCAAAATCATAGAGCAATTGATAGATAATATCCCCGATGGGCCGTATGCCGCTAAAACAAAAGCGATTATTCGTTTGCCGGAAGGAGAATTTTTCCAACGTGTTGAAAATGCCCGTGGAGAATTTGATGTATATATCAATAGTAAAGGAGATAAGTCACCTTATAGAATCAAGTTCCGTTCACCGTGCATGACCTTGGTTAATGCCTTGCAAGAAACGGCTATCGAATCGAAAGTAGCCGACTTGATTATGATTGGAGCATCATTGGATTATGTTATACCTTGTATTGACAGATAAAAACGAAAAGTGAAAAACGAAAAACTAAAAATTTTTCACTATTCACTTTTCACTATTCACTTATATAAATTATGTTTGATTTCGCAATAGTAACATCTTGGATAGACCAGTTTCTTCGTTCATTTTTGAGCGCAGGATGGACATTATTCGTAGAGTTTGTACTTATAGGCCTTGTTATTTTGGCCTTGTATGCAGTATTGGCTCTTTTACTGATATATGTTGAACGCAAAGTTTGTGCGTTTTTTCAGTGTCGCATCGGACCCAATCGTGTAGGCCCTTGGGGCGTGCTACAAAGTGTAGCTGATATGGTTAAGATATTATTGAAAGAGTTGATAAATATAAAAAGAGTCGACCCGTTTTTATTTAAAGCTGCCATGTTCTTGGTAATTATCGCCTCGATTTGTACATTCGGTGCCTTGCCCTTCGCCAGAGGTTTGCAAACGATTGACTTTAATATTGGTGTCTTTTATCTGCTTGCCGTATCTTCTCTTGGAGTTGTAGGTATTTTGTTAGCAGGTTGGTCGAGTAACAACAAATATACGATGATTGGAGCCATGCGAAGTGGAGCCCAATTAATCAGCTATGAATTATCGGCTGGATTATCACTTATGGCTATTGTTGTGCTTTCGGGTTCAATGCAACTTTCCGAAATAGTGAATCAACAAGCGGAAATGTGGTTTATTTTCAAAGGACATATTCCCGCATTTATCGCATTTGTTATTTACCTGATTGCCGGACATGCTGAAACCAATCGTGGCCCATTTGACCTTCCAGAAGCTGAATCGGAATTAACTGCCGGTTATCATACCGAGTATTCCGGTATTCAATTCGGGTTTTTCTATTTGGCAGAATACTTGAATATGTTTATTGTTGCTGCTATTGCAACAACCATGTTCCTTGGAGGTTGGATGCCGTTACATATTCCGGGTTGGGAAGGATTCAACCAAGTTATGGATTTTATTCCTTCTGTTATTTGGTTCTTCGGTAAAGCATTCCTGTGTGTATTCCTGGCATTATGGGTTCGTTGGTCATTCCCGCGTTTGCGTATCGACCAATTGTTGAACCTCGAATGGAAAGTGTTGATGCCGATTAGTTTGATAAATATTTTGTTAATGGCATTGTTGGTATTATAATATGAAACTGATAAATTATATAGCAAACATCTTTATCGCGATATTCCGCCTGTTGCAGGGAATGTATATCACGATGTTGAACCTTATCCGTAAGAAAGTAACGGAGCAATATCCCGAAAACAGGGGAAAGAAAGAGCAATTCGAGCAGATGCGCGGTCAATTGGTTATGCCTCATAACGAGAACAACCAACATAAATGTACGGCTTGTTTGATTTGTATGACGAACTGTCCGAATGGAACGATTCAGATTACAACCAAAATGGAAATGAACGAAGAAACCGGTAAAGAGAAAAAAGTGTTGGATACCTATATGTATGATTTAGGATGTTGTACATATTGTTCTCTTTGTACATGGACTTGTCCGCAAGACGCTATCGAGTGGTCGCAGAATTTTGAACATGCCATGTTCACCCGTTCAAAATTAAATATACGATTGAATAAAGAAGGTTCAAGTTTAGCCCCTAAAAATAAATAATTATGGACGCAACAATTAACTTAATCATTTTTTACGCCCTTGCCGTAGTTGTTTTATCCATGTCGGTATTGGCTGTAACAACGAAAAAAATATTGCGGGCAGCTACCTATTTGTTGTTTGTGTTGATAGGAACCGCGGGGTTTTACCTGATGTTGAATTATCATTTTTTGGCGGCTGTACAAATTACCGTATATGCAGGAGGTGTTGTAGTACTGTTTATTTTTGCCATTTTCCTCGTAAGCAGTAAAGGCGAAGTAATAGAACCTCATGCAAAAAGAAAAGTCGTTTTAGGCCTTTTGGCATCAGTTGCCGGAGCGGCCGTGGTCTTTTTTGCCCTGTTCAAACATCAATTTGTTATCGACAGTGCTAATACAACAATGATTGGCGATCAAGAAATGAATATGAAAGTGATTGGCCAAGCATTGATAGGAACCGGAAAATATCAGTATTTATTACCCTTCGAAATATTAAGCGTCTTATTGTTGGCTTGTATTATCGGAGGAATTTTAATCGCAAGAAAAAGATAGATTTTATGATACCAATGGAGCATTATTTAATAGTCAGTACCCTGATGTTTTTCATCGGGATTTACGGATTTATTACCCGGAAAAATATGATTGCCATGCTGATTTCGCTGGAGTTAGTCATCAATGCCGTGGATATTAATTTTATCGTTTTCAACCGTTATCTTTTCCCGGGACAGTTGGAAGGAATGTTTTTTACCTTGTTTAGTATTGCGATTACTGCGGCTGAAACGACTGTAGCACTTGCAATTATCATTAATGTATATCGTAAAATCGGCAACGTTAATGTCGGCAACATTAATAAAATGAAAAATTAAGAAACATGGAATATAGTTTATTAATATTGATTACGCCTTTTGTCCTTTTCTTACTATTAGGATTGACAGGACATAAGATGAAACCGAATGTAGCCGGAATCATCGGTACAACAGGTATGGCTTTGGCTGCAATATTATCTTATACAATTGCTTTCCAGTATTTTTTCGGAGTAGGAAAAGTAGACGGAGTTTTTCAGCAAATCATTCCGATAAATTTTGAATGGTTGCGCTTTACGGATAACCTGCATATTGATTTGGGAATATTGTTAGACCCGATTTCTGTAATGATGTTAGTAGTTATCACTACCGTTTCGTTGATGGTGCATCTTTACAGTTTGGCTTATATGCACGGAGAAAAAGGATTCCAACGTTATTATGCTTTTCTTTCTTTGTTTAGCTTTTCCATGTTGGGATTGGTTGTTGCTACTAATATTTTCCAAATGTATATTTTTTGGGAATTAGTGGGTGTCTCATCTTATTCTCTTATCGGATTTTATTATACCAAACCATCGGCTGTGGCAGCATCTAAAAAAGCGTTTATCGTTACCCGCTTTGCCGATTTAGGTTTCTTGGTTGGGATTTTATTATTGTCTTTCTATACAAAAACATTCGACTTCGCAACTTTAACAGCAGACAACGCCTCGTTGGTTGTAAATTCTACAGCCGGAGCCTCTTTCTTGGGATTATCTGTTGCCGCTTGGGCTACAGCGTTAATCTTCATGGGAGGCGCAGGAAAATCGGCTATGTTCCCGCTACACATTTGGTTACCCGATGCAATGGAAGGCCCGACGCCTGTTTCTGCGTTAATCCATGCCGCAACGATGGTAGTTGCCGGAGTTTATTTGGTTGCCCGATTATTCCCGGTTTATTTCTTTTCCGCACCCGAAGTATTGACAATGATTGCTTATATTGGCGTATTTACTGCGTTGTTTGCTGCCGTTATTGCTATCACTCAAACAGATATTAAGCGTGTATTAGCATTTTCCACGATATCTCAAATTGCACTTATGATGGCCGCCTTGGGCGTTTCCGGATTCGGTGGGCATGACGGCTTGGGATATATGGCTTCTATGTTCCACTTATTTACACACGCATTCTTTAAAGCTTTATTGTTCCTCGGTGCCGGTTCAGTTATCCATGCTGTTCACAGTAACGACATGAGAGATATGGGACGTTTGCATAAATATATGCCTATTTCAAGCATAACGTTTTTCATTGCTTGTTTGGCAATTGCCGGGATACCTCCATTCTCAGGATTTTTCAGTAAAGATGAAATATTAGTTGCTGCTTTTCATCATGATAAGGTTATTTTCTATGCGATTTTGGTATCTGCCGGATTGACTGCATTTTACATGTTCCGTTTATATTTCAATATTTTCTGGGGAAAAGAAAAGACTTACACAGAACACCACAAGCCACATGAATCACCGTGGTTAATGACTTTCCCGTTGGTTTTCTTGGCAATATTGTCTTGCACGACAGGGCTTTTTGATTTCTCTGAATTTATCAGTCCCGATAAGATGCCCTTCGCAACGCATATCGATTGGACAATAGCAGGAATGGCAATTGCCGTTGCGGTTATTGGTATTACTGTAGCTACAATATTATACGCAAAAGGAAGTGATAAACCTGCTCAAATGGCTAAATCATTGGGTAGATTTTACACAGCTACCCTCAATAAATTCTATTTAGACGAAGTTTGGATGTTTATTACCCAAAGTGTAATTTTCAAAATGATTTGTGAACCAATTAGATGGTTCGACCGCAACGTCATTGATGGTTCGATGAACGGTTTGGCTTGGGTAACACAAAAATCCTCGTCGGCTATCAAAGGTTTACAATCCGGTCAGGTACAATTTTATGCGTGGGTATTTGTTGCCGGTTCAATTGTGATTGCTATATTAGTGTTGTTTTGTAAAGTTTAAGAAATTATGAATATTCTATCTTTATTTGTACTCGTTCCGTTATTAATGATGTTATTTTTGTTCGCATCTAAAAACATGCAGCAAATCAGAACAGTAATGGTTACAGGTGCTTCGGCCTTATTGGTCTTGGCTGCAACACTGACAATAATGTTTATTCAACAAAGGGCCATCTCTACCGATGAGATGCTATTTGTAGACTCAATAGTATGGTACGCTCCACTGAACATTGCTTATGCAGTGGGAGTTGATGGCATCTCAGTAGTGATGATTGTACTTTCGTCAATCATTGTATTTACCGGAGTATTCTCGTCGTGGAATATGAACATGGCCAAAGAATATTTCTTGTGGTATTGTTTATTGTCTATCGGAGTATTCGGTTTCTTTATTTCTATCGACTTGTTTACCATGTTTTTGTTCTACGAAGTCGCGTTGATACCAATGTACTTGTTAATCGGACTTTGGGGAACCGGAAGGAAAGAATATTCTGCCATGAAATTGACATTGATGTTGATGGGAGGTTCGGCATTCTTGATGATAGGAATTATCGGAATCTATTATTTCTCCGGTCATGCAACAATGAATTTATTGGAGATTGCCAATAACTTACATATCCCGATTGAGGCGCAACGCTGGCTTTTCCCTGCTACATTCTTAGGATTCGGTGTTTTAGGAGCTTTATTCCCATTCCATACTTGGTCGCCCGACGGTCACGCATCGGCTCCAACAGCAGTATCAATGCTTCACGCAGGTGTTTTGATGAAGTTAGGAGGTTACGGATGTTTCCGTGTTGCAATGTATTTGATGCCCGAAGCTGCACATGAATTGGGTTGGATTTTCTTAATCTTAACAGGAATCAGTGTCGTTTACGGTGCTTTAGGTGCGGTTGTTCAAACCGACTTAAAATATATCAATGCTTATTCTTCCGTGAGCCACTGCGGATTGGTACTTTTCGCCATTCTGATGATGAATCAAACAGCAATGACCGGAGCCATTATGCAAATGCTTTCACACGGATTGATGACAGCTTTATTCTTTGCTTTAATCGGATTGATTTACGGGCGCACGCATACTCGCGATATTCGAGAGATGGGCGGATTGATGAAAATTATGCCTTTTGCCGCAATGTGTTATGTAATTGCCGGTTTGGCATCGCTGGGTTTACCCGGATTAAGTGGATTCGTAGCTGAAATGACCATTTTCGTTGGAGCTTTCCAACATGCCGATTTATTCCATCGTATTTTAACTATTGCAGCTTGTTGTTCGATTGTAATCACGGCAGTGTACATTTTGCGCACAGTTGGGAAAATACTATACGGCCCTGTACAAGACCAGCATCACATTGGTTTGCCCGATGCTAAATGGTATGAAAAAGTATCGACAGTAGGTCTGATAGTTGCGATTGCCGCAATCGGTATGTATCCGTTTGGTGTATCAGAAATAATTAGCAATAGTTTGTTACCAATTATAGAAAAACTGACAATATAATATGGATTTTAGTAATTTTTTATACATGAAGCAGGAAGTAAGTTTGATGATTGTATTCATCTTCTTATTTCTGTATGACGTTTTTTGTTCGGAAAAAGGAAAGCAACGGTTTCAATTAGTGGCCTGTACGCTATTTGCTATCCATACGATATTCGGTTTTTTACCACACATTTTGGATGCCATTTTCGGAATAAAATATAATCTCGGCATCGGTATTTTAGGCTGTTTCTCATTCCCTACGGGAGATGCTTTCGGTGGAATGTTTATCAGTTCCGATATGACCATTTTTATGAAGAACATACTCAATATCGCAACCTTATTGGTTTTACTTCAAACAAATAATTGGTTAAAAGCAGATGATACCGTACACAAACGAGGTGAATTCTTCATCATAACCATGGTCACTTTATTGGGAATGTATTTGATGGTTTCGGCAGGAAACTTCATGATGTTGTTTATCGGTATGGAAACCGCTGCGTTGCCGTTGGCTTGCTTGGCCGCATTTGATAAATACAAAGAAAAATCGGCAGAGGCAGGAGCCAAATTCATCTTGATTTCAGCTTTATCTTCAGGAGTTACGTTGTTTGGTATGTCGTTTTTGTATGGAGCAACCGGAACAATGTATTTCTCCGATATGACTGCTCAGATTATGAGTAACCCGATGGTTATTATCGGATTCATATTCTTCTTCGCAGGTTTAGGATTCAAACTTTCATTGGTTCCATTCCACTTGTGGACAGCCGATGTATACGAAGGAGCCCCCACAAGCGTTACTGCTTACCTTTCTGTCGTATCAAAAGGAGCCGCCGCGTTTGCGTTGATATTCGCCATTTATAAAGTATTCGGAAATATTGGAATTGTTTGGCACCATATTATTTGGTTTTTGGCTGTTATTACAATCACACTCGGTAACTTGTTTGCGATTCGTCAGAAAGACATTAAGCGATTTTTTGCTTTCTCTTCCATTTCGCAAGCCGGATATATTTTATTGGGTATCATTGCCGGAACAGCGCAAGGAATGACTGCCATGACTTATTTTGTATTGGTTTATGTGTTTTCCAATTTGGCCGCTTTCGGGGTAATCTCTGCAGTAGAAAACAAAAACGGAGGCGATACTCGTATTTCAGCTTTCAACGGATTATACAAATCCAATCCCAAGTTGAGCCTTGTGATGATGTTAGCAGTATTTTCTTTAGCGGGTATTCCGCCATTAGCCGGTTTCTTTAGTAAATTTTGGATTTTTATGGCTGCTTTTGCACAAGGGCAACATGTACTTGTGTTTATTGCATTATTAAATACCGTTATTTCCTTGTACTATTATCTTCTTATCATAAAAGCAATGTTTATCAACGAAAGCGAAGAAGGTGCCGTACAACGATTTACCACTGACGGATACAACAAAACAAGCTTGGTTTTGTGTGTGATTGGTATTTTTGCTATCGGTATTTTAAGTTGTATTTATGCCTATATCGGAACCTTGAGTTTCGGAGTAATACGTTGATGCCGCCCCAATTAATTTTGATGTGAGATTTATTTTGAACCTTTCAACATTTGATTAGTATAAATATTCGGCTCGTTTGTAAGTAATCTCATCCATTGCAAATACATTTCTTCAGGCATTCGTCGATAACCTGATTTATGTAATTGAATATAAATTGATCCCATTTCCGAATACATTTCTTTGATAGATTGGTCTGAAAAAAGGTCTTCCGGTTTATTCAGATTTTTTGTTTTCATCAACGTATGAATATAATGCTTTTGCGTTTCGGCTTTGGTTAACATGGCATTGACGTTGGTAGGATGATATTGTAAAACCGTATTACAACACTTTATAACAAATTCAGGATTTTCTTTTCCATATTTATGTTGATAACCTTGCGCCAAATCGACTAAACAGTTGGCTACTGCTTGTTTATTACTTAATGTATCCATATATAAACCATTGCGAATAGCGTCGATAGTTACATAGCCCGAAGCAATAATCCACGCATCAATGGGGAATGTTGCGCTTGTCAGTTCCGTATTATACCAACCCGTACTTTCAGCATATAGTTTGATATACATGTGGTTGGGAGCAAAAGCAAGATAACAGGGAATATTCAATTCATCAGCCAAAATCTTATATAAATAGGGCAATGAATGGCAGTTGCCTTCACCAGTTTCCAATAGTTTGGAAACAAACATTTTTGTCCAGTCTTTTTGTCCCATTGGGTCGTCAAAATCGTAAGTATATGGTTCATGCACAAAAATATGAGTTGAATCAAGAGGAATTACATGATTATCTGTTATTACACTAAAAAGAGCTGCATGTTTTGTAACAAAATTCTTGTCTTTTTCAATATAAGTAATTAACTCCGTATCTGAAACAATATTTGTTAGCTGTGTAAGTATTTCTATTTCTTGATTTAATGCTTTTATATCCAATGTGTCATTACAATAAACGTTTTCAATAGCAAAAACAACATCCTTGAAACTTAAAGGAATTTCATCTGTCAACATTGAATTAATAAAATTGTATGTTGACTGATATGTGTCAGTAATCTGAGCACAAACTGATACCGACCAAAGTAATATAGTACTTAACATGCTTACTTTCATATTCCACTTTATTTTTTACCACTTTGTTTTACTTTATTACTCCGAAACATATTGTACTCCTTTTTTATGAAGAAAATGTGTCTTATAATCTATGCTACTATAATCAGAATATTTAACTATAGAAGCAGTAGGAGTATCCCAAAAAGATTTAATATAGCTGAAATTTCCAATCGGTAAGTAAATAAATGAGTTAAACTTATTAGTCCCTAAATTGTGGTACTGAAAACAATTGCAAAAATTTCCTCTAATTGGAGTCGCATAAATATTAATTTTGTTTTTTGCTTTTTTATTTTCAGCCCAACTTATGTCTATAGATTGGATTTTAATACGGTTATTGTCAATTAGCGATATTAAATCTTCCACATTGGATTCATAGTCTTTGTCAAAATCCAAGTTAGTCTTATCTGTTGAAACAAAAATATCAATACTATCTCCTTTTTGACAATTATCCAAATTGTCTTTTGAAAATTCGCCTACTATCAAATATAAAGGATAGATACGAAAATCAGTATCTTTTATTGAATCTTTATGTGCTATCCAATAATATTTTTGAAACTCTTTATCAATACTCCTTTTTGATTCGAATGTAAAGACTACATATTCATTTAATTGAGCATGAATTGATAAAGAAATCAAACTAAAAATGATAAATACTAATTTATTTTTCATATGCATTCTCCCATATGTTGTCAACATCCGAAGCTATCAAATTTCCCGGAGGATAATCCATAAGTCCTCCTGTTGAATTTGGAAAATTGTCATTTAATTTTAATGTATGACCTATTTCATGAGCCAATGTTATCGAAGGTGCTATAGCAGATTCTGTAACATAAATACCATTACTTCTTCCCATGCCCGCTCCTGAAGAGCGAGTTGTAACTACTGCTGACAATGCGTTGATTTTATTGCCTGAAAAATCTTTTTGACTGGTTGATAAAGAGTGTGTTTCTGCGATTGCTCTGATTTGGTTTATTGTACCACCTCTTGTATTAGCTGTTTCAACTCCCTTTACATTAAACTTAAACTTTACAGTCTCACCTGCTGAATTCTTCGTTCCTACTCCCTTACTTCCATTATATGCTTGGTCCAGCCTTTTCTGTACGTCAGCAACTCTTTCTTTATTGCGATTCTCTATTTTGGCATTGTCGTTTTCAATATTTTTAATCTGTTTTGCAGTTGCATTTTGGGGTATAGTTTTCTTCTGTTGAACTAAAACTACAACATTTGATTCTACTGTTTTATTGCCATTTTCATCTGTGTATTTCACACCTTCTCTACCATCTGGGTCAACATAAAGTACAGGATTATTATTACAAAAAACATACGGGCTTTGCCATGGAAATTTCTCCGCAAGCGGGTCGATAGTAAGAAATCTACTTGTAGATTCTGCTTTGTAAGCTACTTTGGTTGTGTCTTCTTCCAAAAACGTAATCACTTTGTCAGTGCGGGTATTAATGAGTACTGTACCGATTTGCACTACGTCTTCGTTAATAAACGTTTCTTTGTAACGTCCCTTGCTTAGCGTAAGCATTTCTTTGTTATGCCCATGCTTTTTGAAAATGTCTTGCGCATAAGTTGAACTTGCAGCAAGCAAAATTCCAATAAATAATACTGTCCGTTTCATATATTTGTTTTTATTGATTATTTGACAAATTGTAAAACCTTATGATATTTTTCGTTGTGTTCTCGTTTTTCTTTTTCTTCATTTAACGAATTAAGCCAATATTCGTATATATCTTTAGGCATTTCACGATAACCCATGTTGTCCATTTTCCTGTAAAAATCATTCCTTTCTTCCATTAGTTCATAAATGCGGGGATAATGTACTTTCAATGTATCTTTAGGTGGCCAGCCAACTTGATTGACCGTATACTCGAAACATGCGGAGTGATAATTAGACTTTATTGCCAGTGCGGTGATGTTACCCGGTGCATAGTGCAAGGCAGAATCTGCACATTGGATAACAAATTTATCATATCCATACTTATGTATATAATTTGATGCCAAATCAGATAAACAATGCGCTATTACTTGCTTTCGTGCTTGCGGCTCCATATACAGGCTATGCTTTATAGCTTCCGTAGTAATAAATCCCGAACCGATAATAAAAGCATCTGATACTATTCTTCCTTGTGTTAATTCAATATTATACCAGTTTCCACGTTGGTCTTTGAATTTTGCATACGAGTGCATCGGCGAAAAAGCCAGATTAGCTTCCGCACCAACAGCTTCACAAAGGATTAGATACAGCAAGGGTAATGAATGGCATTGTCCCGTATGCGCTGCCAAAAGTTTAGTAACAAACAGTTTTGAACGGTTTTCCTCACCCCAAAAATCATCAAAGTCATATTGCATGGGATATGAGACAGTTGAACTTTCTCGTGCCGGCAACTTCACTTTTAAAGTGTCTGACATAACTCGAAATAACATAACATTTTTAGTTATTGGATTATTCCAGTTAAGGCCATCCTGTTTCGCTTTTGTTTGGGCAATAGTTAGCATTTCTAAGATAGCCTTTTCGTATTTTGTACGGTCAAGCTGTCCTTCAAAATAAGCATTTTCAACAGAGAATACAGCCTCTTTCAAATTAAGCTGCGTTTTTCCGCTCAACATATCAAGCAGTTTTTCTGCCGTTTGGTAAAAATGTTCTGTCCCCGGCATTCCCACACACGAAGGTAATTCATATTGAATACCCCGGTTTGAGAAAAAGTATTCCGAATCTCCATTTAGCATTCTCTGTATTTCTGCATTATTACGAAGTTGAACCTCAAGCCGGTCACGTTCAAACATCTCCAATTGTCTGTTGTTATTGTTGAACCCGGGAAAAGCCGGAACATTCGGCACAGGATTACTTCTATTTGTTGGAAATCCGATATTAACACCGGGAGATAATGTGCCGGGCTGTGGCGTTGTTACCACAGGTATTTGTCCAAATATGCCAATCGTGCTGATTATTAAAAGCAAAGATGTTATTAATACGTTTTTACATGATATCATATACTTCACTTGTTTAAGAACTTTATCTCTATATACAACAAAAAACTTCAAAAATTGTTCACAGATGTACAAAAAAATAGCGTGAAAACAACCTGTCTGAACATCAGGTTTCCACGCCTCCAAATCTTCCAAGTTGTTCCACGCCGTATACACGGCGTATCACTAACTTATTCTTGATTTGGTAACTCATCAAAATGAGTTTAATGTGGAAAATGATGCTCAAGAATAGCAGCAATCGCTATTTTTTATATGTCTTGTGCTTGTCAGCACGATTTTTTAATTATCATACACGAAAAATTTCGTTAATAATCAAAGTACAAATGTATATAAAATCCTTTTGAATTACATACAGACGGGTAAAAATTTCTCTCTTTCAGGCAAACTGAGAGTATAAAATCGAATATAATATTTTTGCTGATAATAGTTGAGACTTTTTATTTGCGAATATTTCTAATCAATTCAATTTCATTGAAAGCTGAATCCGTTTCCGTTCCAAATCAACACTCAACACTTTGACTTGCACATGTTGATGCAGTTTTACGATTTCCGTCGGATCGGAAACAAAGCGATCGGCCATTTCGGAAATATGAACTAATCCTTTTTCTTTAACACCTATGTCAACAAAACAGCCAAAGTTTGTGATGTTGCTGATAATACCGGGCAATATCATTCCTTCGCGCAAATCATTGATGGTTTTGACCGACTTGTCGAATTCGAAGATTTGGATGCCCTGTCGAGGGTCTCGTCCGGGTTTATCCAATTCACTCATAATATCTTGCAAGGTAGGCATCCCGATTGTGGAAGTCAGATAGTTTTCTAATTTCAATTGCTTTTTCAATGATTTATCAGAAACAAGCGTCGCCACATCACTATTCAAATCTTTAGCCATTTTTTCGACTACAAAATAACTTTCCGGGTGTACGGCAGAATTATCCAACGGATTGTTGGTTTCGGGAATGCGTAAAAATCCGGCACACTGCTCGAAAGCTTTTTCTCCCAAACGGGGAACTTTCAATAATTCCTTTCGGCTTTTGAATGCTCCTTTTTCAGTGCGATAATTGACGATATTTTGAGCGAGTGTAGGACCTAATCCCGAAATGTAAGTCAATAAATGTTTACTTGCCGTATTCAAATTAACACCAACTTGATTTACGCAGCTTTCTACGGTTTGGTCAAGCGATTGTTTCAATTTCGTTTGGTCTACATCGTGTTGGTATTGCCCCACTCCTATCGATTTCGGATCAATCTTTACCAACTCAGCCAACGGGTCCATTAACCGGCGACCGATGCTTACCGCCCCTCGCACTGTTACGTCATATTCCGGAAATTCTTCTCGTGCAATTTTAGAGGCTGAATATATAGAGGCGCCATCTTCGCTTACGACAAAAACCTGTACTTTGCGGTCGTATCTTAAATTAGTGATAAATTCTTCCGTTTCGCGGCTTGCCGTACCGTTTCCTATGGCAATGGCATCTATGTTGTAAGTCGAAACCAAGGCAACAACCTTCATCCCAGCCTTACTTTTTTCATTTTGTGGAGGATGTGGATAAATGGTTTCGTTGTGTAATAAAGTTCCCTGAGCATCCAAGCAAACCAATTTACAGCCTGTACGATAACCCGGATCTAATCCCAATACTCGTTTTTGTCCCAACGGGGGAGAAAGTAATAACTGTTTCAGGTTTTCGGCAAAAACCTTGATAGCCTGTTCATCGGCTTTTTCTTTCGAAAGATTAGCAAATTCGGTTTCTATCGAAGGTTTGAGCAAACGCTTATAACTATCTGTTACAGCAATTTCTACCTGCTCCGAAGATTCGGTATTTCCTTTCACAAACTTACGGTCTAAAGCATCCAAGCACTTATCATCTTCGGGAGAAATGCTTACGCGCAAGAAACCTTCCGATTCTCCCCGCCTCATAGCCAATAAACGATGAGAAGAACAACGCGCCAACGGTTCGCTGAAATCAAAATAATCCCTGTATTTGGCAGCCTCTTCTTCTTTCCCTTTAACGACTTTCGAAGAAATAACGGCTTCCCGTCTGAAAATATTACGGATGGCATTTCTTGCCGATTCATCTTCATTAATCCATTCGGCAATAATGTCGCGTGCTCCTTGCAAAGCCTCATCCACATCTTTTACATCGTCTTTTACAAATGGCATAGCTTTACCATACACGTCGCGTTCAAATTGCAACATGATAATTTTGGCCAAAGGTTCGAGTCCTTTTTTGCGTGCAATTTCCGCTCTGGTTTGTCTTTTGGGTTTATAAGGAAGGTAAATATCCTCCAATTCGGTCGAATCCCAACAATCTTCGATGCGCTTTTTAAGTTCAGGAGTTAGTTTTTCCTGCTCTTCAATCGTTTGCAGAATAGTTTCTTTCCGTTTACTTAATTCCTGTAATTTTTCGTAGTGCTGTTTGATGGCTCCGACAGCTATCTCGTCCAATTCGCCTGTAACTTCTTTACGATAGCGACTGATAAAGGGAATGGTAGCACCTTCATCTAATAATCCGATTGTTTTGGAAATTTGCCGTTCGGAAATATTGAGTAATCCTGAAATAATTTTTGAATAAATTGCCTGCATGATATTAAATTTTTACTTCGCAAAATTACAAAAATATTTATATTTGCAACTTAGACTTTAAACACATAGATATTCACATAGAAAAATAATTAAACCCTATGTGTTCTATGTGTCTATGTGTTTCAAAAAAAGAATAACATGTTAATTCTCTCAACAGAATTTTTTCAACAAGATGTTTTGCAATTAGCACCGGCTTTATTAGGCAAAATCCTTGTGCGTAAATTTGACGATGGCACAATCGAACGTTTCCGCATTACCGAAACGGAAGCTTACCGGGGGGAAGAAGATAAAGCCTGCCACGCGGCCAAAGGACGCACTCAACGAACCGAAGTCATGTATCATCAGGGAGGAAAAATTTATGTTTACCTGATTTATGGCATGTATTGGATGTTGAATATTGTTTCGGGAAAAGAAAACGAACCGCAAGCCGTACTCATTCGCGGAGTGGAAAAAATATCCGGTCCGGGACGTGTGGGTAAAAAACTGATATTAGATAAAAGTTTTTACGGAGAAACGTTGCCTTCTTCTCGCATTTGGATTGAAGACGACAATACTACTCCTGAATATATAACTACTCCACGCATCGGCATTGATTATGCCGAAGAATGGAAAGATTTGGAGTGGCGTTTTGTCGTTTCGAAAAGATAAAATATAATTGTGTATATTTGTGTTAGGCATCAGAGGTGAACAACTCAGCTAAAAATTGGTTCTTTTTTTCAGTGACTTGGGGCAGCAACGTAAAAAAATCAAAGTTTGTTGATCTGGGACAACGAAAAAAGTGTAATTTTGATAAAATATTTAAGTTGTAAATAAAAATATGATTACGGAATTAATATTACAAGAATTTGCAAGTAGAATAATTACTTCAATACCAAAGTTAATAAAAAACACAGATGTAAAATCCTATTCGAAAGAGAAAGACATTCTTGACTCTTTAAATCAGCATTTAACATTTGTAAAAAATTGGTCATCTGAAGTTATTTTTTTCGATTTAAAAAAGTCCAAATCTACAAAAAAAGTATTTGTTGATTTAGATTTATATGTTCAACCTTTGAGAGTTAGAATAAATAAAGACGAAATTGTTGATAAAATCCAATTACAAAAACTTTTTGATAACAGTAAAGAAAGGCATATTGCTTTATTAGGACAAGTTGGCTCTGGGAAAACCACTTCGCTTAAGTATTTTTGTCAATCATTAATTTTTAATGAGGGTTATTTTGATAGTAATCTTTGCTATCCAATTTTAATAAAATTAAATGATTTCAATAATCCAAATAGAGAATATAATCATAGTATTATCATAAATAAAATAATTGATATACTTGGTGTCAAATTTGATTTTCAAGAACTCGATGAAAAATCAATAGATTCTTTTAAAGAAAAAATAGTGATAAATTTTTTGAATGAGAATAATATTCTTTTATTGTTAGATGGTTTTGATGAACTTGTTTTTCAAAACAGAAAAAATGTTATTCTTGAAGAATTTGAAAAATTAGTTTGTCATGTCGAATTTTCTAAAATTATTTTAACCTCAAGAACAAGTGATTTCAGATTCTCGTTTTCTAAAATAAGTATATATGAAATTTGTCCTTTAAATGATGAGCAAATTGAAATATTTGCATTAAAATGGTTAGGAGAAGACGATGCTAAAGATTTTGTTATAAAAGTGAAAAAATCCCCTTTTTACGACACAACAATAAGACCTTTGACTATTGCTCATTTGTGTGCTTTATATGAAAGAAATAAAGATATACCAGAAAAACCTAGAACTGTTTATAAAAAGATTGTGAATTTACTTTTAGAAGAATGGAATCAACAAAGAAACGTCCATAAAAAATCAAAATACTCAAAATTTGAAAATGACAGAAAATTTGAGTTTTTATCGTGTATGGCATATAATTTAACTATAACTAACAATACAAATAATTTTTTAAAAACTGATTTAGAAAACATATATACGAAAATATATAAAGATTATGACTTGATTCGGGAAGAAATGATTGATGTAATAAATGAAATAGAATCTCATAATGGACTAATATTGGAATCTGGGTTTCAAAATTTTGAATTTGCACACAAATCTATACAAGAGTATTTAACTGCTGAATACATTGTAAAACTACCTTCAATCCCGAAAGAACGAGATATAATTCTAAAGCTGCCAAATGAAATGGCTGTAGCAATCGCAATATCTTCAAATCCCAGTAATTATTTTAAGGAATTTATTGACGGCCGATTTATTCCTTATGATCTAGATTTATCTTTTGCAAAACCTTTTATTAATCGTCTTCTTTTAGAAAAGGTTGACTTTAACCAAGAATTTGATGTTGCGACATCAGTTTTATCCTTTTACTCTGCTTACATTCAAAGATATAAAGAAAAGGATGTTCAATTAGTTATTTGTGATGATTTGACGAACGAATTTGAGGAATTTGTTTTAAAAATATTCGAACGGAATGACACAAAACAAATTTTAGATAATTATTCTCTAACTGCAACGGTTTGTAGTTTAGATAACGACAGAAAAAAAATACATAAATTGACTTTGGACAAGCTACATCATACTTCATTGCCAAGAACCTTATATTGTAGAGATACATTCATTCGCTTTGGCCGTGCGGACTGGATTTCTTAGTAATTTGAGAAATGATAAATTAAGATAAGTAGAGTAAAAAGGGGAAAATAAACTTTGAATAACAAATTGATAGAAATACACAACAAAAAAACGCTTTTACACAACAGGCAGAATTCTATGTTTTCCACCAAATAAAAACTATTAAAATCATTCTTTTTTTAAGCGACTTTATCCAACTGAGACAATCTAATTGTTTTGGAGATTTGCCACTGGCGAATTTGAGTTCAAAATTCTCTTTCCAACCAACACGAGAAAAACACATCCGCAACTTTTAGACTATCAAAATTTGATAGTCATTTTTTGATAGTGTCATTATACAACTGTACCGTATAAGCCAATTTTGTCTTTCTTGTAATTTCTAAGTGTAAATAAATTTTTTACCTTTGTGGCATTAAAACAATAAGTACTGGTTATGCAAAAGGATTCAAAAATCTATGTAGCAGGACATTTGGGATTAGTAGGCTCCGCCATTTTATCCAATCTAAAGCAAAAAGGGTATTCAAATTTCGTTCTTAAATCAATTGATGAATTGGAT
>JAIRVZ010000011.1 GCA_031253625.1 Dysgonamonadaceae bacterium
CAAAGGTCGCAGATTCCCACAACTAAATTGCCAAAGGTCGCAGATTCCCACAACTAAATTTGTTCTACTGCTTGTGCTTCTATTGAAAATATTTCTCGTTTAAGTTCTTCGAGTAACATTTGTTTGAAGTCGTAATCTTCTTTACTAAACCACCATTTATGAAATTCTTCCAATCTTTCCTTTGGCATATTTTTTTGCATTTCTATCATTTTTTTATAATCGTAATTCTTATCCATTATTTTTTGTGCAAAATGTTGGATTCCTCGTTGTCTTAACGCTGTCCAAAAGGTGTACATCATTCTTTCATCGTAATATTCTAAAACATCGTCAGTGAAAGTAAACAAAACGTGATATTGCAATTTTGATTTACTTGCGGCATCTGCTACAAACTTATAATTGAAAGGATGTGATAGTTTTTTCTTGATTGCATCTAACGCACGCCTAACGCTCATTTTTTTATGCTTCGGCTCTTGTTCCTGGTTGTAATTGAATATTTCTACTAACTCATCGACAGTCGTGATATATGTATGCCTGTTTTGATATTTTGCTGTGGCGACCATACGCCCATAGAAAACATAAAAATTTCTATAAGAACTTGTTGCATCAGATGATTTTGATGCTAATGCTATGTAATTGGAATAGTCAATTACAAAAAATCTAAAGAATGCCTCATTGAGAATATCAGCGCTTAAAACGATTGAATATTTACGCTTAACGCTTTTTTGTGTTGATTTGTCATAGATTACTTCTACAGACTGTAATATCTGATATGCTCTGATTTCCGGATTTCCGTTTTTGCTGTATCTATGAAACACAACATTTTCTCTTGCAGCCCGATAAAGAGAATATTCTAAAAGACCGTCGCATTCATGGCCGTCGACCAAACTTGGCGGTTTTGGCAAAGGATGTTTCTTTTCATTATACTCACTTTTTTCCCTAAATATGTCCATGCGTCGGTACATTTCTGATTTGTTATAGCCCATCTCTTTACAGAACTCGTCAACAGTAAATTCAATTTCACCAAAGATATTGCCTGAAAACTGTCTTTTTACTGTAAAAAGAAAAATATCCCTCACCAGTCCTGCCTGCCTCTGGAACTGTTGCGTTATAGCATCGGAATCGAAACTCATGTGTTGCGGTACACGTGCGAGATTTGTATTGTACTTTTTTATATTTCTCATTTAATATTATAATTTTTGTGCGCCTTTGTTTGAAAGCGGTGGTTAAAATAAAGATACAAGTTTACGTACTTCAGCGAGGCGCTCTCGAAGTTTAATGTCGTTCTTGGCTATTTGCAAGTTATAATCGGTTTGCAAGCCAATAAGAATATATGCGGGAATATTCAAGGCGGCTTCCATGAGGAGGGCGAAGTCGATTGTTACAGGACGTTTGCCGTTTAGTATTTCGTTAAAAGCAGAGTTGGGTAACTTCAATCTTTTTGTGAATTGCAATTGCGGAATATGCCGATACTCCAGTTCGTCTTTCAATAGGCTGCCCGGATGGGTTGGCTTAAACGGAGTAAGATTATTGGCAATCATGCCTGGTTCAATTCCTTGTAAAGTAATCATAACTATTTTATTTATAATGGTTCGAAAGTTCTTGTATGTTACATACCGTAAGAAGAATATCGTTTTCGCTTCTTTCAACAGTAAATTCAATTCGGTATTTTTGGTTTACCCTGATAGATGAAATACCCTGTTTATCGCCCTGTAAGACTTTATAATTCAAAGATGTTATCGGAAACAAATCTTCTATTCTATGAGCCTTTTTAAGTGTATCAATACGTTCTTTATACTTTTCAATTACAGGAGGCTGAAAACGGTGTTTTTTATCGTACGATTTTCCTGTTTCGTACAAATCGCGTAAATACGGTTGTTCAAAAGAAACTATCATATTCTCAATTTGGGTACAAAGGTAATGTTTCTTTCACAATAATAGTGAAAATGGAAAATTATTTCTGTGTCTCGGCAAATTTTGAAACGGCGATTTCAATCAATGCTGACATGCTTAATCCGATTTTTTCTGACATTCCTTTCAATAATTCGGCTGTTTGGTCAGTCAAAACAAAAGTATGGCGTTTTTTGATGCTTTCTTTTAACTTCGTTTTTTTAACTTTAAGCCCTTTCGGCCTGCCGACAGGTCTTTTATAGGAAGTCGGTTCTTCTCTCATTCGTTTTCGTCCCACGCTATAATTTTATCATATTCAGTGCAAATATACACATTTTTCAAAGCAGTTCAACTTCGACAGGATACCTGTATAGCCAAAACGTGCCATTACAAAAATAAGCAGCATCATGATATCCTCTTGCGTCATCGAGCCTTACTATTGTTGTATAGATATTATGCCCCCAGTAGATTTTTAATTCTGCATTCCAAGTGATTTCATTACCACCTTTATAACCGTTTTTACCGTCAACAAGTCTTATGGCCTCATTAACTTTCTCGCCCGCCTCTTGATTTGCTCTTTTTTTATCCTCAAAATTGTATTCTTTTATTGTTATCATCGTAAAATACACTGATACGTGTCGTGCGCAACTATCTGAATATTATAACGCCTTTGAATTTTTAATTTCTTCACTGAAAATACTATATACATCGTTGGCACATAAAAAATTTGCTTTTGCTTCCGCCAAAATATTGATTGTATATAATCCACTTGTTCTGTCAAAGTAACCTCTGAAAATCCGGAAGATGAAGTCACCGATAATCAATTTGTCGTTGTCTGTGTTTATGTGTGTTTCCCAATAACTTTTCGAGGCGTTTGGATTGAGTTTGCCGGACTTCACATTATCTACAAGCATGTCGTATGTCCGATACATATCATTGAATGTTCTCCCGGACTGTTTCTTAATAAACTTAAAAAATTCCCTGTCATCACGGAAATATCGTTCCTCTCCTAACTTTTTTACCTTTAAAAATCGCTTATCATACATATTGTTTAGTTTTTAATTTATGTTTTAAATCGGACAAAGTTTTTTTGCTTTTGCTTTATCTACTCTTGCCTGTTTAGCCTTTGCTATTACATTATCGTAGTGGCTTATATCCAATTCATAGCGCTTTATCCATCTTATTAATTCGTCTTTCTTCACTTTTATTCCTCCAAAGTTTAATATTAATATTTATGCTGCTTTTAATCGTTTACGTATCAGATGTATATTCTTCTTTACAAGGGCAATTATCACATCGTGATATTCGGTGTTTTTATTACAAACCCCTCGACTTTGGAGTATCTTTAATTTGGATAAGGACACTTCGATGGTTTCAATCCGTTTATTGTCGATACAGGCAGACAGGATAAGCGAATCAGGTTTCAAATGATAATCATTGGTAAATACGCAATGCTTGAGGACATCCCCCTCTTGTATGATTTCATCTACGCTTTCAAGCACCCTTACATGTATTAATCCGTCTGTAAAGCAAATGCCAAAAAATCGGGACTTCAATTCTGTAAATCGCTCATTATCTTTCAGCGCTTTTCGTTTTGCTTTTTCTCTGTCCTGCTGTTTCTGCCATTCTCGTTTTTTCCTTACATATCTATCATGTTCGGCTTTAAGGTCGATAGGACAAACGTATTTTGCATTGTGCAAATCTTTTTCAAAAAAGCGCAATAGATTGATATAATCACACCAAATTGAAGCATCGGTGATTTGATAGCCGTTACGAATACAGATTTTGACAGATGGCCAATAATCACTTATGTTACGGGAACTACTATCAGTGAAGTATTTTAACAATGGTGTCTGTCCCGCTTTCAGGAGTGTTTCCGCTTTGCTCTCGGTCAACAGTGCATGGAAAAGGTCAAATGGCGTCAATTTGAAAAAATTTCTACGATAACCACTGCGTTTGATTTCGGGTATAAGTCGCTGGCGAGGATAAATGCAGGCAGGCATTATATTATGATGATTACGGTTGGGTCGTATTTCGAGATTTGATTTAAAATTCCAATTACCGCCTAAATAACTTGCAATTTGCAATCTCGCAACAGTTACATTTTTGCCGTCGGGGGCTATCCACTTTTGGAGCACTTCAGAATGAAAGTATTTTGCCTCTACACCTGCCTTTGCTTCATAACTGACGTAAAAGAAGCGTAATACTTGAAAACCCTTGAATGTAGTAATGATGCAAAAATATTGATAATCTCTGAATGTTTTTTTACGTGTGTCCTTAATTTTCAATTCTATCCGACAATTAAGACATGAACATCCACATATACTGTCAATTAGGATTTGTTCGCTTTTCCACGATGTGCCGCACTCCAGACAGGTAATAACGCCTTTTTTCGTTCTAAAGCCGAAATGTTCAAAACAGTTTAGATATGCCCATTTTACCTGTGTTTCGGTAATGGGAGGCAATTTTTTACTTAACTCAAAAATTTGCTTTTGGAATTTGTTTTTCGGTTTCATGGTTTTAAAAATTAAACAGGGTTGGTTGATTGCTGATTTCCGGTTTTGTTGTTTTTCTTGCAGGCTGTTTCATCTTGTTATAAGCCTCGTCATGCGCCTTTTGTATCGCTTCCTTGCGTGCCTGTTCCTTTTCTTCTGCGGTCAGTTCAACGACGTGGTTCACTACTACATGGCAGTTTACAGGCTTACCTGTTTCTACATTATCTTCATCGTAATAATGTACTGCCATTGAATAAATTTCATCATCTGCAAAGCCATTACAACCGCTTTTCTTTACTGTATTCAGTATATAGATAATACAGTCGTTGATACTCTTGTTGGCTTTGGCGTATTTTAGAGCAAAAAGTTCATCTTCATTTGCTCTTTTGTCCAAATACATCCGGATTGTGTTTTTAAAACTCTCTGTTGATTTCATTTTATTAATTGTTTAAATGTTAATATTAATTTCTTGAGTATAAAGGTACTAAATTATTTATTATTTACCAAATTTATTATGTTAATTATTGTTAATATTTCGATCGAATTTCGACAAATATGTTAAATAACATTGAAAATTTATATGCCTGTTATACAATGTTTTGTGGCTTTTTTTTCCCTTTTGTTTTTAATAAATAATTACAAATGATTTTTATTTACAAAAAAGTAATGACTTTGCACATAGGGGTATCGCCAACATTTTCCAGAAAACCCCCTCTAAGAGAAATTTTTCGTAAAAAATCACAATTTTACCCCCTTTAAGGATTTTTACTTGCATTTAATGGTCTGTATTCGTTGTGTTTAGGTATGTTCTAGGGATTAAAGGAGTATTCACCTAAAAAGTTAATGTGTGCCCATGCGAGAGGAGAAATGTGTTTCAGCAGATTTTCATCAAGACCGTTTTCGGACTTTAGATAATCTATTGCCTTCTGTAAATATACGGTATTCCAAACACTTATTGCGTTAATCAGGATATTCAGGGCGCTGGCTCTCTGTAACTGGTCTTGCATCTCCCGTTCCATGAACTGTCCCTGTTTTCCGAAGAAAATTGCTCTTGCCAGAGCATTCATTGCCTCTCCCTTGTTCAAACCGCGTTGGATACGGCGTCTTAGTGTTTCGTTGGAAATATAATCCAGAATAAAGATGGTTTTTTCGATACGTCCCATTTCCCGCAGGGTTGTTGCCAAAGAGTTCTGCCAGGCATACGAACCCAATTTGGACATAATCAGGGAACCGGAAACTCGCCCATCACGAATGGAACAGGCTAAACGAAGCACATCGTCGTAATTGTCTCTTTCGTCAATACACAATTCGGTTTCGTGATACAGCAGCCCGTCAATTACATGTACGGCATCGCGGACGTTGGTATTGATGACTTTGGTGTAAAAAGTTGAAAACCGGTCACTGACAAACCGGTAAATGGTTGTTCCCCTATTCAGTCCATAATGAGGATTGCGCTCGGCTTCCAGGGACGAAACGCCTACCTGTATTCTCATCCCGTCGCTGGACGATGTTGTGCCATCGCCCCATCGGGCGGGAAGAGACTGCCTGTGCTGATAATTCACCAGACAGGCCTGGGCGCGTTTCATGGCTTCGTCGTACATCCGCCATTGTGCCGCATGCGACATTTGATGATAACTGATACCCGGAGTACAGTCCGCCATTTTCGACAACCCGATATTGGTTCCCATTGCCATCAACGATGCCATAACAACCGGTTTTTCCTTATTTTGAGGCATACTGCCGGTGGATGCATGAATAAAATGTCTGTCGAATCCGGTCCAGCCGGAGACCTCAAGCAGCAGGTCTGTCAGTTTAACATGGGGAAGAAGACCGTACAGCCTTTCAGTCAGTTGCTCTGCTTCTTCAGGTGTTTCTTTTTCTAACCTTCCGACATGAATTTTACCTTCCGACAGGTTGATACAATCCAACCCTTGAATATTGTCGGATAACCATTTGAGCCGGTCATTCATAGATTGGTTTCTTTCCTGTATATATTCGTCACAGCAGGCGCTTACGGCAAGTTTGTCGGTAACGGCATTCCATTCGCCTGCCGGTAGCAGGTATTCATCAAAATTCCGGTAATTCCGGCTTCCTTCCACCGCTATATCGCCCGACCGTATCCTGTTTTTAAGTTCCGCAAATACAGCCATTTCATAATAACTTCGATTGATGGAGCCATCCGGATCGTGAATATATTTTTCCCATCGTTTCGCAACAAAATCTAAAGGAGCATCATCGGGAATTTTTCTTGTCCCTGCTTCATTTACAGTATGTATGACAGATAAAGCCTTTACTAAAGAATTCATGGATGCGCCCGATGCGGAAAATTTCAGATGTTTTACCAGCGCCGGGGTATATTTACGCAAGTGATGATATTTATTAGCCAGAAGATCTTTGTTTGTCGTGGATTTCTACAGCCAAATCTATCAGTCTCTGTCTTAATTCGTGCAGATAGGAAAGCAGCAGAGCATAACGCTTGTCTTCCTTGAAACGGCGGAAAGAATGCGGTTCGTATTTGGAACCCAATCGTGAGAGTTGTTTCATCCGGTTGGGATGGATTTCTTTGAAATCAACATTCAAGTTCAAACCCCGAATGGTTTCCAGCCGTTTAACAGTGTTCATAAATGCTTTTGGGGAACTTTGTCCGGGGTCTTCTTTCAGATATGCCAGTGATGATTTTTTGTTCCCGTAATCTTTAAATGGACAGTTTTATAAGCCGTAACACATGATCGTTTTCCATAGCAAGAGGTATCAGATATTCCTGCAACAAAGACTTGTCCGTGTCGTTGAAAAATCTAAAACCATATATTTCACGCAACTTCTGAAGATGTTCCAGTCGGGTTTTTTCTCTTATTCCGTAATTCTCTATATCTTTGGCATCTGCATTTATCTGATTGGCAATATAATATATAATCGTGTCGGGAATGTCACTTATCTCAGTAAGCGTCCATCCCGGATATCGCAAATAACAAAGTTGCAATGCAAAGCCAATCCGGTTATAATCTTTTCTTTGCTGAAGAGTATTAGCGATATCGAAATCATTCAAAGTATAGTATTTTTCTATTTTCCAATCTCTTACATTGTCAGGAAGTCTTGTTAGTTCCAATCTTTGTTCTTCTGTTAACAATATTTTTGCATATTCCATAACCCCCACAACCTTATTGAATTATGTGTTTATTGGACTACAGCCATGAAGGTACCGGTATAAAGTAGTTTTACCGATTCCGGTTGCTTTTACAATCTCTGATATGGAATAATTTTTGTTTTCATGCATTTTCAGTGCTAATTCTATATCCTTTAAGGGTTTTGGTGGTCGTCCTCCTTTCCGTCCGCGTGCACGAGCGCTTGCAAGTCCCTCCTTTGTTCGTTCGCTGATTAAATCTCTCTCAAACTGGCTTACTCCCGCAAAAATGGCAAACAGTAACTTTCCCTGCGAAGTAGTTGTATCTAACCATGGTTCTTTCATGCTTTTCACGTGAGCGCCCTTTTGATGAATCGTATCAACCAAAGCAAACAAGTCTCTTATTGACCTGCTCAATCGCGTTAATTCTGTTACAACGATAATGTCATCAGGTCTCAACTGGTCAAAAAGTTTGTCCAATTCCGGGCGCTCTCTTTTCAAACCGGTTATCTTTTCCTGAAAAATACGTTCACACCCCAATTGTTGTAATTGGTCGGCTTGACGTTCTAAATTTTGTTCATGGGTACTTACCCTGGCATATCCCAATATCATACAGTAAAATTATAAGTTCCAAAAATGCCAAAGGTACAAAATATTCGGAATATGATAATGGAATTTCTTTTGGAACTGATTTTGTACGGAAAAGAATCGTTTTTTTTGTACTTAATGAAACAATCCCATAAACCCTCGTTTTTGGGAACACAAAAAACACTTAGAGGGGGTTTTCTGGAAAATGTTGGCGAGACCCCAAGTTGGGTTAAGTAAAGAATTAAAGGCCGAGTTTCCCGGTATGCAGGGATTTTCTGAACGTAATTTATACAACATAAAAAGTTTCTATCTGTTTTATAATCAAGATAATAAATTTCTGCAACAACTTGTTGCAGAAATTCGTCCTCAACTTGGAGACGAATTGCAAACATCTGAAATTAAAACAAATATAATTCGCCAAAAACCTGTTGACGGATTTCCAATTAAAATGGACAAAAAGAGATAATTGAACATCGCACAACTAAAATACTCCGCCTGGTCTTTATTATTCAGCAGGTTGTATAATATGCAACGTAGCGTTATAGCGTGACGGTGGCGCCCAAAGATGTAACTTTAAATTTCTTTCTGTTCCTGTAGTGTTGTGGTGAGGCTTAACTTTGATTATATTAGATAATTTATACACTTCTATCCATTTGACGGACATCGTGTCGCGGAAGATGTTTTGACCTAAAGTTATTCCTGTTGTATATGCGTATGTATTTTGATGTATTTCTCCATTTACTTCAATCGCCCCAAGTTTCCAATTACTATCCAGCGGTTTAACTTCGAAAGGAGTAGCATCGCTTTTTAATAACAACAATTCATTCGAGTTTTTAAAAAGAGGATAAGAATGACCTCCGGGTGGTGTATCGTCCTTACAACCTAAAAAAATAGCAGCCAACAAAATCGATACATATAAAGAATAAATTTTAATATTTGAGTTTTTTGAATTCATAATCAAGGTCTTACATAAGATGTTCCTGTTATATATAATTGGTCGTTGTCGTCCAGAAACGACGGCTTGTTGGGGTCAGGCCTTTCGTATTCTACAAACCATCCATCACTTGAACCACCCCAACCCCAATTGCAGTATAGCAGAACGGTACCAGGATAAACAATATACTCACCATTGGATTTTATTCCAGAACACCAACAATGAATACCAGTCCATAGCCAAGTATGTCCTTCTCTTGGACTTTTTCTGAAACCGCTTGTTATGTGCGGCAGATGATAATTCAAATTTTGTGCCAATTTCCCCAAATCTATATTTGTATTAGAATAAAATTGATAAAAAATACCCCACGATGAAAATTCATCTCTGATTTCTTTCGACCAGGCACCAGTATTACAACCATAAGATGCATTAACGCAATATCCGATATAACCAATAAATGTAGATAAATTACCTATATTCGGACCGCTTATTGAACCGGATTGAAAATTCGATTGTCTCAAAGTGAGAAGATCAAAATTCTGGGAAATAGCAGGCGGGCATAAAAATGCTACGGCCTGTGAAACAGCAACAGGTGTACAACCGGCAGCGGCGCGCCCTGCATACGCCCATTCGTTAGGGCGAGAGCAAGATGTAGGAGGCGCAGATAGATTGAATGGGGCAGTTTGATCCCAATAAGTTGGAAGAATGTTATTAACAAGCAAAGGAAAATCTGCTCTGGTCGGAACAAACTTTTCATTTTTATAATAATCAACCAAATCATACTCGCATGCTCTTTCAATTTTTTCTAAAGCAATTGTTAATCCAATATTAAAAGTCGTGTCAGAAAGGCTACCATTTTCAACATAGGCATATACTCTATTTGTCCTGCTATCATCCGATACAATAGAAAAACCACTTTTGCCATTTCGATTAAATTTTACAGTCTTTAACTGCACAGACACAGATTTTGAATCTATATTGCTCCGCTGCGACCTCAAATCTTCAGAAATGTCAAAATAAAGCGTTTTACTTTCTATTTCTGTAATAATCATATTCGATTGAATTGCAGACCTCGCTTCAATCTGATTACCTTTAATACTTTCTGCAAATGACTTCACCAGTTCAATTGCAGCATTATTTTCAATTGATTCGGATAAAAGAAAATTATCCGAATCAAAATTTTGTGTACAACCAATTGCAATTAAGGCAATTAATAAATAAAATGTTTTTTTCATATCTATGAACTTTTAAAATTAGTGAAATGTTTTATAATAATTTATAAATTAAAATCAAATTTTGTTTATATTCATAAGTACAAAGTATTTAAAATAGTTATTAATTAACACCATATATCCTTATTTATTTTTATGATATCCTGTTTTCAAAAACATACCAAACAGATAATAATGGAAATACAAATATATTGTCCTGTTTTATTTTTTCCTTGTCCTGTTTTTTGTTTCAGACAAGTGGCAAAAATTCACTCGCAATGGGTGATATTATCCAACAAAAACGACCGTATATTTCCATAATGGGGTCTCGCCAACATTTCCTACAAAAGGTACTCTAACGAAATATTTGATGCAAAATGTGCGTTTTGAGGTACTCTAAGGATTTCTACATCCTGTGAAAATCCTTAATCTGATTATAAAGTAAAAAGGAACGTTTTTTAT